>NZ_MDGP01000001.1:4260000-4576104 GCF_001747095.1 Roseivirga sp. 4D4
AGCTCACTGGTCGAGCGACAGGGCATCGATGATGATCGGGCATTAAGTATAGTACCGAAGCTAAGGCAGTATTTATACTGGGTAGGGGAGCATTCTATTCTGCGATGAAGCAATCTGGTGATGGATTGTGGAGCGTATAGAAAAGCAAATGTAGGCATAAGTAACGATAAGGCGGGTGAGAAACCCGCCCACCGATAGACTAAGGTTTCCTGATCAACGCTAATCGGATCAGGGTTAGTCGGGACCTAAGGCGAAACCGAATGGTGTAGTCGATGGACAATTGGTTAATATTCCAATACCACCGTATTCAGCGATGGGGTGACGGAGTAGTGAAAGATCCGCGGACTGACGGAATAGTTCGTTAAAGGGTGTAGTTATAGGCTGTGTAGGCAAATCCGCACGGCTTGATGAACCCGATAGTACCACAATGCTTCGGCAGCGTGGATAGTGATCCTAATCAGACTTCCAAGAAAAACCTCTAAGCATATGTATATGGTGCCCGTACCGCAAACCGACACAGGTAGTCAAGGAGAGAATCCTGAGGTGCTCGAGTGATCCGTGGCTAAGGAACTAGGCAAAATGGCCCTGTAACTTCGGGAGAAGGGGCGCTTCCTCCGACTTGTCGGAGAAGCCGCAGTGAATAGGCCCAGGCGACTGTTTAGCAAAAACACATGGCTTTGCGAAATCGAAAGATAAAGTATAAGGCCTGACACCTGCCCGGTGCTGGAAGGTTAAGGGGGGATGTTATCCTTTTGGAGAAGCATTGAACTGAAGCCCCAGTAAACGGCGGCCGTAACTATAACGGTCCTAAGGTAGCGAAATTCCTTGTCGGGTAAGTTCCGACCTGCACGAATGGTGTAACGATCTGGGCACTGTCTCAGCCACGAGCTCGGTGAAATTGTAGTAGCGGTGAAGATGCCGCTTACCCGCAACGGGACGAAAAGACCCCATGAACCTTTACTATAGCTTCACATTGGTATTGGGTAAATGATGTGTAGGATAGGCGGGAGACTTTGAAGCTGCATCGCTAGGTGTGGTGGAGTCGTTGGTGAAATACCGCCCTTTATTTATCTGATGCCTAATCCGCGAATGCGGAGACAGTGTGTGGTGGGTAGTTTGACTGGGGTGGTCGCCTCCAAAAGAGTAACGGAGGCTTTCAAAGGTACCCTCAGTACGCTTGGTAACCGTACGCAGAGCGCAATAGCATAAGGGTGCTTGACTGTGAGGCCTACAAGCCGATCAGGGTCGAAAGACGGATATAGTGATCCGGTGGTTCCGCATGGAAGGGCCATCGCTCAAAGGATAAAAGGTACTCTGGGGATAACAGGCTGATCTCCCCCAAGAGCTCATATCGACGGGGAGGTTTGGCACCTCGATGTCGGCTCGTCACATCCTGGGGCTGGAGAAGGTCCCAAGGGTTGGGCTGTTCGCCCATTAAAGTGGCACGCGAGCTGGGTTCAGAACGTCGTGAGACAGTTCGGTCTCTATCTGTTGTGGGCGTAAGAAGTTTGAGAGGACCTGTCTTTAGTACGAGAGGACCGAGATGGACTAACCGCTGGTGTATCAGTTGTGCCGCCAGGTGCACCGCTGAGTAGCTACGTTGGGAAGAGATAAGCGCTGAAAGCATCTAAGTGCGAAACTCCCCTCAAGATGAGACTTCTTTATAAGGGACGTTATAGATGATGACGTTGATAGGCTGCAGGTGTAAAGGCAGGAATGTCAAAGCCGAGCAGTACTAATTACCCGTAAACTTTCCGTAGGCCACCTACTGACTTGTTCAGTAGGTGGCGCCAAACACTTTTTTGTGTGATACTCTTACAATTAATATGTCACTGTTAGTGATAAGGTATAAGGATAAAGATTTAAGGTGAGCCTTAAGACTTAATCCTTACCCCTTAAAACTACAGTTAAGATTTTATGGTGATTATAGCGGTGGGGTCCACCTCTTCCCTTTCCGAACAGAGAAGTTAAGCCCACTTGCGCTGATGGTACTGCCTTTACCGGTGGGAGAGTAAGTAGTCGCCAGATTTTTATTAAAAACCCTTATCCATAACAGATAAGGGTTTTTTTATGGACTTGAATTACCCGTATTTATAGAGTCAAACGGATTGATACTTCTATTTTTACTTCATTTGAGACAAGATCGTCCATCGTGCCAAAATCTAAATTGAAATCATCTCTTTTGATAGAGCAATCTCCAGAGAGAATCAATAATTTATCCTCTCTTTGAGTATCATAAGCCAATATTGCGATGTTGGAAGAGTCCTTGATGCTTAAAATGCCTTTAATCTCGCCCTTGTCTTTATTTTCGGTCGATTGAAAGCGGATGATAGGATAGGCCTCAGGGTTGAGAAATACATCTGTCTTTAAGCTCCTATCACGATTTTTGTTGCCAGTATTAATAGTATTGGCATTTATTTCTACAAAAACATTTTCCACCAAATCACCATTTATAACGATTGAACCCTTGAACTCAGTGAACTTTCCTCTGACATTCAAAACACCAAAGTGCTTAGCACTAAATGATATTTGGGTATTGAAAGAATTAATTTCATAGGTCTTGGCCGATCCAGAGGATTGGAACAAAACCAGAGCAAGAAGTAACTGGAAGAATGAAGTAATCATTCTTCTACAGCGAGTACGTTTAACTCAATTCTTACATCGTTACCTATAAGAGGCTTTCCGTTCGGAAGTTTTCTATCAAATGTAACACCATAGTCGTGCCGATTGATGGTCAACGTTGCAAATACCGCCATGGTATTCAGACCTCTAGGGTCTTTTGCAGGGCCTATAATTTTGAAAGGGAACTCAACAGTATTGGTGGTTCCATGAATTGTCAGTTGACCCTTCATGATGAATTGATCTTCTTGTTTTGTTACAGATTGATTTTTGAAACGAATTTCAGTGTAATTGGCAGCGTCTAAAAACGCGGGACTCTTGACAGCTTGTTCCCCACCTGTACTATTGCTAGTATAACTCTCGACTGAAATAATGACATCGGCCGCGATTTTTGAAGGGTCTTGATCATAGGTGATGGTCCCTTTAACTGTATTAAAACGACCAAGAACATCCACAGATCCGAATCTTTGAACCTTAGAAGTGACCGCGGTATGTTCATTGTCGATGCTGAAATTTTGTGCGTTTGATTGAATTAGTATACCTAGAAATAAGAGGCTTAGTAAATGTTTGAGCATAGTGATAATTGTTTCTCAAGGTTTACTAGGAAAGGATGGGAGTGTTATGAAAAAGGGTTGGTCCGTTAGTAGGTGGGGATAAAATGCCTTATCTAAGTGAGACGATGTTAATCCAGCGCAACAATAGCTTTTAACGCATTTTTGTAGGATCTGCTAAGCTTGAGTTGATGGCCAGTTTTTAGTATGACCATATATTCTCCATTGAAATAGTTCTGTAGCTCCTTAATTTCAGATTTTTTAACAATGGTCGACCTATGGATTCGGACGAAGACTTCTGGATCCAATTCACTCTCTATTTGGCTAATCGTCCCACGTTTCAGAAACTTTTCTCCATTGGTATTGACCTCAATATAGTTACCTGAAGCGTTAAGGAAGATAACTTCTGATAAGGGTACCAATTCGATTTTCCCTACCGACTTTATGGCAATTTCAGTTCTATACTGTTTGTTTGAAACGTTTGTACTAAAGCTAGTAGAGTCAATAATGTGATTGAGAGCATTTGATCGACAATGGGCTTTAGCCTTATTAAGGCTCTGGTAAAACCTTTGATCGGTATAGGGTTTTAGTAGGTAATCCACGGCATTTAGTTCGAAGGCTTTGATGGCTTGATCATCAAATGCGGTGACGAAAATAAAGAAAGTATTCGCGTGCCCCATCAGTTGTTCTACCACTTCGGTTCCAAGTAAATGTGGCATTTGAATATCCATAAATACGATGTGCGGACTTTGGGTCAAGATGTGACTCAGAGCATCTTTGCCGTTCGATGCGGTACCGATGATTTCACAGTCCTCAACTTTCTCCAACAATATCTTGATGGAATCAATTGCTAGTGGCTCATCATCCACTATGAATACTTTATAGTAGAACTCACTCATGCAATTCTGACTTTATTGGAATTTCAAACTTAGCAAGAGTACAACCATTAGCACTCTTTGACAAAGAAAAGCTTGCGGAGCCATTGTAAATGGTTTGAAGCCTTTGTCGGACATTCTTGATGCCCATTCCATTAATTGACAGTTTTCCCGTGTTTTCAGAAAGATCCGTACCGTTATCCTCAATGTTAAGGGATAGATAATCTTCATCCAGTACTGCAGATATTTTTAAAGAAGCATTGTCCATTGAATGGAACGCATGTTTAAAACAATTTTCTACAATTGGCTGTGAAATGAAGGCAGGGATTTGTGTACTTTTCGCTTTTTCATCCAGATGAAACTTCACCCTTAGGGTATCACCGAATCTAATTTTTTCTACTTCAAGATATTTGGCTATGAGTTCCATTTCTTCCTCCAGACTAATGAGATTTTTTTCTTGATTTTTGAGCGTGGCTCTTAACAAATCACTTAAGGTGGCAATAGTCTCCGTAGCAAGTTCTAGCTCATTCTTTCGTATTAATGAGGCTATAGAGTGTAAAGAGTTAAATAGAAAATGGGGTTGAATCTGTGCTTTTAAAGTATCTAATTGAGCCGATAAGAGCTGTTTTTCCAATGATTGTACTTCGAGGTCCAGCTCGTGTTGGCGCTCTTTATTCAATTTGGCCTTCTGATAGTAGATGATCAGCATACTGAAGGCAGCAATGAGAAGGTAGACCAACAAGTTGGCCGCTGTCCCTGTGGTCAAATTCGCTTGGAGAAACTCAAAAATGCTCGTTTCCGGGCTAAAGAAAAGCTTGCTAAGGGTGCTAAGTATAATCGTATATACTAGCGTGAAACCTATGGCATAGCCAAAGTGAATCATCCCGTTTTTCAAACGATTCGTGCTTCGAACCCGGCTGACCAAACTAAATATAAAGGGAGTGAGGACCGCCCAGCCCATCCAAACTACTGATTGGCGCCAAACAAAATTTGGCCAGCCACCCTCATAACTATTTTGAAAGCGTACATAGAGCTGTGTAGCTGAGATTAGAGTGATCAACAGCCAGAATGTAAAATTGATAAAAAGCAGGCGAGCATTATGGGCTTGTGCCTTCCGAAAAAAACTCATGAATCATGGATAAGCCTTCCATTCAAAGAATTTTCGCAAATTCTTGAACATAAAGTTACTTAAATTACGTAGTTATGTCTTTAGAGTTGAATCTCAAAGACTTTCCAGTTTCTAATGCTCGCAGTAATCAATTTTCTTAACCCCACTTTACTATGGGGGCTCCTTGCGATATCAATTCCCATAATCATTCATCTCTTTAATCTTAGAAGAGTAAAAAAGATTGAATTCTCGAATACTTCACTTCTAAAGCGAGTAAAAGAAGAGAGTTCTGCAAAAAGGAAACCGGTAGAGTTATTAATACTCATTTCAAGGATTCTCGGTGTGATTCTCCTAGTACTGACTTTTGCCCGGCCTGTTTACAAGAATCAAAAGAATGATTTGAGTTTACAGGATGAAGTGCTCGTTTATTTGGACAACTCTTTGAGTCTTTCTGTGAGGGGAGATGGGGCGCAAACTGCGTTTGATAATGCATATAGTCTTACACAGGATTTGGTGAATGCCTATCCGGATGGTACTGTATTTAGATTCATAGAAAACAGCTATAGCAATTCAATAGCCACAGAATTTACCAAGTCTTCTTTGACCGATAATCTGACAGAAATCAAACAAGTCGGTGTTGACCGTAGCTTTCTAGAAATTTCTAATAGACAGACTGGCCAGGGCATAAGTGGAGACATTTACTTTGTATCCGATTTTCAGGATAACACAGGTTTAGAACTGCTGAGAACCGATACAGCCAATAACTACTTTCTAGTGCCAGTTGCTGGTTCAGAATACAGTAATATCTATGTCGATAGTGTGTATCTCCAAAATACCTTTTTGTCTGGCAGCGTGACAAATCTTTTAAGAATCCAGCTAAGAAGAAATGATCGAAGTATTGATCAAGTTAATTTAAAGCTGTACATCGATGATCGGCTTTCTGGAACCAGCCAGGTTAATTTTGAAGGTGATCTTTTGGCTAGTTATGATTTTGAAATTCCCAGTGTAGATCAAGGGATGGATAAGATCAGGATTACACTCGATGACCCTGGGTTGGCCTTTGACAATGATTATTATTTAGCGATCAATCAGTTGGATAAAATCCGAGTTTTAGAAATTTACCAATCCAACACTCCCTCATTTATTTCTGCTCTTTTCGAAGACAATGAGTTATTTCAATTTGAAAGGGTTAACGCGAACGCTTTAGATAATCAGAAAATTGAATCGGCCGATTTTATACTCATCAACCAACTAGCGACTTATACAAATCAGCTTTCCAATGCTATTTCTAATTCAATTGATGGGGGTAAGACAGTGCTTATAGTACCAGCAAGACAATCAAACCCTAATGAGCTGAATAGACTGGGACTGGGCGTTGTTAGAGGAACTCAGCAACGAGTCGATTTAGAGGTGCCAGACTATGAAAATCCGTTTTTCGAGGGGGTATTTGTCGAAAACTCTGAAAACCTTGAGATGCCAAATGCAAGGGTCTTGTTTAGGCTAGTTAATGAAGAACTTCCTTATTTAAGCTTTAAGAATGGGAGGTCTTTCTTATCTAAGGTATTGAGTAATGGCAGCTTATTTTTCTTTGCCAGCAGCTTTGATTCAGATCTGACGTCATTTCCGAATCATGCGCTTTTTGTTCCGGTTCTCTACAAACTTGCACTTGGGAGCAAAGCCAATTTGTCGAATTTGTATTATAGTACTGATGATGAAACGATTATTTATCCGATGAACGGTCAAGATAGGAGTGATATTTATGAATTGAGAAGAGGTGATGTGCTATTAATCCCCGATCAACGTCAGGAAGAGAATAGGTTGATTATGGAAATTCCAAAAGATCAAATATCGGCTGGACATTATGATTTGGTACTTAATGATCAGAATGTAGGCACTTTAGCTTTCAATTTACCCAAAGAGGAGTCGGATATACATAGCATTGACTTCGATTATCTCGAGGAACTTAGTGCTGCGCCTAGTGTTACATTATTGAATAGTGATGGAAGTCAGTCAGTTAAGGAAGAAATTAGGGCTGGTATAGATGGAATTCCGCTTTGGAAGTATGCCTTGTTAGGAGCATTGCTTTTTCTTTTTTTAGAAATAATATTAATCCGATATTTGTAGCATGGAATTTTTGATTCGTGCTGCTGAAATTCTGCACCCTGATTCTCCACTTCACAAATCCACAAAGGACGTATTAATCTCAAACGGCAAGATCCATCGGATCGCAGATCGTATTGAATTTGATGGTCAGGTGATTTCCGCTGATGGTTTGAAATTGAGCATCGGTTGGTTCGATATGAGGGCTCATTATAATGATCCAGGTTTTGAGCATAAAGAGGATATTGATAGTGGTACGAGGACAGCTTTGTCAGGAGGATTTACTGATGTAGCCCTCTTGCCAAACACCAATCCAGTGGTTAACACTAAGAATGGAGTTTCATACTATCAAAAACACAATAAACTTTCTCCAGTAAACCTTCACCCCATTGCGGCAGTCACCATTGATTGTCAAGGTAAGGAGTTAACGGAGATGATTGATTTACATCATGCCGGGGCAATAGCTTTTTCCGATGGCCTAAAAACAATATGGCATACCGACATCTTATTGAAAGCCCTTCAATACCTACAGAAATTTGATGGACTATTGATTAACAGGCCGGAAGATCAACACCTGACTGCCTTTGGGCATATGAATGAAGGGCAAGTTAGCACGGTGCTGGGCCTCAAAGGGATGCCTGCACTTTCTGAATCTGTGATGATTCAGAGAGACTTGAAATTACTCGACTATGCAGGGGGAAAGATTCACTTTAGCTTGGTCTCAACAAAGGAAAGTGTAGAATTGATTAAGGCAGCAAAGGCTGATGGCCTAAAAGTAACCTGCGATGTAGGTGTGAACTATCTGAAATTCACCGAGCAGGATCTTGAAGACTATGACACAAACCTGAAAGTCAATCCACCTTATCGATTGGAAGAAGATCGTCAGGCCCTTATTGAGGCAGTTTTGGACGGCACTATCGATGCAGTTGTAAGCGATCACAACCCTCATGATGAAGAGGGTAAGAAACTTGAATTCGATTTAGCCGACTTTGGTTCGGCTAATCAACAATCCTTCTATAGTGTCATAAGCGCTATCTTAGGAGATAAGTTGGATCAAGTGATGAGTAACTTCACTTCGAATCCGAGAGAGATTTTGGGCATTGAAGTACCCAAAATTGAGGAAGGGGCAGATGCCTGCTTAACACTTTTTAGTCCAAAGAAGCATTGGACATTCAATTCTCAGACCAATAATTCCAAATCAGTGGCTTCACCTGTTTTCGGTAATACGCTGGAAGGGGTCGTCATTGGAACCATAAACAAAGGAGAGCTTCATCTCAATAATTATGAAGATTAATCCGATAATACCCAGGCTTTCATTTCGGTATGGACTGGCAGGAGGGCTAATGGCCATTGTGGCATTTCTGGTTTTCTTCTATTTGGATCAAGAGCCTTGGAGAAACCTGATTTCCTTTATGCTTGATATCTTGATCGTTGGATTGTTCTCTTTCCTTTCTATCAAAGATTTTAGGTCTAATTATAATAATGGTGAACTGAGGTTCTATCATGGGATGAGCCTTGGTTTTATTTGCTATAGTACTATCGCATTTGTGTTTGCCATATTCTACCTGGTATTTATGCAGTGGATAGAGCCCGACTTCTTGAATATGTTTATTGAGACTGCTAAATCGGATATGGAGTTGAGAAAGGACATGATTTTGCAGGGAGTAGAAAGCGATCCTGAGATCTACTTTGCAGAACAACTGGCTTCTCTGGACAAAATCACCAAATCGAGCCTAATTTTTGATTCATTTTTGAAGAAGCTGATTTTTGGAATTTTCTTGACCCCGATCTTTTCGATTGTATTGAGAACACGCCAAGCCTAAAATCTATCGTTAATCCTGTCAATTATTCACTTAAGTAAAAAAGAAGAGGTGATAGACCTTAAGTAGGTAAACTTGCAGAAAATAAGTATTTTTCAAGTCGTCAACCTTAATTAAACTAAGATGGAAGAACAAATAACTACAGGCCAGGTGGCCAAAAAATGGGGATTGATTTATGGTCTTGTAGCCACAGTAATCAATTTAATTCCGCTATTACTTGAATTACAAGCTTCGTGGTGGCCTGTTGTGAACATTGTGATAGCCGTGGTTATGTATGCATTGGCTACCAAGGAGTTTAAGACTAATAATGGTGGTTTTATGACCTTTGGCGAGGGCTTTAGGATAAGTATGGTCGCTGCACTGATCGCAGGAGTGATCCGAAACGTAGTGAACTATGTATACGTTAAGTTCATTGATGACACTGTAATGCAACGCATTCAACAGGCAGTTGAAGACAGCTGGAGAGAACAAGGAATGTCGGAGGAGCAAATAGAACAAATGTCGGGCTTTTCAGCAGGCATATCAAATCCAGAGATTACCTTAGTTTTGGGTATTGTATTTGTACTGCTCGGTGGGCTAATCTGGGGTTCGATAGTTTCTGCAGTGAATAAAAACGAGGCTGAAGATTTTTAGAAATTGACACAAATATCTATAGTAATACCGCTTTATAACGAAGAGGAATCACTACCAGAACTCATTGATTGGATAAGCCGTGTGATGAAAACGCATGGCTTTCTTTATGAGGTGCTAATGGTGGATGATGGCAGTACTGATGGCTCTTGGGAAGTAGTGCAAACGCTAGCTCAAGAGCATCCGATCAAGGCTATTAAATTCAACAGAAACTATGGCAAGTCCGCGGCCTTGAATGTAGGCTTTAAGCATGCCGAAGGTGAAGTTGTTATTACTATGGATGCGGATTTACAGGATAGCCCTGATGAAATTCCTGATTTGTTCGAAATGGTCAAGTCAGGAAAACACTTGGTTTCTGGTTGGAAGAAGAAGCGTTATGACCCAATAACCAAGACCATTCCCTCTAAGTTGTTTAATGGTGTGACCAGAATACTTTCCGGTATAAAGCTTCATGATTTCAATTGTGGTTTAAAGGCGTATGACCAAAAGCTGGTTAAGACGCTGGATATCTATGGCGAAATGCACCGTTATATACCAGTGATCGCAAAGCGGAATGGATTCACTAAAATTGGTGAAAAAGTCGTTGAGCATAGAGCCCGAAAGTATGGTCAAACTAAGTTTGGTATTGAACGGTTTATTTATGGCTTTTTAGACCTCCTATCTATTTCATTTGTCTCTAGGTACAAGAAGCGTCCAATGCACTTCTTTGGTTCATTGGGCACAATGTCCTTTCTTCTAGGCTTTGTTTTTGTTTTGGGAATTACGTGGGAGAAGGTCAGGGCCATTTACATCCTTAAGACAGGTGACTATCGCGATATTGTTGAGCAGCCGCTGTTCTTCTTAGCCATTGCCGCTATAATTGTTGGGGTGCAACTCTTTCTAGCAGGATTTGTGGGTGAAATGATGGTCATGAACTCTCACAAGAGGAACGACTATATTTTTGATGAGACCATTGGCTTGGATCAATGAATTTCTATTCGATTATAATTCCAGTCTATAATCGACCCGATGAAGTAAGAGAACTTCTAGAGTCACTCACTGCCCAAACTTTCAAGAATTTTGAAGTCCTAATTATTGAAGACGGATCTAGAGAAACTTGTGATAAGGTTGTGAATAACTTTAGCAGTACACTGGATATTCACTACTATTTTAAGGAGAATTCAGGGCAAGGATTTACTAGAAATTACGGCTTTGATAAGGCTAGAGGAGACTACTTGGTGGTTTTCGACTCTGACTGTTTGATTCCATCTTCATATTTTGAAACAGTTGAGAAATTTCTAGAAGAAAATAAAGTCGATGCTTTCGGAGGACCAGATGCAGCGCATGAGTCATTTACAGATTTACAAAAGGCCATCAGTTATTCAATGACATCTCCTTTTACCACTGGCGGCATTCGAGGAAATAAAAAGCATGTTGGCCGATTTCACCCAAGAAGTTTTAACATGGGTATCTCCAAGCAGGTCTATGAAGTCACTAAAGGGTATAAACTGACCAGAATGGGAGAGGATATTGAGTTTAGCATTAGAATTATCAATGAAGGATTCTCCACCGCCCTTATTGAAGATGCCTATGTTTACCATAAGAGGCGAACCAGTCTTTCTCAGTTTTACAAACAACTTCACTTTTTTGGGAGAGCCAGGATCAATGTAAACAGGTTCTTTCCTGGTGAGTTAAAACCCATTCATCTGTTGCCGGCACTTTTTACCGCAGGTTTGGGAATATGGTTAAGTACGATTATGTGGAGTTATGATCTCTTTAGGTTAGGCGCAGCTGTGTTGTCGACATTTTTCCTTTTGATATTAATCCATGCCCTGACTAAGACCAAAAGCCTGAAAGTCGCACTAATGAGCTTGGTGACCTCCTTTATTCAATTGTTTGCTTATGGCATGGGTATGATTTCCGAAAAGCTTAGTCCCAGGGGCAATCAGCCCTTCGCGCAGAAATAAATAATCTCATTAGCGGGTAGGGCATACCGATCGACCTTTTCCCTTGGTAGCTCCATGACAAACCTGTCTTCAGTGACATTAAAGCCAGCTTTTTCTAACCGTTTTCCATAATCTAGCCCAAATAAGCGCACATGATCATCTTGCCAGTAAATGCGTTCTCTTTCTTTTGGGTCCGTAATTGTAGGATCTTCTAAGGTGGTATCTCTGCTATAATCTTGTGGAGACTGGATAATCGCCCAACCACCAGGCTTTAGAACCCTATGAATTTCACTCATTGCTTTGATGTCATCCTCTACATGTTCCATTACGTGATTGCAGAAAACCACGTTGAATGTATTGTCTTCAAAGGGGATGTCATGAACATCCATTTTGACATCAGCAAGAGGAGACTCGAGGTCAGCCGATGTATAATCGATATTCTGCATGGATTTAAACTTCTTGATAAAACATAGCTCTGGTGCTATGTGTAAAAGTTTAAGGTCCTCTGTAAAGAAATTTGTCCTCTCTTTGAGGTAAAGCCACATGAGGCGATGTCTTTCTAAAGATAGGGAGTCTGGACACAGAGCATTAGGTCTGGGGTTTAGACGTCCGTAAGGAAGAAATTCCCGATATGATATCTCACAAATAGGGCATTCGACCTTATTTCCTCTCATGAAAAGGCTAATAAACCTAAGCCCGTAGTGGCTGAAGTACTGAAGATACTTGCGAGGAACGTTCCTCAACATGAAGCTGATGAGCTTTTTCATGAATAAAATTTCGACAAAGATAGAAATCCATTGTTAAGTATTTCTGACCATCTACATTATGATTAACCTTATGGTCTTGTCTATTTGCCGTTCTTATAAATCAAAGAATCGGATTAAACGCTGGGCCCTTTCAAAACATCTAAATAAGTATGGATTTTTCCGTCTGTCGTTAAACATTTACAATAGGTAAGGGTTTACAGACTGGATTAGAGGAGTTTATAACTATTGGGGTAGTTATTGATTATTTCAGAGGTTTCAAACTTTTTTGGACGGAGAGAAAGAGAATTTTATAAAGTATAATTTCGCAAAGCGTTTAAAAGATATAGCGTTTAATTAAACAATCATGAGAAATAAGTTAATCATTTTTGGTGTCGTCATAGTAGTGGTAATCATTGCGGCTGTGCAGATTTTTAATCCTTCGAAAGCTGAAGAAACTACATCGCTTTATGCTATGGCCGAAAGAGGTGAGTTTACAGTTGAAGTAACTACGACCGGTGAATTGTCGGCTGAAAGATCGACAAAAATTATTGGTCCGGCTTCCGCTCGGGATTTTGGTATCAGGACAATGACCGTTCAAAGGTTAGTAGCAGAAGGCACGCAAGTGAGTGCTGGTGAATTTGTTGCTCAACTTGATCCGGGGGAACTCTATGACAAGATTCAGGCTGAAAAAGACAGGTTGGATGCTGAGACCGCTGAGTATGACAATGCTAAAATTGATACGGCATTAACCTTGAGCGCTGAGCGAGATAAACTAATCAACCTTGATTACAATATTGAAGAGAAGCAGCTTCAGCTAGAGCAATCTCAGTATGAGCCGCCAGCAACAATCAAGAAATATGAGAATGAACTAGAGAAATTGAAGCGCGATAAAATGCGTGCTATTGAGAACTATGGTTTAAAAATAGAGCAAGCCAAATCTAAGTTAATCGAGGCTACTGCAGACCTTAAGCGTGTACAGACTAGGTATGACAGAATGCAGAGGCTGATCAATGACTTTACTATTCTTGCTCCGCAAGATGGTATGGTGATTTACACCAAAGGTGGATTTGGAGGAGACAGAATTATTGAAGGCTCTTCAATTAGTCCTTACTCTCCGAATGTTGCAGAACTTCCTGATTTGTCTAGCATGATTTCAACTACTTTTATCAATGAAGTTGATATTAGAAAAGTGAAACCAAATCAGCCGGTATCTATTGGTTTAGATGCTTTTCCAGAGAAACAGCTATCGGGTAGAGTGCTTCGTGTAGCGAGAGTAGGTCAGCAAAACCCTAACTCTGATGCAAAGGTATTTGAGGTAGTTGTAAGATTGAATGAACGAGATGGCGACCTGAGACCAGCAATGACCACAAGTAATGTCATTGTAACTCAGAAATTAGATAGCGTTGTCTATTTACCTCTGGAATGTCTTCATGTCTACAATGACTCCATCAACTACGTAGTGAAGAAGGGTGGAGCCCTGCAAGAGGTTCAAGTAGGCCAAACCAATAGTAATGAGGCAGTCATCATGTTAGGTGTAGAGGAAGGTGAAATGATTCACATGTCTTTGCCAGCCTCTGCGGAGGGAAAAGAGCCTAAGCTCTTAGCTCAGCTAGATGGAAAAAGAATGCAGAAGTATGAGTCAGCACCAGAGCAATTGCTTAACGGTGAAGGTGAATGGTTAATGCCTGATGGTTCTCCGATGAATCCCAGAATAATCGATATACTAAAGAAGCAAGGAGTGAAAACTCCTGAAGAGGCTCTAGAAGCGGTTAAGAATTTTCGTGGTGGCCGTGGAGGTCAAAGAGGTGGTGGTGCAGCCAGAGGCGGTGCCGCAAGATCAGGACAGCCAAACAATTAATCTAGACTCTTGAGCATGAATAAGAAGAGTTTATTGTCCAACTTTTATATCGCTATGGAAGCGGTGATTGCCAATAAGGTTCGGTCGCTCCTGACAGCGCTGGGTATAATTTTTGGAGTAGCCGCTGTAATTGCCATGTTGGCCATAGGTAATGGTGCACAATCCGAAATTCTGGAGCAGATAGAATTGGTGGGCGTGAATAATATTATTGTTCAACCAATGGTTGAGCAAGTAGAGCAGTCACTTGGCGAAGAAGAGGAAGATGCTAACAAATTTTCTCCGGGACTTAAGCTACTTGACGTAGAGAGTATTAAGAAGAGTATTCCTGGCATTAAAAAGATGAGCCCCGAGATACTCTTAGAAACCTATATCATCAAAAACGGGATAAGGAGATCATCAAAATTGGTTGGTGTTGAACCTAGCTATTTTGAAGTGGCAAATTTCGAGCTGTATGAGGGTAAAATGTTCTCAGAGAAACAGCTGGAAAAAGGTGCCCCGGTATGTATTATAGGTAAAGCTATTCAATCAAAGTTTTTTGCAAGAGAGAATCCTATTGGTAAAAAGATTAAAGTTGGTAGCCAATGGCTTGAGGTGATCGGAGTTTTAAAGGAAAGATATATCTCTGAAAAAGCGATTTCTAACTTAGGAATCAGGGACTATAACATGGATGTGTACACGCCTATCCAGACGGTGCTCATAAGATATATTAACAGGGACCTAGTAACAGGTTCTGGTCTTAAAAAGAATTTCGGCACAAGCTTTAGATTTGGTGGTAGAGGAGGCTTTTCCATTACAACTACGACAACTTCAGACGATGATAAGCCAAGCAATTATCATCAGATTGATAGACTAGTGGTTCAGGTGAGTGAGTCTGAAAAGTTGAGCCCTACTGCAGACGTAATGGCCCGAATGCTGGAGAGAAGGCATTATGGAGTTGTAGACTTTGAGATATCAATTCCAGAACTGTTGTTAAAGCAACAACAGAGAACTCAAAATATTTTTAACATCGTATTGGCTGCAATTGCAGCTATATCCTTGCTCGTAGGAGGTATTGGTATCATGAATATCATGTTGGCCTCTGTACTTGAACGAATTAAGGAAATTGGACTGAGGCTTTCCATAGGAGCAAAGAAGAACGATATCATTATGCAGTTTCTTTTTGAGGCTGTAGTGATTTCTGTGACAGGAGGAATTGTGGGTGTTATACTCGGGGTTGGTTTGGCCTATGCCGTTTCAAGCCTGGCAGACTTCCCGACTCAGATCAGCTTTATGTCCATCCTAATATCGTTTGGAGTAGCAGCCACCGTAGGACTAATTTTTGGAATTACTCCGGCCAAACGTGCCGCAGAGCAGGATCCTATTACATCATTAAGACACGAATAATACTAGATATATGAAGAAGGTCATTTTTCTATCACTGGCAATTTTTTGCC
This sequence comes from Roseivirga sp. 4D4, assembly GCF_001747095.1. Lineage (NCBI taxonomy): Bacteria > Pseudomonadati > Bacteroidota > Cytophagia > Cytophagales > Roseivirgaceae > Roseivirga > Roseivirga sp. 4D4. The sequence continues at coordinate 4,275,666 of NZ_MDGP01000001.1, forward strand.
TATCTCAAATATCATTTGCTCAACAAAAAAGAGTACTAACGCTAGATGAAGTCATCGAACTTGCTAAGGCTAACTCTCAAAGTGCTCAACTCGCTGAAACTCGAAGGAATTTAGATTATTGGAGTTACAGGGTTTTTAAGGCTGGACTGAAGCCTCAACTTTTGTTAAGAGGAACTGTCCCAAGTTATACTAACCGCGCAGATGCGATAACTCAGAATGATGGTACGGTTGCTTTTAGAAATGTCAATCAGAATAATTCACAGTTGAGTTTAGGTTTACAACAAGTCTTACCCTGGACTAACACTACAGTTTCATTTGAATCAAATGTTTCTAGATTTGATAATTATCTAGAGGGTTCTGAGACGACTAGGTTTCAAGGTGACCCTGTTGGGATTACAATATCTCAACCGCTTTTTGCCGTAAACCCATTTAAATGGGACAGGAAAATTGAGCCATTAAATTATGAGCAATCTAAGAGAGCCTATGTTCAAGATATTGAGGATGCTTCCAGAAGAGCTGCTAGCTTGTTTTTTCAGTTGTTGATTGAGCAAAAGAATCTTGAAATAGCAGAACAGAATAGGTCTGCCAATGATACTATTAATAAGATTCAGCAAGGTAGATATAACATTGGTACAACAACTGAAGATGAAGTGTTGAATGCGGAATTAAACTTGATTACAGCACAGAGTAATGCTGCTCAGGCGAAATTGAATGTTCAATCGAACACACTTGATTTGAGAAACTTCATTGGTTTGACGGATGATGTGGAAATTGAGTTAGTTCCACCTGCTGATGCACCTGAGTTTCAGGTTGATTATGAAGAGGCTTTGAGATATGCAAAAGAGAACCGCGAGGAATACTTAGACTTTAAAGTAAGAAGGTTGGAAGCCCAAAGAGGGATCGCAGACGCAAGGGCAGCTCGTTTTAGTGCAACCCTTAATGCGAGTTATGGTTATGTCAGTGCTCAAACAGCACAGCTCAGTGGAGTATATGATGGAAGTAACTTGGCCGGAGGATCTAGAGTAAGCTTAAATTTCTTTCTACCTATTCTCGATGGAGGAAGAAATAAAGCTAGAATGAATCAGGCAAGAGAAAGACTAAACTTGACTGAGTTCAATATCCAGCAGGAGCAAGTGACTTTTGAGCAGACTATTGCAACTGCAGTACGTAATTTTGATCAAATCTTGAGTCAGATTCAAATTTCCTTAAAACGACAAGAGATTGCCCAAAGAGGTTTTGAGGTAACAAATGGTCGTTATCTGGCGGGTAAGGTTGGTATACTTGACTTGAATAATGCTAGGGATACAAAAGATTCAGCGATTAGAAATTACATTGATGCGTTGAGACAATATTGGGATGCCTATTATCAACTGAGAACGCTGACCTTATACGACTTCAAAGAGGGTAAATTACTATATAACCCACTGTTAGAGTATGATCCCAAATCAGATTCAATGGTGGAGAGAATTCAGGAGAAATAAGAGACCAACAGAAAGAAAAGGTCCTTCCGAATTTCGGGAGGACCTTTTTTATTGCCCTGTATAATTGAAAGGGCTGATTGCCCTGAGTTCCTTTTTGATATTCTCAGATACATTGAGGGTTTCAATGAACTCCTTAATGGTAGGCTCAGTCACCTTGGTGTTCTTCCTAGTAAGGCCCTTCAACGCTTCATATGGTTTTGGATAGCCTTCACGTCTAAGAATGGTCTGAATTGCCTCGGCCACTACCGCCCAGTTATCTTCTAAATCTGCATCAATCGCGGCTTGATTGAGTTCAAGTTTGTTGATACCCTTTACTAATGACTTGAGAGCGATTAAAGTGTGGCCGAGCGGTACCCCTACATTTCTAAGTACTGTAGAGTCTGTCAGGTCTCTTTGAAGTCTAGATATAGGCAGCTTTGCCGAAAGGTGTTCAAATAGTGCATTCGCAACGCCAAAGTTACCTTCGGCATTTTCAAAGTCTATAGGATTGACTTTATGAGGCATGGCCGAAGATCCGATTTCACCTGCTTTGATCTTCTGCTTAAAGTAGTTCATTGATACATATTGCCAGACATCTCGAGAGAAGTCTATCAATATAGTATTGATCCGCTTCAACGCATCAAACAATGCGGCTAAATGATCATAGTGCTCAATTTGTGTCGTTGGGTGGCTTCGTTTTAAACCTAAGTATTCACTCACGAAATGATCCCCAAATTCAATCCAATTTTTATTCGGATAGGCTACATGGTGCGCATTAAAATTGCCTGTCGCGCCACCAAATTTCGCAGCAAAGGGAACGTCACCAAGTTGAACCAACTGCTCATCAATCCGCGCACTGAAAACCTCCATTTCCTTACCCAGCCTTGTAGGTGAAGCAGGCTGTCCATGGGTTTTTGCCAGCATAGAAACTGAGGCCCATTGTTGACTCATATTCTTGATAAGGTCATTGACCTCTAAAAGGGCAGGCTCAATGACTTCATGTAAGCCTCTCTTCAATGTCAATGGAACAGAAGTATTATTAATGTCTTGAGAGGTCAACCCAAAATGAATAAACTCTTTGAAATCACTCAGGCCCAACTGATCGAATTTCTCTTTAATAAAGTACTCAACCGCCTTAACATCATGGTTGGTAGTTTTTTCAATCTCTTTGATGGAATTAGCATCCGCTTCTGAAAAATCCCTGTAGATATTTCTCAATGCATCGAAAAGGCCCTGATCCACACCTTCCAATTGAGGTAGAGGTATTTCGCATAGCGCGATGAAATATTCGATTTCTACTTCTACTCGATATTTTATAAGAGCAAATTCTGAAAAATAAGCACCTAGGTTGGTTGTAACTCTGCGGTATCTTCCATCTACTGGTGAGATTGCCGTTAGACTATTTAATTCCATTAAATCCGATTCGTTTCTGAGAAAGGCCAAAGATACAAAATGAATGGTGTAGTGCTATCTCTAAAAGCAGCTAATGCTCTTAAGATCACTTCGTTTCTTGTGATATAGTCCTTACTTTTGCGTGATCAAAAAATGGAGCAATTATAAACTAATACTTGCTCTGAATGGTTAAGCAAAGAGTATTCGAATTTTAGCATTGAGACTATGGCATTTGGCTTATTTAAGAAGAAGGAAAACAAGGTTTCTGAAGTGAAAACTGGCTTTTTAAACCTAAAAGTGAAAGAGGTAATTCGTGAGACCGAAGATGCGATGAGTATTCACTTCGAACAACCTGAAGGTGAAACACTTTCCTATAAATCTGGTCAGTTTTTAACTGTAATTGTCAATGTCAACGGTAAAGAAGAAAGAAGGGCTTATTCGCTTTGTTCATCACCATATACTGATGCATACCCGGCTGTTGCGGTTAAGAGAGTTGAAGGAGGAGTTGTTTCAAATTATTTAAACGATTCGATCAGTACTGGTGACACAATAAAGCTAATGGAGCCGAACGGCAATTTCACCACAGAATTTGCTAGCGAGAATAATAGGCATATAGTTCTTTTTGGAGGAGGAAGTGGAATAACTCCCCTCATGTCGATCGCGAAGTCAACGCTAGATCAAGAGCCAAATTCAAAAGTGACTTTGGTCTATGCCAATAGAAATAAAGAGAGCATTATATTCAATGAAGCTATCAAAGAGATGAGTGCTGATGTCAGGTTTGACGTTGTTCATGTCCTTGAAGCAATTACCGATGAATTTGAATGCCATGAGGGTTATTTGAGCCAAGAGATTATTGGGAATGTTCTGAAAGGAGTTGATGTGAGTAATGCAGAATTCTTCATCTGTGGACCCACCCCTATGATGGATTTGACCCTATCATCCCTTTCTGCTCTAGGTGTTCCTGATAACCAGGTTAGAAAAGAAAGCTTTGTTTCAGCTGCTGATAGTGCTAAAGAAGATAATGCCAATGACGGAGAGCTTGTGGCTAGAGAAATCACTGTGATCTATGATGGTGATGAGTACAAGTATACGGTAGAGCCAGATGAGACTATTCTGGAAAAAGGTTTAGACGAGGATGTGGATCTCCCTTTCTCATGTCAAAGCGGACTATGTACAGCCTGTAGAGGAAAATGCCTGTCTGGTAAGGTTAAAATGGATGAGGATGAAGGTTTATCCGAGGCCGAGATCAATGAGGGATATGTTCTCCCTTGTGTGAGTCATCCACTGACAGATGATGTGGTCATAGAGATTGGCTAGTTTCAAAAGATTTCAAACCCGAAGATATTCTTCGGGTTTTTTTGTCCCCAAAGTTGTAACACATTCGCCATATAGATGTCTAAGGCATAACAATTGACCTTTGCCTTTTAGGCAGATTTTCATTAAATCATAAAAATGAAGCTGAAGGAGCAGATTACAATAAACAACGATGCACTCCTAACACAATATCTGGAAGTGAGGCGGATGACTGAAGAGATATGTGAACCTCTTCAACCTGAGGATTTTGTAGTCCAACCGGTGGTTGATGTTAGCCCTCCGAAATGGCATTTGGCCCACACTACCTGGTTTTTTGAGAACTTTATTTTGAAGAGTCACCTCAAAGACTATAAACTTTTTGACAAAGACTACCATTTTCTTTTCAATAGCTATTATGAAACGGAAGGAGATCGTTGGGTAAGGTCTGAAAGAGGTGCATTGACCAGACCGTGGGTGAATGAAATAATGGCATACCGTAAGTATGTCGATGAGCATATGAGGCACTTCCTCCAGGATTGTCAATTGGACGAAGCCTTATCGGATGTGTTGACTATTGGAATCCATCATGAGCAGCAACACCAAGAGCTGTTAGTCTATGATATCAAACATATACTAGGTATAAACCCACTTTTTCCTACTTACAAGGCTTTCAATAGTTCTGAAATAGAACCAAAATTGGACGAGAAATACCTCAAAGTTCCCGAAGGGCTTTATGACATCGGGTATGAAGGAGATGATTTCCATTTCGATAATGAAGAAGGTAAGCATAAAGTTTTTCTTCATGAATATCAGATATTGGATAGGCTTGTCACTGCGGGAGAGTTTATCGAATTCATTGAAGCAGGAGGCTATGAAAACCATAATCACTGGTTAATGGAAGGCTTTGAGTGGGCCAAAAAAGAAACTATCAAAGCTCCTTTCTATTGGTTTAAAGAAGATGGCGTTTGGAAGCACTATACCCTCGCAGGTTTGGAAGAGGTAAACCCAAATGAGCCTATCACACATATCAATTTCTATGAGGCGGATGCTTTTTCTAAGTGGAAAGGAAAAAGACTTCCAACCGAATTTGAATGGGAAGTTGCTTGTAAAAAGTATCAAGCCGAAATACCCGATTCTGCTAATTTTTTAGATAAGAGACACTTCAGGCCGATGCCGCGTGTTGGTAGTGATCATCAGTTCTATGGGGACGTATGGGAGTGGACCAACAGTGCTTACCAACCTTATCCATTTTATCAGAAAGTAGAGGGTGCGCTTGGGGAGTATAACGGTAAATTTATGATCAACCAAATGGTTCTTCGAGGAGGATCCTATGCTACCATGAAAAATCACATAAGACCTACTTATCGAAACTTTTTCCATCCACATTTACGTTGGCAGTTCACAGGCCTAAGACTAGCGGAGACATTATAGTATGAGCGAGACCAAAGAGGCATTAAATGCCTTTGCAATAGATATCAAATCGGGACTTCAGTCGTCACCGAAGACCTTACCTTCTATGTATTTCTATGATGAAACAGGGGATGCCCTGTTCCAAAAGATCATGGACCTTGATGAATATTATCTAACACGTGCAGAGTTCGAAATTTTCGTTCGCCAAAAAGAGGAAATTTTAAAGGCGTTCTTAGGAGAAGATGAAGGTTTTCGATTGGTAGAGTTAGGCGCGGGTGATGGCACAAAGACTAAAGTTTTACTAGCGCACTTCCTGAATGAAGGAGTTCCATTTACCTATTCGCCCATAGATATTTCTGGAAGCGTACTTGAACAACTGAAGGATGACCTTAAGGGAGAGCTACCTTCTTTAAAGGTAGAGCCTATAGTAGGGGAGTATTTTTCAGCACTTGAAGCCCTTGCAGCGAATGATACCTCAAAAGAAGTAGTCTTATTTCTAGGTTCCAATATTGGAAACTTTGATAGAGCCGCTGGAGTTGATTTTTTAACTCATGTTGGAGAAAACCTTTCCTCTGGAGACATGCTCTTGATAGGTTTTGATTTGATGAAGAACCCTCAAAAGATATTATGCGCTTACAACGATAAGGAGGGGGTGACCAAGGCATTCAATCTTAACCTGCTAACTAGAATTAACAATGATCTGGGTGCCGACTTCAACATTGATGATTTCGATCATTTCCCAACCTATGATCCACTTACGGGAGAAACCAAAAGTCATATTGTTTCAAAGAAAGCCCAGACGGTCTATATTGAGGCTTTGGATGAGTCATTTTCTTTCGATGCATGGGAGGCAATCCATACAGAGGTTTCCCAGAAGTACTCCCGAAAAATGATTGAAGCATATGCTTCGGAAGCAGGGTTTGAGATTGTTCAAAACTTTGTTGATTCTAATCAGTACTTCGTAGACTCCCTCTGGAGAAAGGTGTAAGACGCAACCAATAGTCTCTTTGCTCGTTCTTTTCCATCATGAAGAACTATCTGATCGTCATTCTGCTTTTCATTTTTTCGGTATCACATGCGAAGTCATTTGAGCTTCAAGGAACGCTTAGTAATAACCAAATTATCTCCAGCAGGGTGCTTGACTACGACTTGTGGTATAGGGTATATACACCACCCAATTATGATGAGCTCTCGGATTTGCCAGTTATTTACTTGACTGATGGTCAGTGGTATATCGAGAGTGGGAGAATGCACGAAGAGATTGATTTCTTAATTACACAGGGCAAGATCAAGCCTATTGTGGCAGTGTTTGTAGATAATAGGGACCCACATAACCTGAAGGACAACCGAAGGAATAAGCAATTTTTAGGTTATGACAATTATGTAGATTTCTATCGAAAGGAGCTCGTACCTCATATTGAAGAAGCCTATAAGGTGAGCGATCGCCAGGTGGATCGAGGGATTATGGGTCTTTCTTTTGGGGGCCTCAATGCCACTTATTTCGGTGCTAAGGGTTCAGATGTTTTTCATATGCTCGGTATCCAGTCTCCGGCCTTACATCCTGTGCCAGACATTTATCGATACTATGAAATGAGAAAACCTTTGCCAGTAAAAATATTTCTGAGCACTGGCTCGAAAAATGATACCGAAGTACATGCGAGAAGACTCAAAGAAAGTTTAGAACTCAAGAAGTACGAGTTTAAATATATAGAGGTGGATGAAGGGCACAATTGGAGAAATTGGCAACCACTACTTGATGACGCCTTAATCTATTTCTTTGGTACCTAGAGGGGTTTGAACTGTTCAAAAGCCTGCAGGCAGTTGTGACAGTAGTGCATTGATCTGCATAGCGTAGGGCCAAAAGGAGTTTTCATTTCCGTATTCTCGCTCCCACAATGAGGGCAACTTGCCCGCTCAATAATGTCAATATCCACAATCATGTCATGCTGTGGTGGAGGTGCTAATCCAAAGTCTTTTAATGCCTTTCTACCCTTTTCAGAAATCATATTTGAGTTCCATTGTGTTTCGAAAGAGATGTTCACATCATAGTCTGTAACGCCTCTTTTTTCCAAGACATCTAGGACATCTTGCTTCATGACATCCATGGCTGGGCAGCCCGTAAAGGTGGGTGTCATATCCACTGTAACCTTGCCCTTTGAATCAATGTCAATACCCGTAATGACTCCAAGGTCATTTAAGGAAAGTACAGGGATTTCCGGGTCTTTGACCTCATCCAGCCATTCTTTGATAATTCCCTTTGTAAGACCCTGAGTTTCCATATTCAATTACCAGTCAGCGGTTGGATCTACTTTAAATACCTCAGACATTTCGTCCAGTAGAGGTTGAAGATGCTCGGAATGGTCGCCATAACGGCCACCAAAGACAGGAGTGAGGCTTTCCATATTGGGAAGTGTCAAACTCGTTTCAGAGATTACATCAATTACTGCATTCTTCCATTGGCCCTTGAGGGCTTCTTCTCCAGCAAAGACTCTGGAGTCGATCAAATCCTGCTCAAACTTTGAAGGTTCGAACAAGCCTAAAGCATAGGGCATCGCTTCTACCAATGAATTCTGAAGTCTTGAAATACTTTCTTCCGTAGCCGAACCTAATTGCTTGATCCAAATCTTAGCATGCATGCTATGGTATTTGGTTTCGCCTTTGATTTTCTTTGCCAAGTTGGCTAATGGCTCAAAACTTGAATCCGCCAACATCTGGAAACGGATCAGTTCGGCAGTGTCAAACAGAAAATGCCTAATTAAGCTGAAGTCATACTCGCCATTCGGAAGTTCTACGAACTGCGAGTTATGGAACTGTTCCGCATTCCTCATGAATGCTACCGTATCAGGGTCAGATTCACCCAGCTCGTTCAAGATCTTATAAAGCTGCCAGCTTTGGCCCACTTTATCTTGCGCCATTGATGAGAAGGCAATATCCTCTTCTAAAAGTGGGCCAAAACCTGTCCACTCAGAATTTCTATGGCCAAGGATCAACTGATCATCGGCCATCTTGTACAATAAGTCTTTGATTGCTTCCTGGTTCATCCTTGAGCTTGTTCTTCTTTAAATGCTTTGATCTTATCCGCTGCTCTATAGTCAATAGCATCGCGGTATTTCTTTTCCTTCAGCGTATTCCAGATGTCTACATCTTCTTCGTCAGACATCAAAATGTTCTCAGATTTGGTAATCCATACGTTGAATACCGGTTTACTCCTTGGGTATGTCTCCTTGGCTGCTAGCAAGCCATCTTCAAAATCCTTGGCCTGTACATTACCAATGTATTTATGCTGTTTCCCGCGTTTTAAAAGATGAAATACCTCAAACGATTCAGAAGTATCGCCTGAATACTGACCTTCAAAAGTATCATAGATATCTTGTTGGTTATCAGTGAAATTTGACACCTGAATTAATTCTGTTTTAACCACGCAGAGTGCATTACAGAACATGCCTCTTCTACTAAATTGCTCTTTAGCAAAAAGGAATGCCATTTCTTCATTGGGAGCATGCACAATTCCGGCATGTTCAAAAGGTTTACCTTCCTTAGTCTGTACAAAGGCTTGATAAGTTTCAAACTGATCCAATTGCTCTTTGCTAGCCATTGGAGTTTCGAACTCTTCTGGCAGGGACAACCTGTTAACTCTTGGGTCGAGTGATTTTAACATCCGTGATTATGCTAGTGGAGTAACATATTTTGCCTGAGGAGCCAATAACGCTTGTCTCACCCATCTACCTCTCTCTTCGGCCATCCTTCTTACGGCAAGACGTTCCTTGTTGCAAGGGCCATCACCATTAATGACTCTTTTGAACTCTTCCCAGTCAGGCTCGGTAAATTCCCACATACCTGTGGCTTCATTCTTTTTCAGGTTCTCATCCGGAATGGTTAAACCAAGTTCCCAAATTTTAGGTACGTACATGTCTAGGAACTGCTGACGACACTCGTCATTAGACGCCATTTTTACTTTCCAGCGCATTAAAATCTCTGAGTGAACAGAAATTTTGTCCGATGGGCCGAAGAAGTGCATCATAGGCGCCCACCATCTGTTGACAGCGGCTTGCATCATTTCACGCTGCTTTTTTGTACCTGTAGCTAGGTGGATCACACAGTGGTGTCCGTATTTTAGGTGAAAGGACTCTTCGGCACAGATACGCTCTAAGGCTCGGCAATAAGGTCCATAACTCCCTTTAGAGTTAGCCAATTGATTAACGATTGCTCCTGCGTCTACTAACCACGAAATGAAGCATGAATCAGCCCACGTGAATGCCGGATAGTTAAATATGTTTGAATACTTTGATTTACCTGAAATCAAATCTTCAATCATTTGTTCCCTTGGTTTGCCGAGTGTTTCAGCCGCAGAATAAAGCAATTGTGCATGACCGACCTCATCTTGCACTTTGGCCATAAGGGCCAGTTTTCTTTTGAATCCAGGAGCTCTTGTAATCCAAGTTCCCTCCGGTAGCGCACCTATGATTTCAGAGTGAGCGTGTTGCTCAATCATGCGGATGAGCTGCTTTCTATAGAGCTGCGGCATCCAGTCGGTTGGTTCAATTTTTTCTCCCCGATCAATTCTAGCTTCAAATTCAGCTAATTTGATCGGATCTTCCTCGGCCAAGGCCGTGGCTTTCATCGTTTCGAATACGTTTCCACCTCCGTACATATCTTATTTTTTTAAGCCGTTTAAAACTAAATTAGAGAGTTTAACACCTACTTCTTCTGGTGTAAGAGAACCCTCTGGTTTGTACCAATTATGTGTCCAGTTGAGAGAGGACAGAATGGCAAGCATTGTAAATTTTTCGTCTACCACTTCGAACTCGCCCGAAGCAATACCATCTTTTATGATTTGAATAAATCTGCCTTCATAGTCATCGCGCATCGCTAGGAAATCGCTTAAATAAGGCTCACTCAGATGCCGCCATTCATTAAAGAATACTGCCGATGCATCGGTGTTTTTAGTAATCACCTTTACATGCGCTATGGCAGCCTTATTCATTTTGGCCGATGCACTGTTTTGCTCTGACTCAACACTTTTCCATGCCTCAAAAAATTCATCCGCCATGCGAAAACATATTTTTTGAAGAATTTCTTCTTTAGATTTGATGTGAGAATAGAGACTAGCAGCTTCTATACCGAGTACTTGAGCAAGATCTCTCATGGAAGTGGCCGCATAACCTCTTTCTCTAAAAAGGGTTGTAGCCTTTTCCTCGATCTGCTGCTTTCGATTCTTTTTGACTAGAATTTCCATTCATCCAAAGGTAAACATACTAACGTTCGTTAGCAAATTATTGTTTTGAACAATATTGACTAAATATATGAAACTGAGAGACTCCGATTTCGACAAAACAAAGTTTATAAAATCATTAGAATCGATCATATACCTTTTTCTGGTATTGCCATTGATCGCTTTCGGTTGGGTTTTTTTAGAAAAAGAGAAGGTAGGTGGGCTGAGGGCTACATTCTTCGAAAACACTGACGTCATGTTTCATAGTGTAATGGCCATCGGTATTGGTTATATTCTAATGAGAACAACGGCCACCTGGAAAAGAGATATCCTAAGGGCTTTGGATAAAACGCAGGAATTAGACGCAAAGATGTCTGCCGTCCGTAAGCCTATTATCTATAGAAATTTGATGTGGGCCCTTGGTGCTGGTATAGGTGCCTATGGTTTATACGAAAAAGGCGACATGGTCTATGCGCTGGTGTTTACAGTGTTTCTATTGCTCATCACATCTAACCGACCTAGCGAGCGTTACTTCGTGAAGTTCTTTGGCCTGAAAGGTGACGAAAAGGATTGGATGCTGAAATCAGGCACGCCCAAATAAAAAAGGCTTCAACATATATATGTTGAAGCCTTTTTTGAAGAGTGTCTAGTAATTTAGAAGATCACACCAATACTGACTGGGTTCAGTTGAGGTCCGCGACCATCTTCGAAAAGTTCGTTCATGTCATAGTTGACGAACATATCAAAGCCATCAATACCAATTTGCAATCTCATACCATACCTAAAATCATTTATAAAGAAGCCTCCTTTGTCCTTGACTTTGTCTCTGCCGTCATCATCTTTAAAGATATATTTGGCCTTGTTGCTTAGCCGCAGACCAACATAAGGTCCCACGCCAATTCGGAATCCTCTTCTAGTACTTGCTGCTATTCTCACATCATCTTCTTCATAGACTCTGACGAGTCTTTTTCCTCTACCGAAGTCGAACATTGGTACCGCTGTAAAACTTAGATAAGTGACTTTCAACTTACTCTTAATGGCACTATTGATTGTCAGATCTTCTACAAAATTGAGTTGCCCTCCATTTGGATCAAGACGTGTTGCAGCGTTCTCAAACTTGTAGTTATACCAAGTGAGGCCACCACCCCAGTCAAGGTATAGTAAGCCTGAAACATATGAAATACGGTTCCAGCCTATGCCCACAAAAGTTGAGCCTATAGGCTTTACCTGATAAAGATCACTTGATGAAGGGAATTCTCCGTCATCCAGGAAGTTGGCTAGGCCATACTCAAAGTTTAATCCTTTTAAAGTACCATGATCGTGTTGCTCATAATATTCGACATTTCTTGATCTTCTTCTTCTACTTCTCCAATCTCTGTCCCAATCATCTTCTATTTCAAGTTCAATGCCTAAAAAGCCAAATCTGAGATAGAAGTCATTGTCTGAAATATATAAGCTGTTGCTTTTGTACTTAGGAATGCTCACAATGGTATCGAGTCGCTCGAAGTCATTGTATCTTCCCCAGCGCCATTGGGCGTCAGCGGTTTGAGCTGAAAACCCTACTATGGCGCAAATCAGTAGTATTCTGTATACGTGTTTCATATATGTTTGAATTTTGTCGATCAGACCTGACCTTGGTTGGCTGATGCTCTTACGTCTGGTATGAGCACCAGGCCAACGGGTCTAATCGTTTTGAGTTATTGAACTGTTGTTTAAAATATTACTCCGAAAGTGACAGGGTTTAGCCTTGGGGCATTCACATCATCTTCGAATAATTCTGTTAGATCATAGTTGAAAAAAAGGTCGAAAAAGTCCCAACCCACTGTAGCTCTAACACCATATCTGAATGGGTTAATGAACCAGTTGTCCTTGATTTTTTCTTTTTGCTTATCTCCTTCAGCATCATCGTATTTGTACTTAGCATGAGCCCCGATTCTATAGCCGGCATATCCACCTAAACCTATTCTAAAGGCTCTGTATCGACCAAATGATATGGTAGGTACAAAGTGGAGATTGATGTGACTCATGCTGAGCTTACTCTTTCTACCCGAAACATTCGTGTCTTCGGTAAACGTGATGTCGTTTGCTCCCTTAAGGACTCTTACTCTGGTATTTTCGAAGCTAAAATCTTGGATACTTACACCGGCACCCCAGTCTAGGTAAAGTGGACCGAACACGTGTGTTACGTTGTCAAAGTTCACTCCTGCGTACCATGATGATAAGGGTTGAAGACTCAATAGAGAGTTGCTATTGGGTAATTCGTCATCCTGAAGGTAATTGTTCAGCCCCAAGTAAACGTTGACGAAATTTTCGGTTCCTCTTCTAGGGTAGTATTTGTCGATTCCCCACTCGCGGTCCCAAAAGCCGTTGATACGTCTACTTCTACGACTTCTTCTGGTAATCGAGATGTCGTCCTTGTAACGGTTTTGTACTTCTTCCTTATAAAGGTCTTCCGTTTTCCACTCGTTCACTTCGGATAATACCGCAAGACGTTCGAGATGAGAATTGGCCGCCAAATCTTGTGCATTGACTTGACTAAGGCATAATGTGACCAGCATTAGCACCATGGCTAGTTTAGAGATAGTTTTCATTTTTATAGATTTTGAGTTATTGATTACTTTTTGTCGAGATTGTCATCCTCGTTGTCGAGATCATCGTCCAGATCTTCATCATCTTCTCCTTCAGCACTACCATACTTAAGGTCGTTATTGAAGAAGTCATTCTTGGACTTTCTCATTTCTGATAAACCGATCTTTCCGCTATTCACACCTTTGGCCACAGTGACTAGTCCACTGAGTAAACTAAAGCGTTTCTTTTTCTGAGGTAAATCGGCAACCACTTGATTGCTTTTTATGAATGAATCTAAATCGATAGATGGATCGATCATTAGGCTCATTTGAGCCATGCGCTCGGAGATATAGAATTTCGGAGCAAGTCTTTTCGGAACTTCGATCATCTTAAGTTCCATAAATTCGCGCGCAACTATTGACTCCTCATTGGCTACAGACAATGTAATAGCAGGCACTACTTCATCAGTCTCTTCTTGAATTTGAGTCACTTTGGACTCATCCTCTTTTACTTCAGGAGTAGCCGTTGCTTCAGCTACCAGTTCCTGAGGTTTAAGCTCTTCAGGTGTCAAGATTGCAGGCTTTGCTTCCCCTGGAGCCTCTTGACCATTCTTATTAGCCTCTTCTTTGACTTCAGTCTTCTGACTGAGCGCGTTCTTGGTGCTCACTTCGCTGTCAGATTTATTAATCATGATCCAGCCAAAAGCGAAAACCAATAGGATGGAAGCAGCTATGCTAACCCAGAAATAAATGCCTTTCTTAGACTTAGTAGGGAGTTGGGTTTCAATCTGGTCCCAAGCGGTTGAAGGTGCGCTTATTTTATTGGATGAAAGTCCTTTCTGGAATAATTCATCGATTTTGTTACCCTTCATATCTTACTCTTTTATCATTCAAATATTCTTCAGCTTCGATCAAGAGTCTTTGTAGGTGTCCTCTTGCTCTACTTAGTTGAGACTTCGAAGTGTTCTCACTTACTCCCAACTTTTCTGCTATTTCCTTGTGTGAAAAGCCTTCTATGGCATATAAATTGAAAACGGTCTTATAACCTGAGGGGAGTCGATCTATTAACTTTTGTAGATCTTCCACCTCTAGCTGATCCTGAATCTGACGGTAATCAGGTTCTCTTTCAGCTTTTTCAATCTCAACCTCCAAATACATGCTCTTATTCTTGCGGATGTAGGAGAGTGCTTCATTGACCATTATTCTTCGAATCCAGCCTTCAAAACTTCCTTCTGATTTAAACTGGTCGATTTTGGTAAACACTTTCGTGAATCCGCAAACCAAAACATCTTCTGCCTCAGAGCTGTCGCTGATATACCTACGGCATACAGCGAACATCATGGATGAGTACTTTTCGTACAGATCCCGCTGCGCTTTTCTGTCGCCTTTACGGCATTCTTCGAGAAGCTTCTCTTCAGATTTTGACCTTTTGATTTGAAGCATTTTTTGGTTGACTACACAGGGTAGATGTATGAATGATAAAATGGGTTGCACCCTAATAGAGATTTTTTTTCTCTAAAGGCTGCATCCCTATATAAAAGTAATACTTAATGACGGTTTAATGGGTAAAAGGATGGAGGCAAGAATGCTCTCACCTCCATTAATCATGACCTTTGGGTTAGTATTTGCTAATGGTTGCTGAGTTGCCCTCTTCTTCTATATCTACTTCAGGATTTCCTTTGTAGCGAATAGATGAAAAACCAAGTGCACGAATTTTCAGATAATCGCTGACATTGATTCTGACTCTGGCCTCAGACCCTGTCTCAACTTCAGCCTCTCTGATGATGGCCTCGTATCCGTAGAGTCTCGCCTTCTTTACAACAAGTGCCTCTAGCTTATCGACCGTGGCGGACATGTCGACACGGGACTCACCCATGATTTTTAGGTCGAGTTTATCCAGCGATCCATCTATTGAGAACCTGGAATCTTCATCAGTCCTGACCTCCAGATAAGGAATGTCTTTCGCTTCCATCGTTAGTTTGGCACCATTCTTCAATGTAATTCGGTCCATGGTCGGAGCTGTGATATATACTTTTACATTTGACCAATTACCACCGGTTCCGTCTTCATCGATAACAAGCTTGTCACTAGTCACGCTCCCCAATATTCTCTCGACTTTAGATTGTGGCCCTTCGATACTAACCGAATATTGATCGTCTATGGCAAAGCTTGCGTCCATGTTGTCCCAAATTTCGATTTTGGAAAAGGCTTCCACATTCAGTGAACGACTATAGCTACTGTTGCTACTTCTGGATCTTTGGTTTGTACCTGTTGCTTCACAAGTAAGGCATTCTAACCTTCCATTATCGTTGAACATCCAGGTGTTCCGGTAGATTTGGAACCATGAATAGCGATAGCTGAAATGATGTAGAATCAAGCTCATATCCCTTTCCAGTTTGAATGGAACATTTTTCGGAATGTATAGGGTGACGTCTGCTTCCTGGAACCTGAATTCTGCTCTATCATCGAAAGTGAGCTCAGAATCAAAAGTGATCTTTGAACCCTCCACAGTGTAGTTGTAACTAACATCCTGAGCATTCATTTCTGCATCTCTTATGTTTCTGCCTCTGGCATGAAATCTCTTTTTGATGCTGAATTCACCGTCTCTACTGGCAATTAAATCCAGATCTGTGAATTCTGATTCCCATTCATATTGAGTATCACTTCGGTATCTGCGAGAGTCATAACCTCTATTGGTGATCACATTGATGTCAAGCAAGAGGGTATCAGCCTCCATGCTGATTACTTCAGATTCCTCATAGTAGCCTTCATCTCTAAAGTCTCTAATGACATTTGGGATCAAAGCAAAAGAACCTACAACGGCTATCATCCAGATGCCCAGAATACTCCAGCCAACAGAACTGCTCATCACTCTTCTTTTCGCGATGATGGTGATACCTGCAATGAAGACATAGAGGAATGGAATGAATATGGCCGTAAGTACAAAGAGTACGCCCAACTCAGGGAAAGTATTGGTAAAGACTTCGTAAGGGAAGTAAGTAAACTCGTCTCCATAGAAGAACCAATCTCCATTATAAAGTCCCATTAATACTCCAGCAGTAACCAACAAGGAGAACATTACAGAAAGACCAACAATTAGAATAATACCTCCGGTGAAAATTCTCACAGCCGCTACAATGAAGAGCATGAGTGGCGCGAGTGCTTTGCCCAGTGCACTGAATATTCTTCCAACCAAACGGAAAGGGAATAATAATACCGTAGTGAAAGTATTCTCATCTTTTGGATTAAGGTTTTCCTCTTTGGTTTTCTTAATGTTGGAGTCAATGTTTGAAAGGGTCACTTTTTGACCTTTCATCTGCATTTTGTCTGTAAGCGAATTAGCCTTTGGAGCAATGATCCAAAGGATAATGTATGATAAGATGCCGACTCCCCCGAAGGTGAGTACGATGAAGATTATCCGGAAAACTATGGCATCCGTTCTAAAATAGTTTGCCAAACCGGAGGCTACACCGCCAAGTACCCTATCATCAGGATCTCGATAGAGTTTCTTTACATTTTCGTTAATAACCAGGTTGTCATTTCCTGGAATCACTATCCATAAAATTACATAAGCGAATAGCGATAAGCCTGTAGGTAGAAATACGATGAAAAGAATTCTGACCCAAATGGAATCAATATTGAAATAGTGCGCCAGACCAGAGGCAACACCGCCTATTAGCTGATTACTAGTGTCTCTCTCAAATCTTCGAGGAGCATCGTCAGATCTCTGCGCACGTTTCTTTTCAGACGTTTTCTTTTTCGAACCGCTTTTCGCTTTAGGCTCATTATTGTCAGCTTGAGCAAAGTCCGCTTCTTCTTCCATGGCCTCGAAATCCGAGATTTGACCCATGGTGCTAATGAGTGCATTTACATCGTCATTGGATATGACTTGCTTATTCTCATCAAGTTTCTCTAAGAAGAGCTCTGCTATACGGCTTTCTATGTCGGCTATAATTTCTTCACTGTCTTCATAAGAAGCGAAGTATCGATTGATGGAGTCTAGATATTTTTTAAATCTATCATAACCGTCTTCTTCTATGTGGAAGATGATGCCGCTTATGTTTATGCTTATGTTCTTTTTCATGACCGCTTACTTAGTATTTGAGATGATTTGAGAAGTTGAAGTGACGAGTTCTTGCCAAGTGCTGCCGAGACTTGATAAAAACTCTTGTCCAGAATTTGTAATGGTGTAGTACTTTCTCGGTGGTCCCGAATTTGATTCTACCCACTTATAGTCGACCAAACCGGCCTTCCGCAACCTTGTGAGCAAAGGATAGAGCGTCCCTTCCACCACCATGATTTTGGCGGAGGTCAGTTCTTCTAGCATATCCGATGCATACACTTCACCTCTGGAAATAATGTTCAGAATGCAGAATTCGAGGATTCCCTTCCGCATTTGCACCTGAGTGTTTTCTAAATTCATCTTGTTTTTCTTTTAAGATGTTGACCTTGTAATGCAAACATACGAAAAAAGGTACTATGTGTTGCATAGTACTATATAAAAAATATTACCTTGTAGTGTATTATTGTTCCGAGGAGCTCGGTAAATCGGTCTTAATGATAGCGAAATGACCCTTTTATGTTAAAAAGTAGTCGTTTCAATAAGTTGTAAGAGAAAATTCGTTTGATAGAGTAGGTATAATTATTTTTGAAGTGTACTAGTGCTGATAAATGCAGTTTTGAGATCATTATTTCGAGTTTTCTGGGGGGCACTACTCATCCCTATTTTATTTCACCCGTTTGATACTTTGGCCCAAACTACGCCAAAGTACAGTAATGAATTTCTCTCTATTGGGGTGGGAGCACGAGCACTCGGAATGTCAAATGCCATGACCTCTGTGGTTGATGACGTTACTGCTGCCTATTGGAACCCCGCTGCTCTCACAGATATTGAATATCGCTATCAATTTGCCTTTCAGCATGCGGCTTACTTTGCCGGAGTAGCCAATTACGATTATGTCGGTGCAGCCATGGCCATTGATACGGACAGCCACTTAGGGCTTGCCATAATCCGATTGGGGATAGATGATATTCCAGATACGAGATTGCTTTTTGATGATCAGGGTAGAATTGACTACAGCCGGATTCAGTTTTTCAGTACATCAGATGTAGCTTTTATTCTGTCCTATGCCAGGGGTGTGAGTTTCATTGGGGGTGAGGACTTTGTCGAAGGCGGTGGACTTACCTTCGGTACGAGTTTCAAAGTAATCAGAAGGAAAATTGGTGCGTTTGCAACAGCTTGGGGCTTTGGTCTGGATTTATCCGCTAAGTATCGTTTCAATGATTGGGATTTTGGCTTAATGATTCGAGACATCTCTACCACATTTAATGCATGGTCCATTGATAAGGAAGCTCTAAGGTCTTCCTTCAGTCAAACCAACAATTCACTGCCTAGTAATACCCTCGAGTTGACCTTGCCGAAAATGATTTTTGGTGCATCTCGAACTTTCACGCTTTCGGACAAAATTAGTATGCTGGCCTCTGCCGATCTCGTATTCACATTTGATGGTCGCAGAAACGTGTTGGTGTCAAGTAAGTTGTCTTCGCTCGATCCGCAGATGGGCTTTGAGTTCGGGTATGAAAATAAGTTCTTCCTTAGAATGGGTTTTGGCAACTTTCAAAGGGTGAAAGACTTTTCGACAGGCGATGCCAGTTCAGAATCCACTTTTTGGAGCTTTCAGCCTAATATGGGTATGGGGGTGAAACTGGACGACTTCACGATCGACTATGCCCTTACGGATATTGGAAACGTAGCTGAATCTCCGTATTCACATGTTTTTTCTATTCGATATTCGTTAGAAGCGCTGCCAGGTATTTATGCTCGTAACAAAAGAAGGGTTAAAAAGAGGGAGGCGAAAGATGAGAACTAAGCTTTTACTTTTTCTCCTTCTGTTAACCGTGAATATCGCTGTAGTGGCGCAGCGTCAAGGGAACGAGTGGATCGACTATAATCAGACCTATTTTAAAATCAAGACAGGCTCCGATGATATCCATCGCCTAACACCAGCCGCTTTGCAGACTGCTGGCATTGACCTAAATACTTTGAATTTGGCTAACCTTCAGCTTTTCCATAGAGGAAATGAGGTGGCAATACATATAGAAGATGGTGGTGATGGTGTGCTCGATGGCAGTGACTTTATCGAATTTTACGGTAGACGAAATGACGGTACTCAAGACACAGAATTATTTTATCGAGCGGCCGATCAAATTCACAAGTACTACAACCTCTTTTCTGATACTACTTCATTCTTTTTGACCGAATCAAGTCTGCCAGGCTTAAGAATGGAAGAAGTGAATATTGACCCAAGCCCTTTGACTCAAGTGAGTCTTCATACTGAAGAGATATTGAATGTGCAAACCAACAAATTCAGTTTTGGACAATACTACGATATCGGTAATCCAACAGGAGAAGTCAAAAGATCACTTTACGATCGAGGTCAAATGTTTATGAGCCGTGAAATTATGTACAATGACTTTGGCTTGTCCAGAGACCTGAATTTTCTTGACGTAGCCTTGAATGGAATCAACTTACAAGATGAAAGTCAGGGTAAACCTCAGCTGACTGTGCAAATTGTTGGCTTCAATAATGTGCAGCACAGAGCCTCTGTTTATGTCGGACCTGATACGGATAATCTGAGACTGGTAAGGAGAGATGTTGAGATACTTTATAGCAATTTCGGAACCGTGAACACTCAAATAGAGTGGAGTGACGTAGCCAACGGCCGAGTTATTGTCAGGGTGGAGGTTCTTGGTTCTGGTGACCCCAATGTTCAAATTGATGATAGAATAGCAGTTGGTTTTATCACTTTAAAATACCCACAGCAGATAGATGCCCAGTCTCAGGACAAGCGGGTTTATCTGAATCCGGCAACAGGAAATCAGGGTGTTTCCATATCTAATGTTGATGGGGATGTCAGGCTTTATGATATTTCTGATTATCGGAGTCCCAAGAGAATTTCAGGACAGCTTGCAGCGAATACTTTTACTGCCGGAGTGACAAATGATGCTAATGGAAAAACGCTCTTCTTAAAAAGAGCAGATGGTATTGTCGAGCCTAGTGTTGAACCGGTAACTTTCAAATTCCAGAACCTTTCTCCTTACAACTATTATATTATTTCCCACCCCTATTTGAAGCAACCGGTTGAGGGCTTGTATGATGACCCTGTTCAAGCCTATGTAGATTATAGATCATCAGTGGAAGGGGGGACTTTTAACGTGCTTTATGCCGATGCCCCTGACTTGTATGACGAGTTTGGATATGGAGAATTTACTCCTTTAGCGATACGCAGGTTTATGGTTTCGGCTTACGCACAAGGTGTTCCCGAATATCTGTTCATCATTGGTAAATCAAGCAGGGTAGACATTAGGTCTCAGCGCTTATCCGATCCACTGGCGACATCCAGAAGAGAATTAGTGCCGACCATGGGGGCTCCAGGTTCTGATATTATGTATGTGGAAGCACTTGATGGCAGAGCACACTTTCCAGCTTTCCCGGTAGGAAGACTTTCGGTTACGGAACCAGCGAATGTGGCATACTATCTTGACAAAGCGAAGGAGAAGGAAGCCACTTTGAAGGACTCTCCCTGGACAAAGAATTTCATTCAGCTCAGTGGCGGCTTGAATACTAATGAGCTGAATCGATTCAGGTTCTTCATTGACAAGTTTAAAGATGTTGTAGAAGATGATTATTTGGGAGCGGCAGTGACTAACCTTTCAAAAAGTAATAACAATGCTGTTCAAAACTTCAATATCTCTGAGCAAATCAATAAAGGAACTGGCTTTGTTACTTTTTTTGGTCATTCTTCTGCCAGGTTCACAGATATCGATATCGGAAATGTAACGGATCCTAATTCAGGTTATGATAATAAAGGTCGATACCCGGTGTTTATAGTCAATGGCTGTCGTGGAGGTGAGATATTCTTCTTTTCATCTTTTGGAGAAAACTGGATTGGTGCTCAAGATAAAGGAGCGGTTAATTTTCTAGCGCATAGTGATGTCGGGATTCCAAATGTCTTGGAAGAGTATACCGAAAACTTCTATGAGGTTATGTCGGATACGCTCTATATGACGCAGTCGATCGGTAAGATTCAACAACAGACCATCTTAAGGCAGCTCAATGGCTTTTTGCCTGATGAAGCGGATTTTGCAGCGGTAGAACAGACCGTGCTTCAGGGTGATCCAGCGCTTCAGGTTTTTGCGCATGATAAAGTGGATTATATCGTTCGTGAAGAAGATATTTTCAGAGAATCAATAGATGGTAGACCGATTACATCTACTACACAGTTTTTTAACCTTGGTGTTGTCATTAACAATGCGGGAAGAACTACTACAGAACCTGTTACAGTAACCGTTAGAAGAACACTTTCTGATGGCAGGGTCTTGGAGTTACCCGAAATAGAAGTACCCGCAATTAGAAACAGAGATACCGTCTACTATGAGATAAGTAATCAAGGCTTAGATGTCTTTGGCGAAAATAAGTTTGAGGTTTTCCTTGATCTGGAAAACAAAGTGGATGAAGGAAGTGAATTAAACAATACGGCCGAAAGTGTTTTCTTCTTTACAGCGTCTGGTACTTTTAATACTGCTCCAGCCAACTTTTCTACCATTAGTGAGACAGATATTAGTTTGGTGCTTCAGTCATCAGACCTAAAAGTAAATGACAAGACATTCAGGGTGCAACTTGATACTGTGAATACCTTTGACAGTCCCTACCTGCAAACGACAACCTTAACGGGGAAAGGATTGGCAACCTGGGATGTTGAATTACTTCCGGCCACTGTCAATGACACGATACGCTATTATTGGAGAAGTATTTTTGAAGAAGAGTTAGCAGATGACCCCCAGCCTTGGACGAATTCCACATTTACATTTATTGAAAACGGAACAGAAGGCTGGGCACAGACTGAGTTTGATCAGTTTGAAGAACTTAGCCTATCATCTCTCAGTAAAAGAGAGGATCAAGACTCCTGGATTTTTGCGGGAACCTCAACTACAATAGACGTGGCTACATTTGGTGATAACCACCCTTCAGGAGGAAGGCCATTGGATGTTACCATAGAAATCGATGGTTTCTCATTGTTTAGCAATGAACCTAATCGCTTTTGTGCCACCAATTCTATTAATGCCATAGCCTTTAATAAAGATAGTGGTAGGCCCTACTTGATCTTGCAAACACCAGGGCAAGAGTTTGAAACGCAAGATCCATTGAACTGTGGGGTGACACCTCAGTTTATCAATAGGTTTACTCCAGCCATGTTCAGTGATGTCAATACAACAGGCGATCAGAGACTTCTCCGTCAATACATCAATGGGATGGATGATGGAGATAGAGTGCTCTTCTTTACAATTGGATCTGCCCTATTTGGTAATTGGGATGATGAAACAAAAGCTGATTTCGGCAGAGTTGGAGTCTCGACTTTTGCATTGAATACTATTTCCTCAGACAGTGATCCTTTGATCATTTTTGGGACTAAGGGAGCTGCCCAGGGAAGTGCTGATTTTATTCAAGGAGTACCTGCAGGGGCCGAACCAGATGCATCAACCACAGAAATTAATTTTTCAACAACCATAAACGCGAGCACCGATAGTGGAACGGTGTTCTCACCGGTAATTGGCCCAGTCAGTCAGTGGGGAAGGTTGATAAAGAGTATTATTACAGACCCGGCTGAAGACGAAGTGGAGTTTGAAGTAAGAGGTCGACAATTGGATGGTACGGAAGTGACGCTGTTTACTGTTAACAGTGTGGATGAAGTAGACCTGAGTAGCATTGATCCTAATCAATATCCTTTTGTAAGGCTTTATGTCAATATGGTGGATAGAGTTTCAGCTACTCCTGCCCAGTTGGATCAGTGGTCGGTAAGTTACCAGGGTGTTCCTGAGGGAATTATAACACTACAGAACGATCGCAATCAGGATATCGAATTAGAGGAGGGAGAGCCTTTCAGTGCAGCATTCCAGTTTACTAATATTTCCGAATATGACTTCCAGGATAATCTGAACATTAGATATACTCTTACCAATCAAACATCTAATGAGGAGACTACTGAAACTGCACAGATACCTCCGGTAGCTGCAGGTCAGACGGTGGCCTTTGATTTACCGATCACTACAGCGGGTCGTATTGGCCTGAATGACTTAGAAGTGGTGATCAATCTTGGAGATGAGATCGAACAGTTCACAAATAACAATGTAATTCGATTGGAGTCCTTTTTCAACGTGATCAGAGATGAGGTGAGTCCTTCCATGGACGTGACCTTCGATGGAGTATATATAGTCGATGGTGATGTGATTTCGCCAACACCGCTGATTGAGATTGAATTACGGGACAATAACAATTTCATCTTCAAAACGGATACCCTCGGTGTGGAAATGACGCTGACCGAAATTTGTGAAAGCGGATGTGAGCCTCAGCGTATCAGCTTTTCTGACCCTGGAGTAACCTTTACACCGGCCTCGGAAAACTCGAATTTCAGAGTAGCATATCAACCCGATGAATTTGCAGATGGTCAATATTTGTTTCAGGTGAATGCTACGGATGCTTCAGGAAACCAGGCCGGTATTGGGCCTTATGAGATTAATTTTGAGGTAGTGAATGAGTCTACAGTCACGCATTTCTATCCTTATCCGAATCCATTCTCCACAAGCACCCGCTTTGTTTTTACCCTGACAGGAAGCGAAATTCCCGATCAGATCAAGATTCAAATCTTCACGGTATCTGGAAAACTGGTAAGGGAAATTACTCAGGATGAATTGGGGCCACTGCGTATTGGAAACAATGTTTCTGAGTATGCCTGGGATGGACGCGATGAATTTGGCGATTTACTGGCTAATGGTACCTATCTCTATCGCGTGCAAATCCAACATAGCAATGGTAGCAGTCTGGGTAGGCGCTCCACCTCAAAAGACAAAGCCTTTGATAATGGTTTTGGGAAGATTGTGATTATTAGGTAGAGTCAAACACGGATTATATCGTGTTAGTCTACAAGAGTATTCCTTAATTTATTCAGGTTGTTCAGAAGGCGTTTGTTGCCAGTAAGTTTATCTGTTGTGAACTCGTCATAGATTCGTATGACGTCTCCAGGAGATGAGAAATCAAAGAATTTTATATCATACTTTCCATTAGAATATGGTTCAATCAATATTTGCTTTTGGTCAACTCTCAAACCGTGATCCACAGATCGTGAAAATATAAGTCTGTTGACTGATGTTCCAATTCTGAATTCATTGTTGAATCCTGAGTTCTGAAGTTCATCTAAGAAACAGCGAAGTTCGGCTAGAAACTTCCACTGATCATATGATAGCAAGTCATCATACATCTTGATCGTCTCATTCCATGAGTTCTCAAAGATTTCTCGAATTTTTTCTGTTCTCTTATCCATATTTGGGGCAGGGCTTAATGTCCATTCTTTACTCTCATAATAGGTCTGGATTCTGAGATTCTTTTCCATTTGCGATCAGCGTATATCCAAGTGTCTCCAAATACATTTTCTCCATCATGACCGCCAAATAGCACTGTTCTTTTTTGTTTTTCATCATAGACCATGGCGCTGTGGTTTCTTGGTGATGGACTAATACTCATTTCAATCTTATTCCATTCATTATTGAGGAACGACCAGGTTTCATCAATCCTTGATTTACCATTCCATCCACCGAAGCGTATGAATTTTCCCTCTGCTTCGTCATAAACCATGGGTGCATTAAACACTCCTGGCGGTTGACTAATTTCAAGCTTGACCCATGCTTCGCCATTCCATTGCCAGGTTTCGCCACCGGATTCGCCATATTGTTTATCAATGGTACTGCCTCCAAAGAGAATAACGGATTTGTCTTCAGGACCATAGGCCATAGAAATACCATGTCGTTCAGATGGACCTGCGGTTGAAATCATATGCCAATCATTGTCATGGAATTCCCATGTATCATTCAGCTTAATATACTTACCGTCTTGAATGTTGTAGCCACCAAATAGGACTACTGTATTTCGACTTTCGTCATATACCATTACAGCCTCAGCTCTCGGTGATGGGGCATTATTTGTAATGAGTTTTCCCCATTGCTTATTCTTGAATTGCCAGGTGTCATTCAGAAGGTTTTGAGGGTCAGTAGTCTTTCCGAATAAGACTTTGCTACCTCCAAACAGAATGAGCCGGTCATTTTCGCTGTCATAGATTAGTGGAGCAAAAGTTCTTGGTTGAGGGCCATCATTTGTTTCAATTTTCCGCCAATCAGTATCTTCCATGACCCATAAATCTGATAGCACTTGCTCTTGGTCGGCTCCGCCAAAAAGGTATGTGAGGGAGTCTTTGGCATGATAAGCCATAGAATGAGCATTCCTTACAGACAACTCGCTGCTCTGCTCAACAGATGATTTCTCTTTATTGGTGCTGTTCACACAACCCATCAAAAGAATGAAGGGAATTAGAATTAGGTGCGCCATGATTTTATGATTTCCAACCATTCTTAAATATTTTCATACACCTCTCTAATCAGCCTTTCTGTAGTTCGTTCCTTATTTTATTGCAACTAGTCAGTATAAAAGGAACTTAAAGGCATAGCGCTCCAGCCTGTTTTATGTAATTCCGAGTTGTTAAATGCAACAAGTTCTAATGCTCGAGCATTTTTCGCTCATAGCTAATAACAATAGTAAGACTAAAGGCCCCTTACGAAGCCTTTAGTCTATTTCTACTTCGCGAATAATTACTTGAGTTGGACTAAATGCGCTTTCCAGCTTTCTGGTATTTCTTCAATGCCATAGACCTTTAGGCCTCCTGCGTCAGTATCTGCAACGGTTCTAGTGAGTGTCTCGTTGATGAAGTCGTTCTCCAGCTTATACATGGCTCCTGTTGCTGGATCCACAATGAGCATTCCGATTACACCTCCAATGAGTATGTTTCCCCAGTACCAGCCGTCAACTTTGAACATTACTGGCACTATTTTTTCGTCATAACCAGGTGCTGAAAACTTTACTTGGTATGTCGCTCTTTTGAAGAAACCATCTCCAGCTTTCAGGTTGACTGTAGCAGGAGTTTGGCCTTTGTAAATCTCCATGCCTTTAGAATTGGTCACAGAGATTGAAGAAGCTGGATTACTGTTAATGCTTATCGGGTAATTGCTCTTACTAAAAATACTGGCACAGCCAGAAAACAATAAAGTGGTTGATGCCAACAGGGCAAGTAGGAATGTTTTTTTCATTTTGTGTTGATTAGATATTTTAACTTTTGCTTGATAATAGAGGTAAAATTAAGAACTGTACACTTATTCTTATAATAAACTGATTCTTAGTCTACCTTTTCGGAATAGTTAACAAAAAGCTTACCAATAAAAAAGCCCCTCTTGGCGAAGAGCTTTTAGCGATTTTGTACCCAGGGCCGGAGTTCCCGATATCCGCTTTGCCTGCTTGCCGCAGCCAAGCTTCATCGGGATAGCCTGCCTGTCGGCAGACAGGACTTCTCCTCCGACCAGTACCAACGAAAAAAGCCCCACGATGTGGAGCTTTTGTCATTTGGTACCCAGGGCCGGAGTCGAACCGGCACGCCCGAAGGCATTGGTGTTTGAGACCAACGCGTCTACCAATTCCGCCACCTGGGCTGGTGTTCTTGCCTGATTAGCGGTCTACCCCCCGAAGTTTCGGGGCCGCCACCTGGGCTAGTGTCATGCTTTAGTAACGGTCTACCTCCCGAAAGTTCGGGACCGCCACCTGGGCATTTCTGAATTGGGTGTGCAAAAATGGATAAAGATTTTTGATTATCCAACAAGCCAAGCCACGAAAATATCAATCGACTTGGATGAATTTTTTCAGCGAAAAAGCGATCGGTTTTGCGGCAAACTTGTTCTTCGTATTCGCCCATACTTCGGCAAACAAATCTGAGTGTCTATAAGCATTCAGGGCACTTTCATCTTCCCAATAACTGTAAGTAGAAAATACGTTGGGGTCATTGTAATCTTCGAGAAGTTCCAAATGGCTACAGCCAGGAAAATGCCTGATTTTTTCCTTCTTTTGATCGAAGAGACTAAGAAAGTTCTGTCTTTCTTCCGCCCTAAAGGTCATACGAACCACTCGAATTAGCATCAGTCTTCAAATTGTATGATGATAGGACTATCATATTCCAGTCCTAATAGTTGAGCGCCATGGCCTTGATTGATACCCAGCATTAATCGGCCGTTGGAATTAAAGGTGAAGAAAACTTCTCCTGGTTCGACATCGGAAATTTGACTGTTGACCTGGTTAGCGACATCCCTGCCAAAAGTGATCCGATAAGACCTATTTCGACTTAGGATATCAAAGTCGGTCCTTTCAATATTGGTCATTAGGTTGCCGTAATGATCCACATGAATAACATGGCCGGCAATTTCCTTCTTGGTAGCACGCGCTTTTCGCGCCATATATTGAACAAAGTTTTCGCAAGGCCCACCAAATGATCCAGCCGATTCTCCCATGGCTAATTTGGCGGTAATGGTTGAAAGCTTGGAAAAGCCTTCGTCAGCTTCCAGGCTAATCTCGTAGATTTCGGTTGGAGCCTTTTCACTAACTAAACTCATCACACCATTATTGGCACCTACAAAAACATGTTCTTCTATAAGAGCAATGATGTAAGAGGCGGGTTTTTGATTACTCTCGTTGCCGATCAAGTGAATTGTTCCTTTGGGAAACTCACGAAAAGTCGATTGTAACACATGAGACATGTGTGCTAGATCGAAAGGCTTGACCTGATGGCTGATGTCGATAATCTGCGCCTCAGGGTACGCTTTTAGGATGCCCGCCTTTGTAAACGCCACGTAATGGTCACTTAAGCCAAAATCTGATGTAAAAGTGATAAGGGTCATGAACGACTATTGGCGTTTATTCTATAATTTAGACGCAGACAAAATTATTGAAATTTTAAGCCTAGGCAATCACTAAAATCGCTTCTTACTATTGGTAGAAAAGCTCATCACACTTGAAAACATGGCTATGGTAGATTTCCTCGGTGTTGGGAATCGAAATATAAAGGAGGTAGCCTCAGCATTTCCCAAGAGCAAAATTGTGTCTCGTGGAAATGAAATTCTAATAAAAGGGAATGCATCGGAGATCATTCAAATCAATGACGTGATTCATGCCCTGATACAACACTATCATAAATACGGAAAGATTACCCGCGATAATGTGGAGGCTTATATTAAGCGTGAGTCGGAATATATGGCTGCAGATAGCAGTGATGATACCTTGGTATATGGAACCAGGGGTGCAGGTATCAAACCAAAAACAGCCAATCAACGTGCCTTGGTTAAGGCAGTTAAGGATAATGATTTGGTTTTTGCGATAGGACCAGCTGGATCAGGGAAAACCTTTATTTCTGTGGCCATGGCCGTGCGTGCTTTGAAGAACAAAGAGGTACAGAAGATTATCATTACGCGTCCTGCTGTGGAAGCTGGTGAAAACCTTGGCTTTCTTCCAGGCGATCTTCAGGAGAAAATCGATCCTTATTTAAGGCCTATTTATGATGCCTTGGGAGATATGATCCCCATGGAAAAGCTCAAGAATTATCAGGAGCATAATATCATCGAAATAGCTCCTTTGGCTTACATGCGTGGACGGACATTGAACAATGCCTTTGTGTTGTTGGATGAGGCGCAGAACACCACGGCCATGCAAATGAAGATGTTCCTGACCAGAATGGGGCCAAACTCTAAGGTGATTGTGACTGGTGATCGCTCGCAGGTGGATTTACCCCACCATCAAAAGTCGGGACTGTCTGAGTCTGTCAGACTGTTAAGTAACGTAAAGGGGATAGCCACCGTTGAATTAACCACTAAAGATGTGGTGCGACATAAGCTGGTAAAAGATATTATAAACGCATACGACAAAGAACAACCGAAAAGTGATAAGAGTAAAAAAAGTTGAGACTGACCAAGAGCTAAAAGAAGCTTTTAAGGTAAGAGAAGTAGTATTCATTGATGAGCAGGAATGCCCTCCGGAGGAGGAATTTGACGGCTTTGACGATGAGTCAATTCATTTTATAGCCTATATCTCTGGAGAACCTGTAGGCACCAGCCGTTACCGTACTACAGATAAAGGCGTGAAGCTAGAACGCTTTGCCGTCCTTAAAGAACACCGTGGCAATGGGGTCGGGAAACGCTTAGTGCAGACCGCACTGGGCCAAATTGAAACTACGATCGAACCGGGAACGCTACTCTACTTGCATGCCCAGGTTGATGCCATGCCGCTTTATGCGAGATATGGCTTCCAGAAAGAAGGCGAAATGTTTATGGAAGCAGGTATTAAGCACTTTCTGATGAAGAAGACACTTTGAAGTAAGTATTATTTAGTTTAAATTATCTAATGTGATATTAGTTAATTTAAATTGATTGATTTTTCTACTTACCCTCTCTTAAGACTTACATTTAGCTTTGCCTTAGGTATTGTCGGCTTTCATTATTTGGGAGATTCGGTATTTATTCCATGGTATGTCCTGATATTGGCTCTTGTCGCCTATAGCCTTCTGACAATAAGAAGTACTTTCAGATACCAGTCTATATTAGCTAGCCTGGCTTTTTTTATGCTCTTTGGATTGGGTACTCAACGCCTTTCTTACTACAAGGGCGAGTCCAAGCCAGATCATTTGTTAAATCAACCAGAAGCTATCCAAGCTTATAAGGCTGTCGTGTCAGGACCTCCCCAAGTCAAGGCAAAGAGTGTGAATTGTCAACTTGAGGTTTACAAGGTCTTAGTGGATGGGGCCTGGCGAACTGCCGATGGAATAGTCAATGCTTACTTGGACACACTTAAAGGAGAAAGTCTCAGCTATGGAGACTTACTTTTTGTTGAAGGAAAGCCCGCCAAAACCCTTCCACCAGCCAACCCTGGGGAGTTTGATTATCGTGGTTACTTAGTCTACAACAGAATTCATCATCAGCACTTTATCAGAGATCGGTTCAGTGTTATTGGTCACAGACCTACGAACTGGTTTGTAAGCAAAGCCAATTTTCTTAGAAATGAGAGCGTGAAAATCATCAATTCGCTCATTACTGAAGAAAGCGCCAGAGGAATTGTACTTGCATTGGTGTTAGGAGTTAAGGATGATCTTCAGGATGACGTCATTCAGGCATTTTCGGCTACCGGTGCCATGCACGTACTAGCCGTCTCTGGTCTGCATGTAGGAATTATCTACGCGATCATTTTTCTGTTGCTTAAGCGGCTTGGACTCTCCAAGCCAAAATACAAATGGTGGTTGGCAGCCATTAGTATCCTAACACTCTGGTGCTATGCACTGCTCACAGGGCTATCTCCATCTGTGCTTAGGGCGGTAACTATGTTCAGCTTTATTTCAGTGGGGCAGGCCCTCTCACGACACACTAATATTTATAATACCCTGGCCGCTTCGGCATTGGCACTATTGCTATATAATCCTTATCTGATCATGAGTGTAGGCTTCCAGTTGAGCTATTTGGCAGTTTTTGGGATCGTTTATTTACAGCCAAGATTATATGCGCTCATAGAAGTCAATCATTGGTTATTGGATAAGGTTTGGGCAATTACCTGTGTGTCCATTGCAGCTCAACTGGCCACAGCACCATTGAGTATACTTTACTTTCACCAGTTCCCATCTTACTTCTTGCTTTCGAACCTCTTCATTATTCCTGCTGCTTTCATCATCTTAATTTCAGGCCTTCTGTTATTGATCACTTCATTCATTTCGCCTTTAGCGGCAGTACTGGGTTGGCTGGTTACTGAGTTCATCTTGCTTGTAAACGGCTTGGTATTTTGGGTGAGTCAATTACCAGGTAGTACGGCCAAAGGCATCTATATATCGATTCTAGACACTTGGCTTATTTACGGCCTATTGACTTGTGTAATCTTATTTTTTGATAGGAAAAGGTTGGTCTACTTGAAGTATGGCCTAGGCTTGTCTCTGCTATTTGTAGTATCTCAGTTATGGCACTTTTCTAAATTTGCCTCTACTAAGGAGTTCAGTGTTATGGCGGTCTCAGGAAGTCAGGTGATGGACTTTCGAAGTGGCTTTAAATCTCACATGATTTCGGACTCTTTGTTTTTATCTGATACCGAAAGGCAGCGTTTTCTCCTGCACCCCAAAAGACTACTTTCAGGAAGTACGGAAAAAGTTGCTGATGATGGTTTTGAATTAACGATGGTTTCCACTCCTCTGGGACGTCTGATCAGCTTTGATAGACTGCGTATTCTTTGTTTGGATAGAAATGTGTTGAGTGGCATAGAATCATCGACTCCCATTGAAGTAGATTGGTTAATTTTAGGGAAAGATGTTCTGCAGAATCTAGAAGAACTGGATGGTAGGATTGAATTTGATGAACTCATTATTGACCCCAGTAACAGTTGGTATACCGATCAGAAGCTAGTGGAACAAGCAGGGCAATTGAAAGTAAAGTATCATTCAGTTCGTCAAGACGGATATTATAGTAGACAATGGAAGAACAAGAATTTGTGACCTATGCCGTAGCTGATCAAATCGCTACCATCACATTAAACAGACCAGAAAAACGGAATGCTCTAAATGCAAAAGTAGTCACAGAACTTAAGGAAGCTTTTGCACAGGCTGCTCAAGACACTGAGGCCAAAGTAATTGTATTGGCTGCGGCAGGAGATGCATTTTGTGCTGGAGCTGACCTGGCCTATTTACAAGAGTTACAGCAAAACACCTATGAAGAAAACCTTGCAGATTCAAACCACCTCAAAGAACTCTTCTATCAAATCTATACTCATCCTAAAGTAGTTATTGCCAGTATCCAAGGCCATGCCATTGCAGGTGGAAGCGGACTAGCAGCAGTGTGTGATTTTTCCTTTGCTGCACCGCATGCGAAATTCGGTTACACCGAGGTAAGGATTGGGTTTATTCCGGCCATTGTTATGGTGTTCTTGTTAAGAAAGATCGGGGAGGGTAAGTCCAAAAGTCTACTGCTTTCAGGGGAGCTAATCGATGCTCAAAAAGCAAAAGACCTGGGCATGGTGAATGAAGTGGTTGCACCCGAAGAATTGGAAGAAAGAGTAAAGACCTTCGCCTCAAAACTAGCTAGAAAGAACTCCGGTCAATCCATGGCAGCTACCAAACAAATGATCGCCCAAGTGCAAGCCATGAGTCTGGAAGATGGACTGAACTACGCAGCCGAACAAAATGCGCTGGCCAGAGCCACAGAGGATTGTCAAAAAGGGATAGCCAATTTCCTGAATAAACAGCAATAAAAGTTCAAGAATTGATTCATGGACCAACCGATTGATATACTTAAGCATTACTGGGGTTTCAACACCTTCAGGACCTTGCAAGAGGATATCATTCTGTCAATACTTGATGGTCATGATACCTTAGCGCTGTTACCAACCGGAGGTGGAAAATCTATTTGCTTTCAAGTGCCTGCCATGGCGAAAGATGGCCTTTGCTTAGTCATATCGCCTTTGATCGCTTTAATGAAAGATCAGGTCTATCAATTAAAGGAACGTGGAATTTCGGCAATTGCACTTCATGCCGGACAGTCGAAAAGGGAGATTGATCATGCTTTGGATAATGCAGTGAATTCAGACCTGAAATTTCTTTACTGTTCCCCAGAACGCTTAAAGACAGAGATATTTCAGGCCAGAATCAAAAGAGTGTATGAAACTCGTGGTATTTCCATGATTGCAGTGGACGAGGCCCATTGTATTTCACAATGGGGTTATGATTTCCGGCCAGCCTATTTAGAAATTGAAAAAATTCGTGAGCTTTTACCTGATACTCCGGTGATGGCACTCACCGCTACAGCCACACCAAAGGTTAGAAAGGATATTCAAGACAAACTGGCCTTCAAAAAGCCAAAAGTCTTCACAAAGAGTTTCGCCAGAGCAAACCTGTCTTATTCGGTTCGTTTCGAAGAGCACAAAGAGCGAAAGTTACTGGAAGCACTGAATAGAGTAGGCGGTTCATCAGTGGTATATGTGTCCACTCGAAGGCATGCCAAGGAAATCGCTTTAATGTTAAGCAAGCAGGGCATATCAGCAGATTTTTATCATGCTGGCCTTACTCATCAAGAGCGAAGCCAAAGGCAAGAAGATTGGATTCATAACCGTACGCGCGTTGTGGTTTCTACCAACGCTTTCGGTATGGGTATTGATAAGGCAGATGTACGTTTAGTAGCTCATATGGATTTGCCAGGTAATCTGGAATCCTACTATCAAGAGGCAGGGAGAGCTGGAAGAGATGAACGAAAAGCCTTTGCCTTGATCATCGCCAACCAAAAGGATATTGATGACCTCAGAAAGAAAACTGAGCAGTCCTTACCAGGTATAGAGTTGATCAAAGATGTCTATCAGATGCTCGGTAACCATTTTCAGTTGGCCAATGGAAGCCATCCCGAGACGAGTTTTGATTTTGATTTTCAAGAATTCTCAAAGCGCTTCGACCGGCATCCACTAGAGGTGTTTAATGCTTTGAAGGCTTTGCAAGAACATGGCCTGATCCACTTAACGGAAGCCTTTTTCAGTCCTTCCCGATTGATGTTTTTACTCGATCAGCGAAAGATGTATGAGTTTCAGGTTTCAAATTCTGGTTTTGATCCCATTGTTAAAGGACTCTTGCGCCTATATGGTGGGGAGCTCTATCATCAAAGCATCCAAATCCAGGAAACCAACATGGCAGCCCTCTTGGGTTCTTCGACCGATCAAGTGCGTGATTTATTGAAGTCGCTGGCCGAGCGAGAAATAGTAGATTATCAAAAACAGAAAGACCAACCCCAGCTGACCTATTTGATGCCAAAGCAGCAAATTGAAAAATTGCCAATCGATCAGAAAGCCCTCGAAGCAAAACGAAGGCTCAAATTGGCTAAAATGGAGTCAGTCATTGCCTATGTTCATGAACGAAAGCGATGTAGAACTGAACTCCTACTATCGTACTTTGGAGAAGAAGATTATGGTCAGTGCGGAATTTGTGACAACTGTATTGAGAATGCGAAGCACCGTGATGATGAAAAGGAGCGACAACATTACAAAACACAAATCCTAGAAAAGCTACATCAGTCTGATCAATTAAATGAGGAGAAGTTGGTGGAGGTCCTAATGCCTAAGGATAAGGAATTATTTCTGGACCTCTTGGCCGCACTAATCGATCATGGAGATATCCATTACGATGATTTTGGGCATTTAATTATCTCAAGAACTCATCATTAGGCCTCATGGGCTGCTGATAATTCATACATTTACACCATGAGTTTCTTCGACAACATTGTAGATAAACTGTTTAGTAAACAAAGCCCAAAAACTGCGTTTATCCATGAAGTGCTCAAGAGGTCTGATCAAGAAGTTTTAGGCTTCGAAAGATGGAAGAAAACCGAAGATGCCAAAAGCCTTCTGGCCGATATTGAGCGAGCATACTTCATGAAGAAACAGGGCATAGTTTCTGCTGTAGAAGTACACCTCTTGGATTCACAGTACGCCAATGGATTCGCCATTAGCTTTAACAAGGAATTCAGCAAGGAGACCTTTAGCCATGTATTTGATTTCTTAAAAGACAGAGGCTTGGAGCAAGGTTATAAATTGGCACAGGGAGATCGAAGAGTACTAGACAAGGATACCTATGAAGAAACCATAGAAAAATGGTATCTGAAGCCACTCACTGAGGTTGAGGATGGTGTCAGCGATCAGAAGTATGGAAATATTTTAATAGAGAAAACAGAGATAGACCGAAAGCCAAGTTACTTAAAGTTGATGGCCAATGTCTACCAAGATAGATTATACACAAAAGCAAAACCATTTTCAGAATTAATAGAACAGCTGTTCAAACCCATAGAAACATGAAAAGATTGATCTTATTAGCCTTCATTTCTTGCTTGGCAATGGCGAATACGCAAGAAGCATCAGCACAAGTTTTCTCCACTAAATTGAAGATTACAGTGCTCAATGATCTAGGTAATGTGGTCAAGGATGCCAAGGTAACCCTTTATGCGAGCGAGGCAGACTACAACAAAGAAGTCAACCCGGTGCAGCCTTATAAGCTCACGGATAGTAAAGGAAGAGTGACCTTCAAGAATCTAGAGACAAAATCATACTATGTCATCGTTCGTAAAGGTGACATGGACAATTCAGATGGAGGGGAGGTTATCAGCGAATTGTCCAAGGGTAAAGTGAATAAGGCAAACATCGTGATATCGGATGGCGTCTGAGGCTAGACGACTTTTAAGACAGGAATTAGACGCTTATAATAGTCCGTTCGAGGTGGAGGATGGTTTTCGTGAGCGAATGATTGATTTGCTGACCTACCCCAACTGCTTTGAGAGAAGCTTGCTTCATGCCCACTTCACGGCTTCGGCTTGGGTGGTGGATGAAGCGTTCGAACAAGGACTTTTGCTACACCACGCTAAGTTGGATAAATGGCTTCAATTAGGAGGGCATGCCGATGGTGTCGAAGACCTAAGACTTGTCGCCCAAAAGGAGTTGGAAGAAGAATCTGGTTTGAAACTGGCCAAGTTCTATTCAAAGAAGATTTTTGACATTGATATTCATACCATTCCGGAAAGAAAGGGCGTTCCAGAACATGATCATTACGATGTAAGGTTCTTGTTTGTTGGAGACACCAGCGAACCTATTCAAAGGAATCACGAATCAATGGATGTTGCATGGAAAGGCTTTGAAGCCATACCGGCTTTATGCAGTGGCAACGACTCTATTTTGAGAATGATCAATAAATGTGAAACAATAAGGACAAAAATGTGATTGGGAGTGTGATACCTTAGTCCATTCATGCGTTATATTTAAACTTATGAGTAACCTAAAGCGGCAGAACTACTTACTGATTACAGTACTCTTCTATGTCCTTTTTGCCATCATCTGGAGTTTTATACCTACCCATCAAGAGGTTGCCATAGCTCCGATTATCGAAAATGAAAAATCTGAAATCGAAGGTAGAGAAGATAGGCAGTCGAGGACCGAGTACGAACGTCAATTGCTTGCCAATCCTAAAACAGGTGAAATACCTGTAGATATTAGGTCCAAGGAATTGAGTTTTGCAGCTAAAAACTACCAAAACCAACTGCTGAATGGTCAGCGTTTTCAAAGAAGCAATAGTGGAGGAAGCAGTGCCCTTCAGTCTCTCAACTGGAGCCAGGTAGGCCCGAATAATTTTGGAGGTAGAACAAGAGCTGTTGTAATGGACATCAGGGATGAAAACACCTTGATCGCTGGTGGAGTTTCAGGAGGTACCTGGCGATCTACTGATCAGGGAGAAAACTGGATCAGGACTTCTCTGGCCGAAGAGATACAAAGTGTCTCTGCGATTACCCAAAATATTAAGGCTGGGCAAGAGGACATTTGGTACTACGGTACTGGCGAACTTGTAGGTAATTCTACCCGTGCGCCAGGAGCTCCTTTTCGCGGAAATGGTATTTATAAATCAATTGATAATGGGGTTTCCTGGAGACCACTCGCGTCAACTCAGTCAAATTCACCTGGGCTATTTAATTCACCATTCCAATATGTTTGGGATATTACCACCAATCCTAATGGCGCAGATGATGAAGTATTGGCTGCCATTTACGGAGGCATTGTTAGGTCGACTGATGGAGGTCAAACCTGGACAACGGTACTGGGTAACGATCTGCTCAATTTTCCTGTAGACGGAGATCTGAATGATGTTTCGGCAATTTTTTATACGGATATACACCGAACAGCTGATAATGTGCTAATAGCATCTCTGAGCAATGTCACTAATTTGGCAACGGTTGGTGCGCCTCAGGCTGGGGTCTATTCTTCCGTGGATGGTATTAATTGGACCTTATTGCTCAACCTGTCAAACAGTAATTCTCGAAGAATCGAAATTGGTTCATCCCAATCTGATCCTAATATTCTTTATTTCATAGCTGATCAGGGTCCAGACTATGCACTTTTTAGATACAACCTGGTGTCAAGGCAGTTGATCAACCTGTCGACTAATATTCCGGATGGATCTAATAATATTGAGGCGTATGACTCACAAGGTTCCTATGATATGTTCGTGTCAGTTCACCCAACTGATCCGAACGTTGTTTTCTTAGGAGGAACTAATATCTATAGGTCTACAGATGCTTTTTCTACCAGTAATAATATTACATGGATTGGGGGCTATGATCCAGAAGATAATGGGGCAAGCATTTATCCAAATCATCA
The DNA here is from genome assembly GCF_001747095.1 of Roseivirga sp. 4D4. Taxonomy (NCBI): domain Bacteria; kingdom Pseudomonadati; phylum Bacteroidota; class Cytophagia; order Cytophagales; family Roseivirgaceae; genus Roseivirga; species Roseivirga sp. 4D4. The sequence goes on from NZ_MDGP01000001.1 coordinate 4,313,115, forward strand.
CCCCGACCAGCATGGCGTAATCTTCTCACCTTCTAACCCCGATAGAATGATCTCCTTCAATGATGGGGGAATATTTGTTACAGAAGATAGCCGCGCCACCGAGGTTACGTATACCTCTTTGAATAACGGCTTTGTGACCACCCAATTCTATACAGGGATATTCAGTAAATACCCGCCTGATGATTTTGTGATTGGAGGTACACAAGACAATGGGAGCATATTAACGAGGAACACTGCCATCAATTCATTTGACAACGGTACCCGAGTGATAGGTGGTGATGGTGCTTTTGCTGCTTCGACCCCAATTGGAGTGTTTTATTATATGTCCTTTCAGAACTCAAGAATTTTCAGGCTATCGCTAAATCAAAATTTCAATATCATTTCGTTTGCAAGAGTTGATCCTATTGGAGCTGGTACGGATCCTTCGCAGCCTTACCAATTTATCAATCCATATACGCTTGACCCCAACAATTCGAACCGGATGTATTTGGCAGGAGGCGATTTTCTTTGGAGAAACAGAAACTTATCTCAAATCTTGACGGGGTCTCAAACTACTACTTCAACGAACTGGTCTCGCTTAGACAAAACGGAGCTTTCGGATGGTACCATCACCGCTGTACAAGTATCAACTACACCTGAGAACATCGTTTACTATGGCACCTCGAATGGCCGATTGTTTAAAATCACTGATGCAAGCACAGAGGTCTATGAAGTGGAAGACATCACAGGAACCACATTCCCAAGAGATGGGTATATCAGGTCGGTAGCCATTGATCCGACCAACGCGGATGAAATATTGGTCTCGTTCTCTAACTATGGTATTCCTAGCATTTTTAGGTCTACCGATGGTGGGCAAAGCTTTGAAGATGTTTCAGGCAATTTGGAAGAAAATCCATCGGGAGAGGGGAATGGACCTTCGGTAAGATGGGTAACCATTGTGCCAATTAATGATGACTCCAAACTGTATATGGCCGCTACAAGTACTGGCCTCTATAGCACTACCCTGATCAACGGTCAGTCAACAAACTGGACGATCGAATCGGCAGAGGGAATAGGTAATGCGGTGGTTAACATGGTAGATTATAGGAGGGTAGATGGGAAAATAGTGGCTGCTACACATGGTAGAGGGATGTTTACTTCCAGAATAAGTAATGTGGTGCCACCAGAACCAGTCAGCGGTTCGGATCGCTTCGAAGTTGATGCAATTTTTCCAAACCCGTTCAGCGATTTGGTCACAGTTCGAGTAAATCTTCCTCAGACCAATTTTGTGTTGATAAGAATTTATGATTCCTCAGGAAACCAGATTAGGACCATTTCGAGTGGTTTGGGCTTTATTGGGGAGAATGAGTTTTTCTGGGACGGGACCAACACCAGAGGAAATCCAGTGCCTGACGGTGTATATTTGATCAGAATAACTCACCTCAGACAGAATACCGTAAGGCGGGTACTTTTAACAAGACAATAACCCTTTCAGGTGTAGTAAGCTTGCTTTATCTTTGCAGCCTTAAAGCAGGACGATGCAGAAAAGACTAAGCCTTCAATTCCTATTGATTATCACCTTATTTGTCATGGGTTGTTCACCTTCAGAGGAAGAACTATTAACCCAAGGACGGTCCTTGATGGATGAAAACAAGTATGCAGAGGCAATCAAGACTTTTAACGAATTATTGGATAGTTACCCACAGAACTATTCTGCTCTAAATGCAAAAGGGGTGGCCTTGCTCAGGTTGGGTCAATTGGATGAGGCCATTACAATTTTCGGAACAGCGATTAACACTGATACTACTAACTATCGTGCTTTTTTTAATCGAGGGAATGCCTTCCGATTGCTTGGTCGAGACAATGAAGCAATGCTAGATTACGACTATGTGATCAACATACAACCTGACATTGTTGATGCCTATATCAACCGAGGGGCGATTCTATTCAAATATCAGGAATTCGACAGGGCCCTCTTTGATTTTCAATTCGCCTTGGAAATAGAGCCGAACAATGCCTTGTTATACCTGAATAAAGGCAAGGCTGAGCTTAGAATCAATAATCCAGAAGATGCTATCTACGATCTAAAGAAGGCTATTGAGATGCAGCCAGAGTATGGTGAGGCCTATTATTGGCTTGGCTTGGCTGAATTAGCACAGGATAATAAACCTGAAGGTTGTCAATACCTCTTTAGTGCTCAGTCCTTCAATTTTGAAGGGGCCAGCGAAGCTATTGGACAGAACTGCGCTCAATAATGGCTGATATTGGCCAAGATATAAACCATGCGAAAGAGGTTCTAGGATCTGGAGGCCTAGTGGCCATTCCAACAGAGACCGTCTATGGTCTGGCAGGAAATGCTCTGGATGACAATGTGGTCACCAAGATATTCAAGGCTAAACAACGACCATCATTTGATCCATTGATCGTGCACACTTCGAGTCTTGATAAGGCAAGAGATTTGGTGATAGAAGTGCCCGAACCCGCAGAGATCCTAGCCTCCCGTTTTTGGCCAGGGCCATTAACAATATTACTCAAGCGTAAACCGATCATTCCGGACTTGGTGACCTCCGGTTTGGACACAGTTGCCATTCGTGTTCCTGCACATGAGTTGACGCAGAAATTATTGAAAGAAATTGATTTCCCTCTCGCTGCCCCAAGTGCAAACCCATTTGGATACGTAAGCCCCACCACTGCTGAACATGTAAATCAGCAGCTAGGAAGTGAAGTGGATTATATTCTAGATGGGGGTGACTCAGAAGTAGGAATAGAATCCACAATAGTAAGTTTCGAAGGGACTACACCTAAAGTGCTGAGATTAGGAGGGCTGTCTGTTGAAGAAATTGAAGGAGTAATTGGCTCTGTAGAAGTCAATATACATTCGAGCTCAAAACCTGATGCTCCAGGGATGCTAAAGAGTCATTATGCTCCAAAAACGGAGATTGTCCTTTTAGATGCTTTTAACCTTCAGCCAGTTGAAGATTTGTCGAGAATAGGGGCGCTCGTATTTGATAAGCCTTTGGATCATATTGACCCTGACAAACAATTTATCTTATCTGAGACGGGAGATATGAATGAGGCCGCAAGGCGATTGTTTACCGGCCTCAGAGCACTTGATCAAAGAATTGATATCAGCACGATAGTAACGAATTTTGTACCTAATATTGGCCTAGGAAGGGCCATCAACGATAGAATCAGACGCGCAACCGCTAAAGAATAAATAATGAAGACCATTAACGATTTCGATTTCAAAGGAAAAAGAGCATTGATCAGGGTAGACTTTAATGTTCCATTGAATGACAGCTTTGAAATTACTGACCATACAAGAATAAAGGCTGCTACGCCTACCATCAAGAAGATATTGGCCGATGGAGGCGCTGTGGTTTTAATGTCTCACCTGGGAAGGCCGAAGGAAGGACCAGAAAATAAATTCTCTTTAAAACACCTCGTTTCACATCTCTCAGATGTTTTTGAGACGGATGTGAAGTTTGCTGATGACTGTATCGGCTCAGCGGGTAAGGAGATTTCTTCGAAACTAAAGGGCGGAGAAGTCTTACTTCTGGAAAACCTGAGATTCTATAAAGAAGAGACAAAGGGAGATCTGAATTTTGCCAAGTCACTGGCCGATCACGGTGATATCTATATCAATGATGCCTTTGGAACAGCGCATAGAGCACATGCTTCAACTTCCATCATCGCTCAGTTTTTCGAAAACAAAGGCTGCGGTTATGTTATGCAAGCTGAAATCGAGAACGCACAAAAAGTACTCGAGTCAGGAGAAAAGCCGCTAACCGCCATTATGGGAGGGGCCAAAATATCTGATAAAATCTTGATCATAGAGCAATTGCTGGAAAGAGTCGATAACCTGATTATCGGTGGAGGAATGTCTTATACCTTCTTCAAAGCAATGGGTGGAAATATTGGAAATTCTTTAGTAGAGGAAGATAAGCTTGATTTGGCTTTGTCTCTAATCAAGAAGGCTAAGGATTTGGGTGTAAACCTTGAACTTCCTATTGATTCTGTGGTGGCTGATAACTTTAGCAATGAGGCCAATACTGCGATCAGCATGAACAACGCGATCGAAAATGGCTGGATGGGTCTTGATATCGGACCACAAGCTGCAGAAGTATTTTCTCGTGTGGTGAAAGAATCAAAAACCATTCTTTGGAATGGACCAATGGGTGTTTTTGAGATGGACAATTTTGCTAACGGCACTAAGGCAGTCGCTGAGGCAATTGTTGAAGCCACCAAAAATGGAGGGTTCTCCTTAATCGGAGGAGGAGACTCTGCTGCGGCAGTTAACCAATTGGGTTACGGCAATGATGTGTCTTATGTTTCTACTGGTGGAGGGGCACTTCTGGAGTATATGGAAGGTAAAGTTTTACCGGGAGTAGCCGCATTGGAAGACTAACAATTAGCCCCTATCAAAAAAAAGAAAGGCAAGTTCAGAGGACTTGCCTTTCTTTTTTAATTCCTTCTTGAATCAGCGAACTACAGTGACAGCGCCCGATTGCTCGAATGTGCCTCGCTCTGGTTCGAACCTTGAAGTGAACCTCATGATGTAAGGATAAGTGCCCAGCGGAACAACCTCCCCATTGAAAACACCATTCCATTGAAATTCTAGCGTAGTACTTTGGAAGATAAGTTCACCCCATCTGGAATAGATAAAGATTTCAAAGTTGTCTACAAAGTCATTGGGTACGACAGAGAATACATTGTTCGGTGGATTGCTAGAAGGTGCAAAGGCATTAGGCGCTACTACTCGAGGATCACAACTCTCGATGACTCTCACTTGATCTATCTGAATACAACCGGTCGCTGTGGTCATGGTTACTTCGAATAAGCCCGGTCCAGGAATGGTCAAAGTTTGACCAGCATCAGGAAATGACACGCCATCTCTGGTCCATTCGTAAGTCTCAAATCCTCTACCTGCAAGTAGAATGTCTTGTGTAGCCCTAGTCGGGCAATAGAGCCCAACGTCAGGTAGAATACCTGGGGGAACCGTTTGTCTTCTGATTTCAATACTTCTTTCAATAAAGCAGGTACCATCTGAAATCCGAACTGTATAACTACCCTGACCATCCGGGTCAGTAATATTGATTACTGGGCCACTCTGAGAAATTGCCTGCCCATCTCGAGTCCATGTAAATGAATTCGGATTACCGGTCAGCACATCTACTGTCAGTGTAATGGTAGATCCGTCATTACAAGCCGGTGTAGAAGATACCGTAGCCTCGATTTCTTCTGGAATTGTTACAACAATACTGGCTGTTTCGGTACAAGTCAAGTTGTCTGCTGGACGAACCGTGACATTATAAGTACCACTGGTATTTACTGTGATAGATTGTGTGTTCGCACCAGTATCCCAGTTGTAAACATATGTTGTTCCTGCCTCAGGATTAGTCACCTCAGCCTGAAGCGTGATTTCACCAGTACATACATCTCCCACTTCGTTAATCTGAATGATGGGTTGTACTGTCAGGTCAACCACGACAGTTTCCGTAACATCACAGCTGCCTGGAGCAGATGCTGTAACCGTATAAGTGCCACTTTCTGGAGCATTTACATTATCACCTGTATCGGTAAAACCATTCGGACCAGTCCAACTGAAGGTTGCACCTGCGGTGGTAGAGCTAGCCGTTAAAGGTGCTGTTGAACCACAAATTTCTACAAAGGGTTCTGTGGTCAGATCAACAGGAAGCGGTGTGTCTACCACAATACCTGCCTGAGTTTGTGTACATCCCCCTGCGACTACGGCAAGGTCATAAGTACTACCTGTTAGTCCAGTAATTTGAAAATCAAAGGTAGTAGTCGGAAGTGCTGCGGCAGCACCGCCTGTTATGCTTGTGCCATCTGCGGTATTGGTCAAGGTGTAGGTGATAGGGAAAACATCAGCACTTAGTGTTACGGTCATATCACCAGTGGCATTTATGCAGTCTGCATTGGTCACCGCCACATTGGCGATGGTGAAACCTGCCCCGTCATTCTGAACTTCTATTCCATCGAGTGTATTGGTACAACCACTACTATTATCCGTAATCAGAACAGAGTACACATCTGGACCTAGCCCAGTTACCGTTTCAATACCAGGTCCTGAGAGATTACTGCCTTGAGCTACATTGCCAGAAGCATTTCCAGTCACCACGTAGGAGTAGTTTCCTGATGTAGTGATAGCAAACTCAAAACTACCATCGCTGCTTCCACATGTGGCATTAATCACTGTTCCCAAAGTAGCCTGAGCCAGAGGGTTTACTGTGACTCTGGTGGAGTCATTCACAAAACATCCAGGGGTTATAGGGTCTTCTATGGATACAACATAGGTGTAGAGTCCAGGCACACTAGTATCCACAGTGGCTCGCCTGTCATTATCCAGAGGGCCTGTGATACTACCGCCCGGATTTATAACGGACCAGATGTAGTTGTTGGCGGTAACATTAGAATCCAATATCAGTTCTGCATCCTGACATACGATGGCATCATCTGGTAAATCTATTTCAAAGGGTGGTCCTGCAAATATCTGGGCGGTGCTACTACAACCTGCAATGTTTGTAATAGTCACCGTATAGATTTCAGGTTGTGTCACGACAAAATTTCTGGTGGTACTGACCACTGCACCTTGACTATTCGTCCATTCGAAAATGAGGTTGGGGTCATCTGGTTGTCCCATTATTGCATCCAAAGGTGCGGTATCTCCTTCGCAGACAGAAATGGCCTGCGGTACGGTAGGAGGGGCTGGTATATCCAGCACCTGAATCTCTTGAACTATGGTGGTGTCAAAGCCGCATCGATTAAAAATGTTGACAGAGATATTGAAAAGCCCCGATTGTCCCTGCGGAAAAGTATAAGCCGTATCCATTCCGACAGCGCTGAACACTGTAGAATTGTCTGCTTGGTTTGTGATAGACCATAAAAATTCATCAATATCGGAAGTACCTGAACTGGTCATCTCGATTCGCTCTTCCACACAAGTCAGATCTGGTGCTGACATAGAAGGGTCCATTTGTGGGTTGGCATTGTTTTGCACAAAATTTGGCAAGCCAAGTCTGGAATTACCTGTTGTCAAGAGTACTGCCTGTGGGTTCAATGGAGAAACAAACAAAGTATCATCTATCGCTGAAATCGAACTAACAAACGCAGATCCAGCTGGATTGCCTGGTGTTTCAACGGCCATATATATTTGGCCATCAGGGCCTGTCTGCATTTGCCCAAAGTTGACATTCATGTTCAGACCATCAGAGATGTCGGCCTTAGATGCTAATCTTGTCGCAGGGGTAGAGAGACTATCCACTCGATACTCAAGTACTCGTCCACCAGGAGCTCCAGTATTTCTGTTGTTCATGGTGACAAAGAGTTTTGCACCTCCTTGTGAGAAATGAACATCATAGACCTGATCATTTCCTCCGCCACCTTCATTGAGATCAATGCGATATTCGAAATCCACTATTTCCCCCAGAATGGGGTCAAAGTCAAAGAGTTCCACATAGTCTTCTGTTCCTTCAATCAAGGCTACTGCCACGCGCTCACCGTCAGCAGAGAACTTCATGCCCGCCTGACCACTTAAAGGGTCATTGAATGAGTGTACCGCACCGGCTGAGGAAATAATTGGTGCTCCAATACCTGCTCCTGTAATTGGGTAGGTTCGGAAGGTATTATTTCCATATTCATGGACTAGCAGCCATGAACCACCACCACCATCTAGTGCAACTATCTTTTCGGTGCTTCTGGTGAATAATATTTGATCTTTGATGACAACATCTCCACGGCCATTGTCCTCTTTCATATCCACTACACTGAACTTGACCTCAAAGGTGTTATCACCATAGACCTCCTTGGTTGTAAACAGATAGTACTGTGTATCATCATCTATAAAGGGAACGATAATCACCGCTTGGGTTGAGGTACTATCTCCACCTATTTCAGTACCATTAGGCATTACATTATTCTCACGGTTCCAAACCCTAGAGCCATTGGTGTAGAAGAGTACATCACCATTGGCATCTGATATGGTCGAGGTACCGGCCGGTGCATTCATAGCATGAGGTGTGGTAATACTCCGGGGAGGTGGGTCCAGCCCATCTTCCTCGTTAAAGTCAATTCCTGCACCATCACCGAAATACCAGATATTGGCAGTAGTACTTTCATCTGCATATACATCTACTTGTGCTTCTGCGTATATCGGACAGCCCGTAGTGGGAGTAATCACCACCCAATAATCGCCTGCTTCAGTTACGTTGATCGTTGAGGTAGTTTCGCCAGTACTCCAGAGATATTCAAATGGGCCACCTGAGGCGCCACCTTGTTGTCCCTGACCTCCTTGTTCTGGTTCTGCATTCAGTTCGAGTGTTTCGCCCTCACAAATTGTGGTATCTGGTAATTGTACTTGCAGATCATTTTCAAGGATTTGTCGCATTACCGTATTCGATCGAACGGTTTCGCCATTGATGGTTACAGACAGTGTTGCGGACAACAGTCCGGCTTCCTCAAAGGACATGATGGGGGCCTGTTCCGTGGAGGTCAATCCAAAGGGCTGAAACTCCCAGAAATACTCTGTAGGGATTGCAGTGGAAGGCTCAATCATTGGGAAGAACTGAACCGGATTGTTCATACAAAGATCGCCTGCGGGAAGCACCGCTGTGACCAAAGGCGTTATTTCCGCCTCTGGGCTGAATTGGCTAAAATAATTTGAATTGACATCAGCACCGTTAAAGAGAGCACTTTCATAGTCAACTAATGCAATGGCACTGTCTGGTTCGTTTACTCTTGCCAGAAAGCGACTTCCGCCCGGTGTGTCTCTATAAATGTGATAAATTGTGCTGTCTGGTGCCAGCAACAAACTCATACTCTCATCGACCGGGTTGCTAAGGAGGGTATCTAAGGGAGCATCATCCCGAATGTCGCGCATGTTAAACCGGTAGACATTGCCATTGGTCGCAGTGTTTCGACTAAAATAGAGGTACTGACCTGTTGCCGACCAACCTGCGGAGCCGCCAAAGGTATTACCCGGAACGAAAGTGTTGAGCAATATTCTTTCAAAATCAATGGATTGGCCCGTTTCGGTGAACCGTATGATCTGAATATTTGAATTGTTCGATGGGACAATGGCAATCTGGCCACTCAATTGGTGATAGGCAAAGTGAAGGGCTTCAATCGGGGTTGTCAATGTTAAATCATCAACCATTGTGAATGTTCCATTTGGCTCTGGAATACTGTGTATTTCAATGGCTCCAGAACTAGAGTTCTGCGAAACCAACCAAAACTGAGTCATGTCCCTTGATCCGATCGTGATCATTCCATTACCTCTGGAGGTAATACCAGAAGCTATATTTTTACCTATACTGATAACTTCTCCGGCAGGTGGTCCATCTGTTCTATTTCCTTGTACACTGCGATCAATAACCGTATATCTGATCTCTCCAGTGGCATTTTTGTGAAATAGGTAGTAGAGGTTTTCGTTTCCAGCGCCAGGTACCGGACTGGTACTCATGGCCTGAATTCCATTTGGGTCCGTCAGAATACCATTGCCATTTTGCATTACCTGATTGGTGGCATCATAGATATTGATACCGTCAGAATAGAAGATTAAGTCGCCAGAAGTGGGGTCGGTGGCGGTAACTTTTTCACCAATATTGTTTTGTGGGACTTTTCCTGGGCTTAATGTTGGTCGCGCAGCAGGACCTTTCCCAAAGATCAACGCCTGATTGTCACCAGAAAAATACCAGTTGTTTCGGGTGAAATCTTGCCCCTTGGCCACTAGGGAAACAAGAATACAAGTGAGTAGTAGTACAACCTTTAGCTTTCTGTGCACGATAATTCTTTCTTTCTGGTAAACACCAAGGTAAATCGATACCCTTATTACGCGTTTGGCTCAGTTTTTATTATATTCAACGCCTTATATAAGAAGCCCTAAGATAACGGAAAACTTCTTTGAGGAAACGTTGTCTGAATAAATAGATTCTTCAATTTTTGCCAACGAAATATATTGGCGCAAGGGTCGTTAGGGGTTTAATTGTTTAAAAGATAGATGAGAAGAATTTGTTCTTTAATGATAGGCTTGTTTGCCATTTGTGCTTCAATGGAGTTGAAAGCACAAGACCCGCAATTTTCTCAGTTCTATGCAGCTCCTTTATATATCAATCCGGCTTTTACCGGTGCATCCCAGTTCACCCGGTTTGGAGTAAACTATAGAAGCCAGTGGCCTAATCTCGATGCTTCTTTTGAGACATTCTCGTTTTATGCCGATCACTTTGTAGAAAAATACAACAGTGGAATAGGCCTGATCCTGACTACAGATAGAGAGGGGAGAGAAGGTTTAAGGTCTACAAGCATCGGTTTTAGCTATGCCTATCAACTCCAGTTGGGAGATAATCTGATGTTTAGACCTGGGATTCAATATAGCTTGTTTAATAGGAGTGCTGGTTTCCAGGATTTGGTTTTTGCAAATCAAATTGATCCGGTGAGTGGAGATATCGATCCGACCATCACCGATCCGTCAATTATTGGACAAGACCTTCAAGTGAGTTTTGGAGATATCAGCGTAGGAGGTATGTTCTATTCTAGGAATTTATTTTTAGGAGTTGCTTTACAGCACATTACAGAACCTAATCAGTCACTGATTAATGAGACGAGTCCATTGCCACAGCGATTTACGGTTCATGGCGGATATAAGATATCTCTTGGTAGAGGGCCCCTTAGAAAAGATTTGACCTATACCTATGCCGAAAGAAGTATTACTCCGGTTTTTCAATACAAGTCACAAGGTCCTTTTACTCAATTAGATATAGGGGCTTTTATACACCTAGAACCCATAAACTTTGGTATTCAATACCGAGGTGTTCCATTTAACACCTTTGAGAACTTCCCTAATAACGAAGCCCTGATTTTTACATTAGGAGTCACCACCAATAACTTTAATATCGGTTACAGCTTCGATTATACACTATCGGATTTATCCATAGATGCCGGAGGTGCGCATGAATTCTCACTGTCGTATGTCCTCGATTTTAATAAGCCTCAAATCACACCACGCAGTAGGTGGAGGATTCCGTGTCCTAAAAACTAGACGCAATGATCACTTCTGAGCAGTTACTGTACCTGATTATTGGTATTGTGGTTCTTGACTATATCTTCGATCAAGCTCTTGATTTTATCAATCAAAAACACAGCAAAGCGGAAATCCCTGAAAAATTAAAAGGGATTTATAAAGAAGATGAGTATGCCAAATCGCAGGCCTATCAGAAGACCAGATCTCGCTTTGGTTTCTGGACTTCAGCTTTCAGTACCTTACTCACTTTGGCAGTCTTATATTTTGGGGGCTTTGGCTATCTCGATAGCTTTCTGACGCCCTATGTTACAGACCCGATATTAAAGGCACTGGCATTTTTTGGAATCCTCTTTGTCCTTTCTGACATCATTAACCTTCCGTTCTCCTATTATTCGACTTTTGTTATAGAAGAGCGTTTTGGCTTTAACAAAATGACTTTGAAAACCTTTGTCATGGATAAAATCAAGGGCTATTTATTGGCAATAATCATAGGAGGGCTTTTGGGTTATGCTCTCTTGTGGATCGTGAATGAGTTAGGTGAGGATTTTTGGATTTACGCTCTAATGTTGGTTACTGGTTTTATACTGTTCATGAACCTTTTTTACACCTCTCTTATTCTTCCTCTTTTCAATAAGCTAACGCCTTTGGAAGACGGGGAATTAAAGGATAAGATTAATGCTTATGCTCAAAAAGTGTCCTTCCCATTGGATAATATCTTTGTGATTGACGGATCAAAACGATCAAGCAAGGCGAATGCATTTTTCTCAGGATTAGGCAAAAAGAAGAAAATCGTGTTGTATGACACTTTGATCAATGACCATTCTCATGAAGAATTGGTGGCCGTATTGGCGCATGAAGTGGGCCACTTTAAGAAGAAGCATATCGTCATGGGCCTAGTGTTGAGTATCTTTCAAATGGGGGTAACCTTCTATGTTATGTCCTTGTTAATCTTTAATCTGGATTTGTCTGCCGCTTTGGGTGCTGAGGACCTAGCAATTCATATCAATTTCATAGCCTTTGCCTTACTTTATACACCCATCTCCCGATTGACAGGTTTCCTCATGAATTTGCTCAGTAGAAAGAATGAGTATGAGGCCGATGCCTACGCAGCGGGGACATATGATGCTAAGCCATTAATGGATGCCTTAAAAAGACTCTCGGTTTCTTCTTTGAGTAATTTAACACCACATCCTTTGTACGTGAAAGTCCACTATTCCCACCCAACCTTGCTTCAAAGGCTTGAGGCAATGGAAAAACTATAGGAAGTCAATATCGATATTCGCTTGATGACGCATGAGAAAGTTGACGCCATTTTCTGGGGTCATGCCATCAAACAAAATCTTGTGGAGGGTCTCAGTAATTAAAGGTTTGAGTCCTTGGCTATCTGCCAGTTGTTTCACGATTTTGATCGTATTGATACCCTCAGCAACCTCATCCATTTCATCAAGTGCTTGATCCAGGCTTTTGCCTTCAGCTATTTTGAAGCCAAGGGTGAAGTTTCTACTGTTTGTGCTGGTTGTGGTGGCTACGAGGTCACCTATACCAGCCAGCCCTACAAAAGATGATATTTCTCCACCAAGGGCCTGGCCCAGATATATCATTTCAACCAGACCTCTACTTACCAAAAGACCTCGAGAATTCTCTCCCATACCTAAGCCAGAAAGAATTCCGGAGGCAATCGCGATAATATTTTTAAGAATTCCGCACAGCTCTACACCCCTCAAATCGGCATTGCCATACACCTGAAAGTTCTCTGATCGTAAAAGCGCCTTGCCTTCTTGAATGACTTCTGTAAAGGGAGAGGCAATTACCGTAGCAGCAGGATGCCCTGTAGATAGTTCTGAGGCTAAGTTAGGACCAGCCATGCATCCTACGCGAACGACAACTGTTTCCTTTCTGATAATCTCGCTCATAGTCGACACATGCTCTTTGCCAAGGACAAAATTCGGACCCTTCACCTCAGGTATTTGAAGGTCGAGCCCTTTAGTACCATGAATCATCATGTGGTAAGGCCTGAGATGAGGTGCTAGTTGCAGTATCAGCTCTCTAAAGTTAGAAGAAGGCACCACAGGAAAGATAACATTGCACCGTTGCGCAACTTCCTCAAGGTTATGTGTGGCAGTGATATTGTCAGAAAGCTCTTGGCCTGCTGACTTTCTCGATTCCTGAATTTCTGAAGCACTAGAAGGGTTTCGGGCATATAGCAACACTTTGCTATTCCTAGCAAGAATATTGGCTACGGCCGTTCCAAAACTGCCAGCCCCTAAGACACCAACTACTTTATCAGACATACTTTTCGAGTTCATAGCCGTCAAGCCTGTTGTGATAATAGAATAGTAAATTTAAATCCTGAGTCGTGATATCTCCAGCTCGGTTTCTTACAAGCGGACGCTTAGAGTGGTACATGCCCACATTTTTCAAACCATGCTTGATAATCCGATCTGGGTCTCCCGTAAGGTAAGGTGATATATTGACTTTACCTTCATTGTACAGGTTATGTACTTTTCTCAATACACCTTCAAATGAAGCCTTAAACTCTTCATAGTCAATCACTAGGTCTTCCTCTGGTAGTCTCAGGAGGTTGTAAAGATCAAGTTTTCTAAATTTCTTTTTGAAGATGACAAAGGCCGTGAACGCCACCAGATGGCTGGCAAAAACCTTATTGATGCGGTGAAACTCTTCAACAATTCGTTCGCTGAGCATTCGAGTGTATTCGTCCTCCCGTTGCTCGTTCTGAGAGATTACCTTGCCATCAAGCGTAAAGTATTCTTGTGTGTCAATAACTCTTCCATTCTTATCATAGCTCTCCCCTTGTTCATCAACGTAGTTGCCCAGTACATCCATGGCCTTACCTATGGAAACCGATATGTCAGATCCTTTTGTAAAGAACTTTACTAGAAATGCCGAAATTTTATATGAGGTAGAATACTCGTCATTCTCTACATAATATCGCTCCTGACCCTGAAGCCTAAGGAATTGACGGATTAAACTAGGAGCTTCTAATACGAAGTTATAGTTCAATGTGACCGGAACAACAAAGATTTTTTCAAGCGAATCCCTTTTACCTTTTTGATAATTGACCCGTTGCGCTTCGATCGCAGTACTAAGGAGTCCCAGCTTGAGACGTTTTTCAATTTTGCCAGATCTTGATCTGGTTCCTCCTGGGAAGAAAAGACTATGGCAGCCTCTTTGCATCGCTAGACTCGAATAAGACTTCAAAGTCTCTAGATAGAGCATGTTCTTCTTTCTTCGATCGACCTTATAGGCGCCAAGGCTATTCAAGAAATACGAAATGATCTTAATGTTGAAAAGGTTGAGCCCAGCACCATAGATAAATGCAGGCAAACCCAATGCATTGATAACCCAACCAATTAGAATTGAGTCGAGATTACTGAAATGAGTAGGGACCATTACAATAGTACCCTTTTTTGCTAGGGTTCTCAGTTGATCTACTTCTCCAGTGATATTGATTTTATCTTGAAGCGTATACTGTGTACTGAAAATTGACCAGAAACCTCTGGCACGTGAAGCATTGAGCAATCTGGCAAAGCCAAAGGTTACGATAGATCGGGCCATCCGATAACGAGACTTCTTGAAGTTGCCAGCAATCTCACTGGCATAGCGGGTTACAATCTCTTCGAGAATTTCATCGAGTTTTTCATCTTTTTCCTCGTTGTCATCGCTTTGAGAGACCTCTAGTAGCCTCTCTTTGACGAGTTTGAGAAAGTCGCCATCATCTTCGGGGTCAACCGCCCAAGGATTTCTTTTAATTCGAAGTTTTTCTCGGAAAACTGTGGTTTCTAACTCTTCGATTAGTGCATCACGCGTTGGGGCAGCGTCTTTGATGCGCCTAATGCTTTCGGTAGCTACTTCTTCAATGAATTCTTCTCGGTTTCTACTAAGGGCAACGACTGGCCACTCATTGATGCCTCCACGAACGATAGGTTCGTATTTTTTCTTTACGTAGTCTGGTGAGATCGCTTCCATCCAAATAGCATCTTAAAGATAGTGGATTTAAGAAACGTTTAACCCAGCGAATTCTTCAAGAGGTGACAAATTAAGTCAATTTCTTCTTCTGTGTTAAATGTATGGAGACAAACCCTTAGTCTTTCTGAGCCTTCTTTGACTGTCGGGCTGAGAATTGGCCGAATATCGAAGCCCTTACCTTGAAGTTGAGAAGCGATCGACTTGGTTTTTTTATTCCCTCCAATAATCACTGACTTAATAGCAGATGGGCTCGCAAACTGTGGAAGCTGACGGTTGAAGTCCTCTATTTTGCTATGCAGATTAAGACTCAGGCTGGGGTGATTCCTCAAATACTTAAAAGCTGACTGTATAGAAATAATCTCGAACGGACTGGGAGCCGTAGTGTAGATAAATGGTCTGCTGAAATTGGTGATGAATTCTTTTAAACTACTATCGCCTGCTATACAAGCGCCATGAATACCCACGGCTTTGCCGAAAGTGTAGATCACTGCAAAAACGCTGTTTTGAAGCCCTAATTCAGCGACTAGGCCTGAACCATTAACTCCAAACACGCCTGTGCTATGCGCTTCATCAACAATAAGTTTGGCCCCGTAGGTGTTGGCTAGCTTAGCCAGTGCTTCAAGAGGTGCCTGATCTCCATCCATGGAGTAAACCGATTCACAGGCAACGTACACTTCTCCTTCGGCAACTTTTAACTTTTTCTCTAGATCAAGAAGGTCATTGTGTTTGAAGGACCTTCTACTAGCCAGACTTAGTCGACAACCATCTTTAATACAAGCATGCGAATATTCATCATAGACAATAGTATCTCCCCGCTGTGGTAAAGTGGAAAAAAGGGCCAGATTGGCCATGTAACCCGAATTGAAAAGAGTAGTCTGTTCAACCCCAAAGAGTTTGGCAAGATCCCTCTCGCATTCCTCTGTCACCTCCTTATTACCTGTCAGAAGCCTGGAACCAGTGGAGCCATTCAGGTGATTGGATTGATTGTATTGCTCAACAATAATGCTCTTTAGATCCTTAGATCTAGCAAGGCCCAGGTAATCGTTTGAGGAGAAGTCGACCTTATCATATGGTATAGTACCCAAGTTTCTGAAGGATCCTTGTTCCTTACGCTTAGTCAGAAGGTCTTCAAGTTTTGATTTTTGATTCATTTCTAAAATGAGGATCGTAATTGAGTCAAATTTTAATCATTTTTGCCCCAAGTCGTGAATATATGTATTTGAGGGGTTTTCTTCTTTTTCTTTCACTATTCTTATCTACTCAGTTGTACGCTCAAGACAGCCTGATGAATAGTGAGTATTCATTGCGTAATGACAATGACTTCTACCTACTAAATGACAGCGATCGGTATTATTCGAATGGGCTGATTTTCAATTATCGTTGGGTACCAAAATTGACCTCTGGCCAGGATTCCACCAAACGAGTTTTTGACGTAGGTGTGGCCCACAGGATTTATACCCCTCAAGATTTATTGATAAGTGATTTTGAAGAGTTTCATCGTCCTTATGCAGGGATACTTTCAGGGTCTGTGAGCTATACAACCTACAGAAAGAAGACAACTCGAAGGTCCATTGGACTAGAGTTTGGTTTGATTGGAAAGGCCTCTGGTGGTCAGGGTTTTCAAGAATGGTATCACAATGCCGTTGGCTTTCCAGCACCTAGAGGTTGGGAGTATCAAATACCAAACGAATTCATTATTGATTTTAAGGGGGAGTTTGACCGGCAAATAGTGTTGACTCCGGGTGTTCTGGATTTAATTTCCAGTTCGTCTTTTTCCTTAGGTAGCGGGTTCACACATGCCATGCAAAGAGTTGATATAAGGCTTGGCAAGTTGCAGTGGTTACGAAATTCTGCATTTACCAATGCGCTAATTGGAAGAGGTAGTGATCAAACGCCAAGGCATAACTACATTTTCTTAGGTTACGGCCTTCAGTACGTTGCGCATAATATTACCATCGATGGCTCCATTTGGAATGATAATGCACCGCATACTGAAACTTCACGTCCGTGGGTCAGGCATCTTAGGGTAGGGTTTGCATCAAGCTCCAGAAACGCAACATTCAAGTTTACCTATAATTGGTCCAGCCCAGAAGTCAGCCATATTGGCAGGCACGCTTATATAGCTTTGGAATTACAACTGAGATTTCTCAAAAAAGACTAAACATCTCGATTAAATAAAGTGTCAAACTAGTTGGCTAAAAAAGGCCAATGAACCGATTTTACACTTATGTTTTTGGTGTTGCTGCATTACCTGTTAATATTGTAGCACCTAGTCCGAATGGCACTGAAACTGAAAGAAATACAAGCCCCAGTAGCTTCTGAAATGATTGAATTTGAAGAGAAATTCAGGTCATTAATGAAAAGCAAAGTATTTCTGATTGATAAAATAATGAGCTACATCGTGAAGCGCAAGGGAAAGCAAATGCGTCCGATGTTCGTTTTTTTATCCTCAGGAACCTGTGGTAACATTACGGATAGAACTTATCGAGGGGCCTCTCTGATAGAACTTTTGCATACTGCTAGTCTGGTTCATGATGATGTTGTGGATGATTCGAATTTTAGAAGAGGGTTCTTTTCAATTAATGCACTTTGGAAAAATAAGATTGCAGTTTTGGTAGGTGACTACTTATTGTCCCGAGGTCTTTTGTTATCAGTGGATCACGAGGATTATGATTTACTGAAGATCGTTTCTGAAGCTGTTCGTGAAATGAGCGAAGGTGAGTTATTGCAAATGGCGAAGGCAAGGAGTCTTGATATCACTGAAGACTTATACTACGAGGTGATTAAGCAGAAAACTGCATCTCTGATCGCTTCTTGCTGTGCTGTGGGTGCTGCTTCCGCGGGTCAAGATAAGGACATCATAATGCGTATGAAAGAGTTCGGCCTTCAGGTTGGTATGGCGTTTCAAATCAAGGATGACTTATTTGACTATGGATCGCATGAGATTGGCAAACCGTTAGGAATTGACATCAAAGAGAAGAAAATGACTTTGCCTTTGATCTATGCATTGCAACAATCCACTGGAACCGAAAAGCGAAGGATTAAGAGAATTGTCAAAAGTAATAGCCAAAACCAAAAGAAGATTCAGGAAGTGATTGACCATGTCAAGACTTCGGGAGGAATAGAATACGCTGAGTCAGTAATGCATGACTTTTATAATAAATCCACACAAATTCTCAATGAGTTTCCTGATTCTGACTACAGAACTTCTCTAGGTCAGCTTGTCAAATTCACCATCGAGAGATCCAAATAGACAGCCCTTAAAAAAGGAACACTCGCTGGAATCCAGCGAGCGCTTCAGACTAGTTTGTAGTTTAGTTGTATGAAAAAAGACCAAACCTATGTTTGTACTTCTTTCTAATAATTAGACAACCCGATTCAAGAGTCACCTTACTGGGATGCTGAAGAAATTCTAATTTTTTAACTCAGTGCTAAGGCACATAGAGAATGATCACCCACTTCCATTGCTCGCTGACATTAGGTGACGGCTGGTATAAATAACGACCAAACAAGGCGCCTTGATCAAGAAATATCTGCGTAAGGCTCAAGTCGTCAATGGCTTGCCAATTCGTTTCAAAAGAAGTATTGTAAGGCCCCTCAATGTCAAGCACGTCCAATTGGGTTGGGAAAGGAATTGTGTTGTCTAATCTAAAGAAGTCACCAGGGGGGAGTAACACCGGTGCGAATATGCGAGACGTTCCTTCTTCCGAGAGTTCGCCATCAAACAGCTGATCACCAGTAGTATTAAGCACCAAACTTACTGCGCCATTGAGGTCATTGGTCGGCTGTGTTAAGCTGGCAGAAACGGGTAATGTGGTCACTTGAGAAGAGACCTTAGCCACGTTTAAAGTCGACCCAAACTGTAGCTCATTGGATGTGTAGTCAATGATGTACATGGCGACAGTGCCTACTTCTGTATTGACATCATCAGTGGCATCACAGCCCATCAAAAGGGCAGTAGAAACAAATAAGGATAGGAATACTTTTTTCATAATTATTGGCTTAGTGCGAAACTAGTGATTAAACGGGTTTGGCAATTAGTTTGGTCTAATATTCTTGAGTTCAATCGATAATTGGACACTGAAAGTCAGTAAAAGGATGGAATTTAAAAATCTTATCACACTTCACTCCACTTTTATACATTTTTCAACCTTGAGATAATTTTCAAAAACGGTATTTAATACAAGTAATTGATAATCAATGAATTAAAGATCAATTGGTTCCAAAGGCTACTGCTGTTTGTTTGTTAGAAATATTTGCCTTTTTGACGATAAATCGGCATTTTTAAGAAAAAGTGTGAAAAAGTGGAAAAGAGTGGGGCAATGTGGAGAGTTTTTCTATCTTTGTATTAGTTCAGGTGTGTAATGTCTTTTTTTACTGGAGAATATGACTGTAAGCTAGATGCAAAAGGAAGGTTGGCTTTACCTGCAAAGGTGAAGGCGGCATTACCTGATGTAGCTAATCAAGAGCTCGTCTTAAGGCGAGGTTTTGAGTCGTGCTTGATTTTGTATCCTATGATCGAGTATAAAAAGATTATCAATCGTGTTCGGTCGTTGAGTGAATTCAATGAAGAGTATCGAAAATTTCAGCGCAGTTTTTTTAGAGGGAATGCAGAAGTAGAGTTAGATAGTGCTGGAAGGATCAATATTCAGAAGCGTATGCTGGAATATGCTGATTTGACTAAAGAAGTTGTGCTAGTAGGGTTGGGAAATAGAGTTGAAATCTGGAATCCAGACCTGTACGAAGAAAACCTCATCAATGATGCTTCAGAGTATTCTCAGTTGGCCGAAAAATACTTGGCTGATGACTAAAGAGAATGGCTGAATATCACGTGCCGGTAATGTTGCAGGAATGCATCGAAGGGCTGGCAATCAAACCTGACGGAATTTATGTAGATGTGACCTTTGGAGGCGGGGGTCATTCCATTGAAATGTTGAAGCATATATCTGGTACGGGCAGGCTTTTGAGCTTTGACCAGGATGATGATGCTAAGGCAAATGCCTCAAAAATAGAGAATCGTTCTTTCACATTTATACAAGCCAATTTTCGACACCTAAGACGGTATTTGAAGTTGTACGGTGTCAACAAAGTTGATGGTATTTTGGCTGATTTAGGCATTTCGTCACATCAGATCGATGAAGTATCACGTGGGTTTTCAATCCGCGGAGATGCAGCGCTCGACATGAGGATGGATAGAGGAAGTGAGTTGACTGCGGCAACGATAGTCAATACTTACGGAGAGAAAGAGCTTCATCGTATTCTGGGAATTTATGGTGAAGTGAAAAATGCCAAAACACTGGCTGCGGCAATCGTTTCAGAACGGTTTTCGGAGTCATTCAAAACCACCTTCGACTTAATTGCATTGCTCGAAAAGTATGCGCCAAGAGGTAGAGAGAATAAATATTACGCTCAGGTATTTCAGGCATTGCGAATAGAGGTTAATGATGAAATGGGTGCTTTGGAAGACTTTTTAACACAGTCGGCCGAAATGCTCAAACCAGAAGGTAGGCTAGTGGTGATGAGTTATCACTCGCTTGAAGATCGGATGGTGAAAAACTTCATTAACAAAGGGAAATTTTTTGGTGATGTAGAGAAAGATTTTTTCGGAAACGAAATAAAGCCCTTGAGGGCTGTGAATAGAAAACTAATACAACCGAATCAACAGGAGTTAAAAGCTAACAGTAGATCCAGGAGTGCGAAACTCCGGATAGCTGAGCGAATATAAAGATGGCTGAAAACAGATTTAGAGTCAGAGAAAACGAAAAGCCCAAGGGCAGAGGGTTCTTCGGCTTCTTGTCTGCAAAGCTCAAGCTAAGCCAGTCTTGGAATTCACAACTTCCTGTTAAGCACCTGCCTAAGGTGGCTTTCACGGTATTGCTGGGTGTGTTCTATGTTTGGAACAACCACTATGCAGAACGTACTGTGAGGCAAATCGATAAGTTGGAAGACGAAGTCGAAGACCTTAGAGCAAACGTGACCACGCTGGAAGCGAACTACATGTACAGTAGTAAGCAGTCAGAAGTAGCCAAGAAGGTAAAAGCGCTTGGTTTAGAGGAGAGTATGGAGCCACCGGCTAAAATCATTGTAGAAGGCAATGAATATTAAGAAATCCATATTACTCAGGGTCCGCATAGCTTTTTTGGTGGCTGTGCTATTTGTTTTGGCCGTAGTCTACCGATTGGTAGATATCCAGGTAATCGAAGGAGATGCTTGGAGAGAGAAGGCTGAGACCTTTAGTCTTGACTACCGAAAGATAAAAGCAACGAGAGGCAATATTTATGCAAGCGGAAATGATCTGCTCGCTACATCACTGCCTTTCTATAAACTAGCATTCGATCCGTCAGTTGTTGACGAAGAGATATTTACGTCTAATTTAGACTCCCTTTCACACCTATTGTCGGCATTTTTCCGAGATCATTCTTCAGACTACTATCAGAAGAAGATCTCGGAAGCTCGACAGTCCAAGAGACAATACCTAGTTCTCAATACCCGCCAACTTGATTATCAGGAAAAGGAAATGCTAGAGCAGTGGCCCATTTTCAATTTGGGTAGAATGAAGGGTGGCGTAATTTTCAATAAGGAAGATAAGAGACACAATCCATTTCAAAACCTTGCTGGAAGAACAGTGGGGTATTTGCGTGACAATGTAGGTGTAGGTATAGAAAGAAGTTTTAATCGCTATCTGGCCGGAAAGTCAGGTGAAGGTCTATTTCAGAAAGTAGCAGGAAACAACTGGATGCCTGTAAACGCGTCTTCAGACATTAGTCCCATCGATGGTTATGATGTGCATACCACTATCGATGTCAACCTTCAGGATGTTGCCCAAAATGCACTTCTAAAAACTGTAACCAAATACAATGCAGCTTATGGTACTGTGGTGTTGATGGAGGTCAAGACCGGTGAGATCAAAGCCATTTCAAACCTCAAGAGAACTTCAAGGGGTACTTATGCAGAGAATAAGAATTTTGCGGTCGCAGAGAACAATGATCCAGGTTCTACTTTTAAACTAGCATCAATGCTCGCCTTGCTGGAGGCAGGCAAAGTCGAATTAACTGATTCTATTGATACGGGTGAAGGTACTTTTGAATTCAGTGATCGTGTAATGACGGATGCCAATGCGCATAGGGGCGGATATGGCATGCTTAGCGTGGAAGATGTATTTATTAAGTCTTCTAATGTAGGTACTGCACGCTTGGTTGAAGAGAGTTTTGGTGATAACCCACAAGAGTTTATAGACATTATTAAGGGGACTGGCTTTGGTAAACCCTTGGACTTCCAGTTAATGGGAGAGGGCGTTCCTTATATAAAGAATACGGATGACCCAACTTGGTCCGATGTTAGTCTTCCATGGATGTCGGTGGGTTATGAAACACAGTTGACGCCATTGCAAACGCTAACCTTATATAATGCTGTCGCCAATGATGGCAAAATGATTCAACCCATTTTGGTTAAAAGTATCAATCGTGCCGATCGGCCAGTAGAGGTGTTTGAGGCGAAGGTGTTGAATAAAAGAATTGCTTCTAAAGAAACCTTGGCCAAGTTAAGGCAGATGTTAGAAGGCGTTGTGGAACGAGGCACAGCGAAGAATATTAAAAATGACATTTATAAGATTGCTGGAAAAACAGGTACGGCTCAGAAGTTGATCAACGGTAGATATACTAAACAGAAGTATTATGCTTCTTTTGCGGGTTACTTTCCGGCCGAGAATCCACTCTATAGTTGTATTGTAGTCATCGATAGTCCTAGCGGATGGAATCGATTTGGAGGAGATGTCTCTGCCCCTGTCTTCAAGGAGATCGCAGATATGATCTACGCCCAGAATCTGGAAATCCATGATTCCTTCGAGTCAAATCTCTTGGCGAGCGAAGGCAAATTTCCATTCATCAGAGCAGGAAAATTCGAGGAACTCAATGAGCTGTGTAACCTACTGGGTATTTCAAATCACATTGGAGAAGATGTTCAGACCGAGTGGGTAAGATCAAGCGTCAGCAACAACGCCATCATCTGGAAAGAGAATCATGACAATGAGAACCTTGTGCCTAATGTGCAGGGAATGACATTGAGAGATGCAGTATTCATCTTGGAAAATTTAGGGTTAAAAGTTTCGATTACCGGCACGGGCAGGGTGCGCAAGCAATCTGTTACGGCCGGTAGACGAATAAGTCAAGGTGCACAAATAAGATTAGAACTAGGCTAATGCCACAGTTAAAGGACATATTGTACAAAGTATCGTTACAGTCGGTTGCCGGTAATATGGAAACCGAGGTGACTCAGCTTGCCTTTGACTCTCGTAAAGTCGATGTCGGAAGTGTATTTATTGCAGTATCAGGAACTCAGGTAGATGGACACGATTTTATTGATAAAGCAATCGACCAAGGAGCCGTTGCAATAGTCTGTGAACAGCTTCTTCAGACAACGATTGATGACATCGCTTTGATTCAAGTAGCCGACTCAGCCGAAGCCCTTGGAGTTATGGCTTCCAATTTCTATGGAAACCCCTCTGAAAAGCTCAAACTTGTCGGCATTACAGGTACCAATGGTAAGACCACCTGTGCTACACTATTATACCAACTCTTTAGAGGTTTAGGGTATAATACCGGCTTACTTTCAACGGTTGAGAACAAGATTAATGACGAGGTAATTCCAGCTACTCATACTACCCCTGACGCCATTACATTAAATAAAATGTTGGCCAATATGGTAGTCAAAGGCTGTACCCATTGTTTTATGGAGTCTAGCTCTCATGCCATTGTACAGCGTAGAATTGCCGGTCTCCAATATGAAGGCGCTGTTTTCACCAATCTCAGTCACGAGCATTTGGACTATCACAAAACCTTTGATGAATACATCAAGGCGAAGAAATTACTGTTTGATGGATTATCATCGAGTGCATTTTCATTAGTCAACGCTGATGATAAAAGAGGCATGGTAATGCTTCAAAACACAAAGGCATCAAAGCATAAATATGCGATTAAGAGTCTGGCTGATTATAAAGCACGAATTCTATCTAATACCCTCGAAGGACTTGAATTGGATATCAATGGACAGAACGTTTGGTTCAAGTTGATTGGCGATTTCAATGCCTATAATCTTTTAGCAGTTCTTGGGACAGCTATTCTATTGGGCGAAGACGAATCTGAAGTACTTCAGGAGTTATCAAACCTAAACCCAGCACCCGGAAGGTTTGAACAAGTCATTACCGAAACAGGGATAACAGCTTTGGTCGATTATGCGCATACACCAGATGCCTTGGAAAACGTGCTTTTGACCATCAAAGCATTCCGTACAGGAAACGAGAAAGTAATTACTGTGGTCGGATGCGGTGGCAATAGGGATACAGTAAAGCGTCCAATCATGGCAAAGATTGCCTGTGACCTGAGCGATAAAGTGGTTTTAACTTCTGATAATCCTCGTTTTGAGGAGCCTATGGCCATCATTAAAGATATGCAGGAAGGTGTTACCCCTTCCAACTACAGAAAGACTTTGGTCATAGAAGATCGCAAGGAAGCCATTAAAACCGCTGCTGCCTTGGCAGAGCCGAAAGACATCATTCTCGTAGCTGGAAAAGGACACGAGACTTACCAGGAAGTAAAAGGAGAGCGATCGGATTTTGACGATCGTGAGATTTTGAGTGAAATGTTAAACCTAATCCACAAGCAGAACTAATGTTATACTACTTGTTCGACTATTTGGATAGAGAATTTGACCTGATTGGAGCTGGTGTATTCCAGTACATCTCCTTCAGAGCCGGCATGGCTACACTCATTTCACTGTTGATCACCATTGTTTTTGGTCAAAGGCTGATCAACTTATTGCAAAAGAAGCAAGTGGGTGAGTCTATTCGAGACTTGGGTTTGACAGGTCAAATGGAGAAGAAAGGTACCCCAACAATGGGTGGCCTGATCATCATTGCTGCGATTGTAGTTCCGACCCTCTTGTTTGCTCGGCTAGAAAACATCTATGTGATACTCCTTTTAGGTACCACAATCATTTTAGGAGCTATTGGCTTTCTAGATGATTATATCAAGGTCTTTAGAAAGAACAAGGCAGGTCTCGCTGGAAAGTTCAAAGTTGTAGGTCAAATTCTTGTCGGGCTCATAGTCGGTTCTACGCTCTATTTCAGCGATGCTGTGGTAGTAAGAGAATTCGATGAAGTTACTGTTGCGGACGCTCAGACTGAAGAGGTTATCCCAACATATACAGATGCTAAGTCAACGACCACTACAATCCCTTTTGTAAAGGATAATGAGCTTGATTATAGCAAACTTAATCCAACAGAGAATGACCTGATAACGGCAGCTATCTACATACTGATCGTAATCTTCTTTGTGACGGCAATCTCTAACGGAGCTAACATTACTGATGGTATAGATGGCCTTGCTGCTGGAACTTCAGCCATTATTGGACTAGCTCTGGCCATTCTGGCTTATATATCAGGTAACGCGATTTTCTCGGATTATCTGAATGTCATGTTCATTCCAAACTCAGGCGAGTTGGTGATCTTCTGTACCGCATTTGTGGGGGCATGTGTAGGGTTTCTATGGTACAACTCTTACCCGGCCCAAGTCTTTATGGGCGATACAGGCAGCCTGTCTCTTGGGGGAGTGATCGCAGTGCTAGCACTAGTGCTTAGAAAAGAACTTTTGATTCCTGTGTTATGCGGAATCTTCGTGATAGAAAATCTCTCTGTTGTAATGCAGGTGAGCTATTTCAAATACACAAAAAAGAAATACGGTGAAGGAAGACGAATCTTCAAGATGTCGCCTTTACATCACCACTATCAAAAGATGGAAATCCCTGAAGCCAAGATTGTAACGCGATTTTGGATTATAGGAATTCTGTTGGCCATTATAGCCCTTGCAACACTCAAATTGAGATAGAAAATAAGGATTGAAATGAATAGAAAATTAGTCATACTCGGAGCCGGAGAAAGCGGCATAGGAGCTGCCCTTTTAGGGAAAGCCAAAGGGTATGACGTGTTCGTTTCAGACTACGGTTCTATTGCAAATGAGCATAGAACAGAACTCAAGGAAGCAGGAATTGAATTTGAAGAAGGCAGACACTCTGAGGAGAGGGTTCTGAAAAGTGATTTGGTGGTGAAGAGCCCTGGAATTCCAGAAAGCGCTCCTTTAATCAAAGCGCTCAGATCAAACGGCAACTTGATCATTTCGGAAATAGAGTTTGCTGGAAAATATACAGATGCCAAGCTGATCGGTATAACCGGAACCAACGGCAAAACGACTACAACGCTTTTGACATACCATCTGCTGAAGGAAGCGGGATTCAAGGTAGGCGTAGCGGGAAATGTTGGGAAGAGCTTCGCTCGTCAGGTATTAACTGAGGATTACGATTGGTATGTATTGGAATTGAGCAGTTTTCAGCTCGATGACACCTATGAATTAAAACTAGAAATAGGAGTCTTGTTAAATATCACGCCAGATCACCTGGATCGATATGACAATGACTTTCAAAAATATATCGCATCGAAGATGCGCATATTTCACCTTATACACCTGGGACGTCATGCAGTCTATTGGCTGGATGAAACCCTGTACGGGGACGACATTAAAAAAGCCACTCGTGGTTTGAATGTACATCCCTTTTCGCTTGGCGGAGACGCTGCCGAGATAACACATATACAAAATGATAGGTTGTTTTATGTCCCTTTAGATATTGAGGTATCTGCCCCCAGAGCAGATATCTCAATCAAGGGACTACACAATGCCCTTAATGCAATGGCCGCTGGAAATGCTGCCCTGATTGCAGGTGTTGATGAGGCAAGTCTTTTAAGAGGACTCAAAAGCTTCAAAAATGCTGAACATAGGCTTGAACCAGTGAGAAACCTGGAGTCGGTCGAATACATAAATGATTCAAAAGCAACCAATCTAGATTCTGTGAAATACGCCCTCGATGCTTTCGATACACCAATTGTATGGATTGCAGGAGGTATAGATAAAGGAAATGATTACAGCCTTGTAGAGGCTTTGGTACAGGAAAAGGTGAAAGCCTTGATCTGTTTAGGAAAAGATAATTCGAAACTCATAACCTCATTTGAAAACATCGTGCCGATAGTGAAAGCCACTGATGATTTGATCAAAGCCGTGAGATGGGCAAAAGAATTGGCCGTGCCTGGAGATACAGTATTACTGTCTCCTGCATGTTCAAGTTTTGACCTGTTTAAGAACTATGAGGACAGAGGAGAAAAATTTAAAGAAGCGGTGCTAGCATTATGATACATCGAATCAAAGAATGGACTGACAAACACATCCAAGGCGATCCCGTCATTTGGCTGGTTGTTATTTGCCTTTCTGTGTTTGGTATTTTGGTAGTTTATAGTGCTGCAGGCTCTTTGGCCTACCGTTTTGCGGATGGCAACACAGAGAAGTACCTAATTCGTCACACACTTATGGTAGCCCTTTCACTTCTGGTCATGTGGGTGGCCCATAAAATTGACTACAGGTATTATTCAAAGCTGACAAAGTATGCGCTCATAATTTCTGCACCGCTACTCTTATATGCATGGCAGTATGGTTCAAAGATTAATGAGGCGAACAGGTGGATCGATTTACCATTCATTGGTATTCAGTTTCAACCATCAGATTTGGCAAAACTTGCCTTGATCGCTGCTTTGGCCACAATGTTGGCAAAGAGACAACAGAAGATTGATGATATAAAAGAATCTCTGATTCCATTACTGGCTTGGTGCGGAGGTATTTGTGGCCTCATTGCGATGACCAACATCTCCACAGCAGTCTTACTATTTATGACTTGTATGCTTTTGCTATTCATCGGTCGCGTGCCAATGAAATACTTAGCGATGCTTGTTGTAGTTGGCTTCTTTGCTGGGCTATTGGCGATTCAATTTGGGCAAAGAGGCGGAACAGGAATGAGTCGAATGACCAATTTCTTCAACGGTGAAGTCCCTTATCAAGTAGAGCAATCTTATATCGCTATTGCAAAAGGTGGTGTCTTGGGCCAAGGGCCAGGAAACAGTGTTCAGAGAAACTTCTTGCCAGAGGCATTTTCGGATTTTGTCTTTGCCATTATCATAGAAGAATACGGAATTATTGGAGGGGTCTTCGTGCTATTTCTATACCTGGTTTTACTCTACCGGGGTATGCGGGTGGTCGCTAATAGCGACCGGGCATTTGGAGGACTTTTATCAGCAGGCCTGAGTTTCGCGATAGTGATTCAGGCACTTGTAAATATTGGAGTAGTGGTGGGTTTAGGGCCTGTAACAGGGCAGACATTACCACTGATTAGTATGGGAGGCACATCGCTACTTTTTACCGGACTTTCCTTGGGGATTATCCTAAGTGTAAGCCGTGGAGAGCAAGAAGATATGTCTGCCATTAATGGAGAATTAAGAAATACGGCAAGAGCCATATAATTATAGAAAAGAAAGAACCATATCGAATCATCATCAGCGGAGGCGGGACTGGCGGACATATTTATCCGGCTATTGCCATTGCTAATGCCTTCAAGTCAAGGTTTGAAGACACCGAGATCCTCTTTGTGGGAGCTCAGGGCAAGATGGAGATGCAGAAGGTTCCTGAGGCTGGCTACAAAATCCAGGGGCTTTGGATCAGCGGACTTCAAAGAAAACTGACGCTGGATAATCTTTCTTTCCCATTCAAAGTGATCAATAGCCTTAATAGGAGTGCAAAAATCATTCGCAGATTCAAACCGCATGCAGTGATTGGTGTGGGCGGCTATGCCTCTGGCCCATTGCTTAGGGTTGCGACACGTAAGCGCGTACCGGCCGTCATTCAGGAACAGAACTCCTATGCCGGTTTGACTAATAAAATACTTGCAAAGCGCGTGCAGAAAATATGTGTGGCCTATCCGAATATGGAGAAG
Source organism: Roseivirga sp. 4D4 (assembly GCF_001747095.1). NCBI lineage: Bacteria > Pseudomonadati > Bacteroidota > Cytophagia > Cytophagales > Roseivirgaceae > Roseivirga > Roseivirga sp. 4D4. The sequence goes on from NZ_MDGP01000001.1 coordinate 4,341,979, forward strand.
TTCTTCCCTGCTGGAAAACTCGTGGTCACAGGAAATCCGGTACGAAAGGACATCACAGACTTGTCTGGAAAGAGAAACGCTGGTCTTTCGCATTTTAAGCTCGATGATAACAAGCCAGTGCTAATGATTTTAGGTGGAAGCCTCGGTGCAAGAACACTCAATGATAGCATGATCGAGAGTTTGCCTCAATTGATTGACGCTGGTATTCAGGTGATCTGGCAATGCGGTCGATTCTATTTCGAAGAGATGACTGAGAAACTGGCTAAGACGGAGCATAATGGACTAATTCACCTCTTTGAATTTCTCAAGGAAATGGACCTGGCATACGCATCATCAGATGTTGTCGTCAGTAGAGCTGGTGCATTGTCAGTGTCAGAGCTGAGCATAGCAGGCAAGCCAACGATTTTTGTGCCATCACCAAATGTGGCAGAGGATCATCAGTCTAAGAACGCCAAGGCGATGGTCGATAATGATGCGGCCGTTTTGGTGAAGGATAATGAGGCCAGAGAAAAACTCATCCAGAGAGCGATAGAGCTCATTAGAGACGAAGCCCAAAAGGATAGATTAATTAAGAACATTAAGGCAATGGCTAAACCCAATGCCGCTGAAGATATAGTAGAAGAAATTGTCAAACTGATAGCGTGAACCTAGACAAAATCCATAGCGTCTATTTTGTAGGGATCGGAGGGATCGGAATGAGTGCTTTAGCCCGTTGGTTTAAGCACAATGGCAGGGCTGTGTCTGGTTACGACAAGACAAGAACTGTACTCACGGATCAACTAGCAGAGGAAGGGATATCCATATCTTTTGAAGATACACTGGACGCTATTGACAAGTCAATCAAAGCATCTACTGAAGGGGTTTTGGTGGTTTATACACCAGCAATTCCATCATCACATATTGGCCTCAATTGGCTAAAGGATAACAAATATCAAGTCCTCAAAAGATCTGAAGTATTGGGTGTTATCACCGAAAATATGAAGAGTGTTGCGGTTGCAGGAACGCATGGTAAAACCACAACATCTTCAATGATTGTACACTTGCTTAAAACAGCAGGAATTGATTGTACGGGTTTCTTGGGAGGCATTTCTGCCAATTATGAAACCAATATGGTGCTCAATGACAAGCCGGGAAGTATAGCTGTCATTGAAGCTGATGAATTCGATAGGTCTTTCTTAACACTCCATCCTGATGTAGCGGTGGTCACAGCCGCAGACGCAGATCATCTGGATATCTATGGTGATAAAGATGCATTGAAGGAGTCGTTTAGAGACTTTATCAAACAGATTAAGAGAGATGGACATTTGTTCGTCAAGAATGACTTGTCTCAAGAGTTAGTTGGTAAAACCATTCTAGGTCATACAGGATACAGCTTGACCGAAGGGGGTGTTCGTTCGGAGAATCTAAGAATTGAAGGTTCAGCCTTTGTATTCGATTATCGAAACGGTTCAAGGGATATCGATGGTATACAACTCAATGTACCGGGCTACCACAATGTGGAAAACATGCTTGCTGCCATTGCTGTATGCCGATCACTTGGTGCTGATGATGAGAGCCTCAAAAAAGGAGTTCGCTCTTATAAGGGGGTGAAACGAAGGTTCGAATACATTATTAAAAGCGAGGAGATCACCTTCATCGATGACTATGCGCATCATCCAGTGGAAATTGAATCACTGTTAAGATCGGCAAGAGATTTATACCCTAATAAGAAGATCACGGCAGTATTTCAGCCGCATCTTTTTACCAGAACGAGAGACTTTGCCGAAGGCTTTTCAAGGAGTCTTTCATTGGCCGATGAAGTTATTCTATTGGATATCTACCCAGCTAGAGAATTACCCATCGAGGGCATTACATCTGATATGTTATTGGATGGTATAAACACAGACAAAAAAATAAAAACGAGTAAGGAAAATCTGATTGATCAGATAAATGAGTGGACGCCAGAGGTCTTATTGACGATTGGCGCAGGTGATATTGACAAATTAGTTGAACCCATTAAAAACGCACTGTCATGAAAGCCAAAGAAACATTTTTAAGAATTGCAGGAATCATAGGAGGATGCGTAGTACTCTTTCTGATGATCAGTTTTGTCGAAAAGAGAGAGCTGGGATATCGAATCGATGACATTGATGTCGAGATCGAAAATGCCTTCGAAAATTTCTTTGTAGACGAAGACGATGTGATGTCTCTGATCATGGAAAATGAAGGGGACTCCATACTGGGAGATCAGTTCGGTAGAGTCAGCCTAAAGGCGATCGAAAGACGTATCGAGTCACACAGCTTTGTGAAAGATGCCGAGGTATATCGCGATTTGAAGGGCCACTTGGTGGTCAAAGCAAAACAGAATAAGCCGATCGCTAGGTTGATGGGAACGAGAGGTAATAATGCCTATGTAGGTGAAGACGGAGACTTACTGCCTGTGTCCAGCAAGTATACCGCTAGAGTGCCTGTAGTAACCGGAGCTTATGTCAATGAAATGATGAAGCTCAGCAACGTGCATGAGGGAGAGTATGATGTAAAAGTCTATGACCTGATCAACTATATCAACGCGAATAAATTCTGGACCATGCAGGTGGGTCAGATAGATATCGATAGTAAGGGATATGTAGTGATGTACCCGCAAGTGGGTAAGCTCAGAATGGAGTTTGGGCAGATCGAAGACGTTGAAAAGAAATTCAAAAAACTAGAAATATTTTTTAAGCAAATACTACCGACAAAAGGATGGGATGCCTATCAGAAGAAGGTAAATGTTGCTTTCAAAGACCAGATAATCTGTGACTAATTAATGCCATGCAACACGATAAAATTGTAGTAGGACTCGACATTGGAACAACGAAAATTTGTGCCATTGTAGGTACCAAAAACGAGTACGGAAAACTTGAGGTACTCGGGATGGGTAAGGCCGTTTCTGACGGGGTTATCCGAGGAATTGTAACCAACATCGACAAAACCGTAATGGCCATTGAGAAGGCGATTGCTGAAGCTAGCGAGCAGTCAGGAATCGAAATCAATGTGGTTAATGTCGGAATTGCCGGTCAGCACATCAAGAGCTCAATCCACCATGGAAGTATTACCAGAGATAGAGTAGATGATGAAATTACGGTCGAAGATATTAATCGACTTACCAATGATATTCACAAAATCGTAATGCCTCCGGGTTGTGAGATCATCCATGTAATGCCACAAGACTACATCGTGGATTATGAAGATGGTATCAAAGATCCCGTTGGTATGTCGGGCGTAAAACTCGAAGCCGATTTTCATGTGATCACAGCACAGACAAATGCGATTCGTAATATCAACAAATGCGTAAAGCGTGCCAACCTTGAGATTGACGATTTGATTCTTGAGCCATTGGCATCAAGCATGTCGGTACTCTCTGACGAGGAGAAAGAAGCGGGCGTTTGTCTAGTAGATATTGGAGGTGGTACTACTGATGTGGCACTATTTCATGACAGCATTATCAGGCACACGGCAGTAATTCCTTTCGGTGGTAATATTATTACTAGCGATATCAAGGAAGGTTTAAAAGTGATGCAAAACCAAGCAGAACTGTTAAAAACTAAGTTCGGTAAAGCAATCGCTGAAGAGGCTAACCCTAATGAGATTGTATCGATCCCTGGGCTAAGAAATAGGCCTCCAAAGGAGATTTCGATCCGTAACCTAGCGCACATTATTGAAGCTAGAATGGAAGAAATTATTGAATTAGTACATGCCGAAATCATAACCTCAGGTTATGGGAGCAAGTTGGCTGGCGGTATTGTAATTACTGGTGGTGGCTCTCAATTGGGGTATATCAAACAACTGTTTGAGTATATGACTGGTATGGATGCTCGGATTGGTTATCCAAACGAGCATTTAGGGAAATCGAAAATCGAAGCAATCAAGAGCCCAATGTATGCGACCACAGTAGGTCTGGTACTATCAGGTTTCAGAGCGATCGATGAAAGAGAAAACAGGTACATGGAAAGTCATGGTGCAGGAAAACGTCCGACAAAAAGTGAAAAGAAGGGTTCCGAATTCTTCAGTAAGCTAATCGATCGTACGAAAGGGTTGCTCATGGACGATTTTCATGATAAAAACGAGTATTGAAATAAGTAGAAAGGTTGAAGGATTGAGGCTAAAGAAGGCATGGCGTCTAACCTAATCCAAAACCAAAGAAGAAAAAGAAACTAAGATTGAGACTTGAACTTTGAGGCTTGTCTCTTTCGACTTAAAAACAAAGATCATGGCAGATTCATACATGTTTGAGCTTCCTTCTCACCACAAGTCAATTATCAAAGTGATTGGCGTTGGCGGTGGCGGAAGCAACGCAGTAAATCACATGTTTAATCAAGGAATTAAAGATGTGGAATTCGTAGTGTGCAATACAGATGCACAGGCATTAAAAAGTAGTCCAATTCCAAACAGGTTACAGATTGGAATAGGCCTTACCGAAGGACTTGGAGCAGGTGCAAATCCTGACACAGGAAAAAACGCGGCAATAGAAAGCAAAGATCAAATCAGAGAGATGCTCGGTGATGACACCAAAATGGTATTCATCACAGCGGGTATGGGTGGAGGTACCGGTACGGGTGCCGCACCGGTGATTGCTAAAATTGCCAAAGATATGGACCTGTTGACGGTAGGTATCGTAACAGCTCCATTCAGTTTTGAAGGAAAGAAAAAGACAGCAGCGGCCAATCAGGGTATTGCTGAATTGAAAGAGAATTGTGATACGGTACTGGTCATTTTGAATGATAAGCTCAGAGAGATCCATGGTAACCTTCCGATTAGCAGTGCATTTGGCGAAGCCGACAATGTACTCACTACGGCAGCTAAGGGTATCGCAGAGATTATTACAGTACCAGGCTATGTGAATGTCGATTTTATGGATGTTCAGACAGTGATGAAAGGTGCCGGAGCAGCCGTTATGGGATCTGCATTGGCAGAAGGCGAAGGTCGGGCACTGCGTGCCGCAGAAATGGCTATCTCTTCTCCATTGTTGAATAGTAAAGATATCCATGGCGCTAAGCGAATATTACTATCCATTGTCTCAGGCGAGGAAGCCGAGCTACAGATGGATGAGTTGACAGAAATTACAGAATACATTCAAGAAAAAGCTGGTGATGATGCCGAGGTTATTTTCGGGCATGGCATTGATCAGGAACATGGCCAGAGCATCAGCGTCACAGTTATTGCTACAGGTTTTGAGACTCCAGAGCTCAAAGCAGAAACCGTTGTAAGGAAAAAGGTAATCGATCTTGAGAGCAATCAAGAGATTGAATCTAGTCACGATGACTCCCTTTCACCTAAACACGAATCGCAGACACTCCTTTTTGACACTACGGAAGAAGTCAAGAGTGAGGAGCCTCAACCTGAAGCAAAAGAAGAACCTCAAGATGAGCCTGAAGAAATGACCTCAGGATACTCTTTCTTAAGTCGCTTGGCAGAGAAGTACGAGATAGAAGAGTTTCCTCCTGCAACCCCTCAGGAGCCAGAAATTGAGGAGCGAAATCAGGCTTTGGATAATGATTTTCAAGAAGAACGAAATAAGAACTTCTTGGAAATGAAACGTGTGAAGCTCCAGGAACAAGCAAGAATTCGCGAGGAAAGACTTAGGGGTACCAGTGGTCAGCAAATTGATCAGGGTGACTTTAAGGAAAAACTCGAGATACCAGCTTATCAAAGAAAGCAAGTAAGGTTGACGGATAACCTTCCGTCCTCCGAAAGATCTGTTTCTAGATTCAATCTCAATGATGATGATGAGATTATGGGAGACAATAAGTTTCTACATGATAATGTAGATTAATTACTTTTTTAGCCTACGGGTTAAAAGAGACATGTGATTAAGACAGCCTACTGCCATGGGCTGTCTTTTTTTATACTTCATTGCGGGTTGTATCACTTCGTCATTGCGAGACTGCCTGTCAGCAGACAGGTGCAGTGAAGCAATCTCCTGATTAATTCATTCCTTAGGCTTCTCAAAGTCTAACCACTCCTCTTTCCTACTCTGAGCGAAGCCGAAGAGACTGACCGATCCGACCGCTTAGAGCGGTCGGATCGATCGAGCACGGCAGAACATCTTTTTTGGGAAGTACAAATTGGCACAAACTTGATAAAGGGTTAGTGTGTGATTTTCTTATTCATTAATTTAATTAGTCAAATAGATCAATGAATAATTAAAAATAAGTTCACATGAAAAAGCCATTATTAGTAACCTTTCTCCTCTTCGTTTCCATTTCGTGCTTTGCGCAATGGACTACCACCTCGACTGGAATTCAGTATAATGGGAATGTAGGAATTGGAGTCGACCCTGCGAGTTACAAGTTTAGAATTGTTTCCTCAGGAACGGACGATGGTCAACTGGCCTTTAGACCAATTGGTCAAGAAGCGTTTTTACATATCAACAATGGGAATAATTGGGGTTTAATGATGAGGTCAGATGTGAACAGTCCCAAAATTGGTGCTTGGAATGGAGGTTCACTATTTGTTTATCCATATAGCTCCTTTTCAGGAGACTTAGACACAAGCAAAGGGGCGTTGGCTACTTTTAATTTTGCTAGCATGAGAGTTGGTATTGGTACTACCACTCCAGGCAAACTTTTGGAACTCGTAAATTCTTCTGCACCAACAATTAAGATCAGGCATTCGAACGAGCAGAGTTCATGGGGTGTGAGTTTGAGTCAAGGAGACGATTTGAAAGGGTACCTTATGGCAGCCGGTCGGGACTTAATTCTAGGAGCTGGTTGGAGTAATAAAATCGTAATTGGCTTGAGCCAATTTGATCAATACGGTGGGAAAGTGGTAATGCCGTACGGTAATGTCGGAATAGGTACAAGTACTCCTGGCGAAAAACTAGAAGTCAATGGAACTATCCGTTCTAAAAAAGTCAAAGTAGAAGCAACGGGTTGGCCAGACTATGTCTTTGCTTCAAATTTTAAATTAAGACCCTTGGCAGAGGTAGCATCATTTATTAGAGAGAATCAACACCTTCCTGAAGTACCATCTGCAGAGGAAATGGAAGAAAAGGGGCTTGACCTGGGAGCCATGGATGCTACACTACTAAAAAAAGTAGAAGAGTTGACACTATACACTATTGATCAGAAAAAACGAATTGACATACAAAATGAGAAAATCAAAAAACAAAGTGTAATGATTAAGGACTTAATGCAACGTCTTAAAAAATTGGAGAAGAAAAATTAAACAAGCACATTATGAAATATTTCTATTACCTCATTATTGTTATCAGTCCTCAAATCCTCTTGGGTCAAGAGTTTGATGACCCAGTGACAACTGCAGATTGGAATCTTCTCTGGAAGAGTGGATTTTATCAAAGCTACAATATATCAAATTCGCCAGAGCCGAATAATGGAAACTGGTTTTGGGGGCTAAATATGAACCATAGTAGTAATCATAGCGGCTATAGGTATAACGGTCAGATTGCAATAAAAAACAGCCATCAGAATCCAATTATGTATTTTCGAAGCACTGATGTTAATGGATTAGGGGTCTGGGCGAAGGTGATACATAGCGTGGGCAGCCATACAATAAGTGGTGACCTTGCCGTAGGTGGAGATCTTACAGGTAATTCAATTGTCTTGGATGATCCAGTTAGTACTACTGATTGGAATGATTTATGGAAGAGTGGGTTTTACCAAAGCTATAATGCTGTGAATGCTCCTGAGCCAAACAATGGTAATTGGTTCTGGGGTATTAATATGAATCATAGTTCTAACCATGATGAGTATAGGTATAACGGTCAGATTGCAATTAAAAACAGCCATCAGAGCCCTACTATGTATTTTCGGAGTACTGATGTTCAAGGAAACGGCACATGGGCAAAAGTTCTACATAGTCATGGTCTGCAGAGTATTAATGGGGGGCTCACCGTTGATGGTAATATTCTCGCAGAAAAAGTGAAAGTCCAGGTTGTAAACCCACCGGACTATGTCTTTGACAACAATTATACCTTAAGAACACTAGATGAAGTGAAGACGTTCATAGCTAAAAAAGGACATCTGCCTGAAATACCTTCAGCCAAAGAAATGGAGCTCAATGGAATAGAGCTATCTGAGATGAACATGAACCTATTAAAGAAAGTTGAAGAACTAACTTTATATACTATTGATCAGGAAAAACGAATCAAGAAACAGGATAAGCTGATAAATGATCTCTTGAAAAGATTGGAAAAACTCGAGAAGAAATAGTGCAGGTTCCTCCGACTGACGTCACCCTGAACTTGTTTCAGGGTCTATGAAATTATATGCTGAAATACCCCGAAACTTTACCAATGACTATCTAATAACCTTTAAACTGAAGCCAACTAAATTGGATCGGAAGCTATAGAAATCGGCATTACTTGATGTTAAGGGATGGCTTACATGAGGTTCAAGTATGTATCTGAAGTTACCTAATTTGAACTGAGCAAGGCTAAAATAGAGACCAATATTGGAAGCTCGAGTTTCGGTTGACCCGATTGAGTACCCTGCATCGTACTCTATTCCGATGTAGTGATTCTTGTATAAGTCTAGCTCGAAACCGATGTTCCCGAGTATCAGCTTTGATTCTATTGATTCATTGACATCGCCTTCAAAATAAAACAAAGGATTCTGCCCATTACCCAGACCTTGAATACTTCGAAACAAGCTGTATTCGATTTGCTTGGAAAATTGTAGGTAATACAGGCCTGTTTTCAACCTTAGATTATCTGAAAGTTGTAGTAATACCCCACCTCCAACTTTGAAACCTGGTTTTTGGGACAAGTTCTGCTGATTGTCCGATAACTTTAATACACTACCCGTACCATTTTCAATCATTAGTTGATTGTAGAGTGGTTGGACTTCAAAAAAGAACTTGTTGATCCTTTTTTGAAAATAAGTGACATGCTCTGAAGAGTCCTTGCTCCAATCGGCAAGAAACAGTGGGGGGATGGAGACCCTTCCGCGATAAGGTTTCATCTGGGCTTTTTGAATACCTCTGTTGAAGTCTACACCTGGCCCTTGAGTCACGATTGCTCTAAGACCAATATTGCTATTGGCTTGGGAGTTAACCACCGAAATTTTAGAAGTCAATTGAGTTTTACTTCGTCCATCATTAAAATCAGTGTTGTTTAATTCAATACTTGGAAGAGCTGTTTTATCAGTTCCTTCTACAACCATTAGAGTTGACCTTTTTACTTTATTCGTAATTGATGAGGTATTGTCTTTTGCGACATCCATTGACGTGGTACCATACTTTTTTGATTGAGATTTTTCATATGCATCTAATGCTTGAGGTGGAGAAAGCGTATCATCGGATGTTGATAGTGAGTTAGTTCTTAGTTCACCCGGTATGACCAATAGACTCACCAAAACAATAATCAAAAGGACGACTGCAGTATGCACCTTGTATCTCGACCAGAACGGGGATTGTCCATTGTTGCTTAAACCGGTTTGAATCGCCTCAAATGCACCTATCGGAGGTCGTGAGGATTTATTTTTAAATTTCTCACTGAGAATTTCTTTCAACCTGGAATTGGTAGATAACTTTTTCTGAATTTCCATAAAGGCACCACTTGGTGGTGCTTCAGAATTATTCCGAATCTTTTTCGAGAGTATGTCTCTTAAGAGCTTGATTTTAGACTGCCTTCTCATATCCTCTTACTCCAATCTCTTCTAAGTATTTCTTCAGTAATTGCTTACTCCTTGTCAATTGTGATCGGGAGGTGCTCTCAGATATATCTAGGAGTTCACCTATTTCCCTATGACTATAACCTTCCACTAAATAGAGGTTAAAGACAAGTCGATACCCGTCAGGCATGTTTCTAACCACGTCCATGATCTCTTGATATTCTAGTTTGTCTAGAATGTCGAGGTGGTCATCGGTAAGGGTATTGACATTATCATAATCACCGTTATGCTCGGCCAAAGTCAATTTTTTCTTTCGGAGTGCATCTATGGAGGTCCTCACTGCGATTGTATACACCCAATTTTTCAGGGAGTCAATCTTTTTTGTATTGACAATGCTCTCGAAGATTCGAATAAACGCCTCTTGAAAAATATCCTTAGCACTTTCCGAATCATTCGTATAGCGGCTACAGATGAACATCACCATTCCACTGTACAAATCGTACAACTTTTTCTGAGCCTTTGGATCGCCCGCTTGACATTTTTTTATCAGTGTTTTAGTGGTCATTTAATAATAAATGAGGAGCTCTAGGCTTAGAGCTCCATCTTTCAATTATTCATCTTTGTCTCTGACATTTGTCGAGTATTTTTATTCTGTTGCATTCTTTTAGTCCACTACGGTGAATGTCATAATGCCGTATTGAACATATTCTAGTCTGATCTCCCATTCCGTTAATCCCAGAAATCCGTACTGATCAAAAAAAGTGTAAAGGGGATCATTGGGGTGGGCTCTTTTTGGCAAAAACATGGCGTAGGCGAACTGGAAGTTTGTACCTACAGGTGTATTGTCAGGCACTATCATACCGTAATGATTATCAGGAAGCTCTGACCATACACCCGTGAGTTGATTGTTGTTTGCCAAATAGTTTGATCGTCCGTGGGCAATAGCGCGGTCCAAATGATCTGGGTGGGATTGATTGTAAGGAGTATTACCCAATTGCACCCAATAACTACCTGCACTAGCAATACTTAGCGTTACTCCAGGTTGACAAGTGATATCGTTGAATATGTTGAAGGCATTCACTTGGCCTTTTTTTACTTCATAGTGATAGTTTTTTAGAATCAGACTAAAGTTGTTGTTGCCTTGGTCGCAGAAAGCATCGGCAACTATTGGCTTTGCACCTAGTCTGTAGATATTTCCATTTAGGGTCGTGAGTTCAATGGATATAACGTCATCTTCTAGTCGTGTGCCAGGTGGTGTTTCATTTGGGATAACGTATTTGATTAGCCTGAATTGATGATGAGGCCTATTGAAATCAGTACTCATTTTGAAGGAGTAGGCTTCGATACTTCCTCTAGGAGTATTGGTTACTTTAAAACTGCTCACACTATCACCATTAAAAAATAATGGTAGTTGAATGATTCCAGTGCCGTCTGTGCTTGATACAGGAAATTCAAAGAGTTGGTCCACTTCGAACTCAGTTGGATCTGGACCATCCGAAAGTGTTATATCTCCACAAGAGTGAATACTTAGAGTCGCTGTTATGGCTAATAAGTAGGTTAGGTTTTTCAACATGAAGATGCTGGTTATTGGAGTAGTCGGCTTGCTACAGGAAAACGCTGCTTCCGCTCATTGGAAACTTTTGGGTGGAAGAATGGCCTTGAAGGGTAGATGTCATTCTGATACTTACTCTTCAATAGTCATATGCATTTTAGGTAAAGAATGGTTTGAGCTTATTATCAGTTATTTACATGAAATGTGATAATGCTGTAGCTGTGGAATTGTGTCCTCGAATACCATTCAGGTGTATAGTTCGGTAGCCTCTGACCCGACAGGCCTGTTAGGCTTCCTTCAACCTCTGTTTTCCAGGTTACCTCCCTTTTCAAGAATCTAAAGGTCCCTGTTTTGCCTTCAGGAATTGTGAATATCCAGTTGAAGGGTGTGGCAGGAGCGTTAGGGTTTGAACTAGAACTGATTTGCTCTGTGCCATCAGCATTGTACCGTTTTATATCGATGTTCGGACTATGGCCTGGTCCTAAAAATGTACAGCAGCGACCATCAGGTATGGTAATAAGATTTTCTCCGATAGGGTAAAGCCTTAGCTCACTTCTTCTATTGGGTATGGGATTGGTATTAGACTCTTCAATTACAGATTCACAGGGAATACTGGAGAATTGTCCGCCACTCAAAGAATATCTAGCCTGAACCGCAGGGACCTCTATTACATCACCGGCTTTTACATCGAAGCTGAAATTTTTAATGGCAAAATTATAGTTAGATGGGCCTGAACAGCTGTGGTCAAGTACTACTGGCTTAGCTAAAACCTGAGTCTTTTCTCCATCCGAGGTTTTCAATTCTATGATAAGCTCATCGCTTTCCGGACTGAGATCAGGAGCTGTATATACGATGTAATGGTAGTTTTCCCCCCGCTCCAATAGTGAGCTGAAGGTCTGTGTGAGTACTTCGTATTCGCCTGTTGGATCATTTAGAACTTCGATGTTGACGACCTCTGACCCTTTAATGGCTTCAGGTAATTCAATTATACCTGTCAGGTCTTCGCTAGAAATATGGAAGTCAAATGATTCTGTTATATCCGTGTCGTCAATGTCGCTTAATGGCTCGTTTTCACAACTAAATGCGATGGCTATTAGCATCAGGATTATTAAAAAATTGACGTTTCTTTTCATGGCAATGGTCTTAACTTGATAAGTATTTAACCTATTGTCGCGATAAGAAAAGAGAGTGCTGCTTTTGCGCTGAAAAGCAGTTTGCATGCAAAGGAGAAAGGAGAAGTTGTAAGCGCCCGAGTTTTTGAAATAATTCCTAAAACTCAATCAGTTTTTCTGCTTGCTGTTCGAGTAACTGATTGTAAAGGTCATTCGTGATTTTACCCTCGGAAAAATTCCTTTCAATGCCAGCAAGCTTAGGCTTCAATGCTAAAACATGCATGCCCAAATAGTTGAAGATGTCTGTAAGGTGAGACATGGCAAATACGCCCCCTTGAACACCAGAAGAAACACCAATTAGGGCTGCTTTCTTATCTCTAACCCCCTCAGGATATTTCAGGCCATCAATAAAGGTCTTAAGGATACCAGGGAAGGAACCATTATACTCGGGAACTATAAACACTAGCTTGTCTGCAGATTGTACTTGCTCTCTAATTTCATTGAAAGCCTCATTCTTGCCATTGTTTTCATACAGGGCATTGCTTAGGAAATTTTCGGGAAGGTCTACTAAGTCTACTACTTGGCTTTCAGCACCCTTAGACGCAAGGATGGTTTGATAGTAATCAGCAATTTTTCTGCTGTTGGAATGCTTACGATTAGTTCCTACTACAATGGTAATCATGGCTTCAATTTAGCTGCGAAATTAAGGGCATTTGTCGAAATTTCAATTGATCGATAAATGTCACGACATATAAAGCAAATTGGATTGTGAAAGGTTCAGAAGATTTAAAAACTTTGCATCTTTACAAGCCATATTTGTTTACCTGATATAGACTTCCATTGATATTCTAGCTATGACTTATACTGAAAAGGTTTACCAAACAGTCGACTTTATAAAATCACAATGCAACTATGAACCTGAGTTCGGAATTATTTTGGGAACCGGTCTGGGTGCCTTGGTAAATGACATTCAGATAGAACAAGAATTGGAGTACGCCAACATTCCCAACTTTCCGGTATCGACTGTAGAGAGCCATAGCGGAAAACTCATTTTCGGAAAACTGTCAGGTCGAAAAGTTGTAGCGATGCAAGGACGTTTTCACTACTACGAAGGCTACGATATGAAGGAGGTAACCTTCCCGGTTCGGGTTATGAAGAAGCTGGGAATAGAGAAGCTCTTCGTTTCCAATGCGGCTGGAGGAGTCAATTTGAGCTATCAAGTGGCCGATTTGATGATCATCGAAGATCATATCGATTTGACCAAAGAAAACCCATTGACGGGTGCTAATCTGGATGATTTCGGAGGCCGTTTTCCAGATATGAGTGAGCCTTATGAAAGAAAAATGATTGATGAGGCTTTGGAGATCGCGAAGGCCAATGATATACGATGCCATGAAGGAGTTTACACCGGAGTGAGCGGGCCAAACCTCGAAACTAGAGCTGAGTATCGCTTCATTGGTCGAATTGGTGGCGATGCCGTGGGTATGTCTACCATCCCGGAAGTGATTGTCGCGAGACATATGGATCTTCCGGTATTTGCTATTTCCGCCATCACAGATCTTTGCGATCCGGATAACCTTGAAAAAGCTGAGATCAGCAAGATACTCGAAGCGGCTTTTAAGGCAGAAAAAGGAATGACTACAATTATCAAAGAGCTTGTTGCAAAGCAGTAATGAAGTTTTAGACTCTTAAGGTGATTTTAAGTCACCCTCCGTCATTCTGGCACCTCCCGCAATAGAGGAAATTGATGATGTCCCCCGCTGGCGGGGGCTGGGGGTGGAGATAGGCACTGCTCTGGCTTAAAAAAACTGTATAACTTGCCTCAAATGCCGAACCAAAACCAAGCAAAAAGTATTAAAGTAAGATGGAATTAAAAGGAAAACTCGCAATAGTCACTGGTGTAAGCAAAGGCATCGGATTGGAAACGGTCAAAGTATTGCTCGATGCCGGAATGGTGGTAGCTGGTTGGGGAAGAACTAATCCCGAGATAGATCATGAAAACTATCACTTCTTTGGTACCGATGTGGCCAATTGGGAGAACGTGCAAGGCTCTTTCAGGTTGACAAAAGAAAAGCTTGGGAATGCATCAGTGTTGATCAATAATGCTGGCTTTGGTGTTCAGGGACTTATCCATGAGATGGAAGTAGAAGACTGGAAAGCTATGTTTGATGTGAACGTTCATGGTCTCTTCTATTGTACAAAAATGGTAGCACCCGATATGATCGAAGCGCAAGAAGGTCATATCGTGAATATTGCGTCTATCGCAGGAACGAACGGGGTAGAGACAATGTCTGGTTATGTGGGCACAAAACATGCGGTTAGGGGCATCGGTCAGTCCATTTTCAAGGAATTGCGACAACACGGTATCAAAGTATCCACCATATATCCTGGTTCTACCAATACAAACTTTTTTGACAGCATAGAATTTGCCAATGCAAATGAAAATATGATGCGTCCGGAAGACATTGCAATGACTATATTGCAGAGCCTTGAAACTCATCCGAATTACCACGTGGTGGATGTAGAGGTTAGGCCACTAATGCCAAAGGGCAGGCCCAATAAATAAGTCGGCAATACGTTAATTTTTCAATGTCCATCAAAGTCAGCCAACTCACTAAGGTTTACGGAAGTCAGAAAGCGGTAAATGATATCTCTTTTGAAGTAAATCCGGGTGATATATTAGGCTTTCTGGGGCCCAATGGCGCTGGTAAATCCACGACAATGAAGATAGCCACTGGCTTTATTCCGCCATCTGGCGGAACGGTTCAAGTGGCTGATATCGATGTGACCCAAAACCCGGTTAATGCACGCAAGCAAATTGGCTATCTCCCTGAGCATAATCCACTTTATTTGGATATGTATGTTCATGAATACCTTGCCTTTATCGGAGAGTTGCATGGCCTAAAAGGTCCGGCTTTAAAAGAGCGCATTACGGATATGGTCTCACTGTGTGGGTTGACTGTCGAGCAAAACAAGAAGATAGGAACCCTGAGTAAGGGCTATCGTCAACGCGTAGGTTTGGCACAAGCCTTAATCCATGACCCAAGTGTATTGATCTTGGACGAACCCACAACAGGTTTGGATCCCAACCAACTGGTTGAAATTCGAAATCTTATTAAGGAGATCAGCAAAAACAAGACGGTTATCCTTTCGACCCACATCATGCAAGAAGTCAAAGCACTTTGTAATCGCGTGATCATTATCGATAAGGGTAATATTGTCGCAAATGATACGGTCGAGAACCTTACTGAAAGTCAACAAGTGCTGAGAGTAGAGTTGCAGTCATCAGTTGACGCAAAGGAGTTCGAAGCTTTTGGATCGGTAGAATCGATTAGCGAAAACACTTTTGAAATTACACATACCTCGAAAGAAGATTTGAGGCCAAAAATCTTCGAGTTGGCCAAAAAGAATGACTGGGTCATTCTGAGCATGCAACAGCAAGAAAAGGACCTGGAACAAGTATTTAGAAACTTAACCCAAACTTCGGATGTGGGCGATCTATAAAAAGGAGATCAGGCAGTTTCTAAATTCCTTGATCGCTTATGTGGTCATAGGAGTCTTTCTAACAGGCATTGGTTTACTTACCTGGGTATTTCCAGAGACCAGTATCCTCACCTATGGCTATGCGGATATGGAAACCCTCTTCACCATGGGGCCTTTCGTTTTCATGTTTCTGATTCCAGCCATTACCATGCGTATGCTGGCAGAAGAAAACAAAACGGGAACTATCGAACTGTTGTTGACCAGGCCTTTGACCGATTTTCAGATCATCATGGGCAAGTTCCTCGCAGCATTTACTTTGGTGATCTTCTCGATTCTTCCAACGCTTATTTACTGTTATTCTATTTCCGAGTTGGGTAATCCTGTGGGTAACCTGGACGTGCCCGGTATTGCTGGCTCTTATCTGGGACTCATATTGTTGGGAGGTGTATTTGCCGCGATCGGTATACTGGCTTCATCCCTTAGCGAAAACCAAATCATTGCCTTTATTATCGCTGTTTTCTTCTGCTTTTTCATGTTTGCAGGGGTAGAGTCCTTAGCAGGTTTGTTCTCTGGTCAGTTGTCCACTTTGATAGAAGAATTAAGTCTGAGTTATCATTTCGAAGCCATGGGGCGTGGACTAATTGATACCCGAAATGTAGCTTATTTTGTGAGTGTAGCGGCTATTGTGCTTTTGTTGACCCATTTGAAAATGGCGACAAGGCTTTTCTCTTTTAAACCTATTCGTAGTAAGATTTTGAGAGGTTTTGCGATTGGTATAATCGTCATTCTTGTTTTCAATATTGCAGCAGCCAATGCCTATTTGAGGATAGATCTAACGGCCGATAAGCGCTTCACCTTAAAGCCTGCAACAGGTGAGTTATTGAGGAAATTGGACCAACCGCTCTCCATCGAGATCCTTTTAGCAGGAGATTTGCCTTCACAATATCTCAGATTACAAAAGTCTTTGGTGCAGACACTAAAGGAGTTTGAAAATAAGTCGGGTAGTCAGCTCAATTATTTCTTCACAGATTTTAATGATGCAGAAACCGATCAGGAACGGCAAGAAAACTTCGACTACTTAACCAGCCGACTGAGACTGTCACCGACTCAGGCCATTTTTAATGAAAATGGTAATCAGGTAAGACGCTTCATTTTCCCCTATGTTATTATAAGTTACAATGATCAGGCAGGTGCAATCCTGCTTTCTGATGGGGCAAAAATCGGCTTAACCCCTGATGAAGCGATTAACCAGTCCATTGAAAACTTAGAATTCAATCTAGCAGTAGGTATTCAGCGATTGGCTAAGGTCGATCGAAAAAAGATCGGACTGGTGAGAGGGCATCAAGAACTAGATTCTGTGAATATCGCTGGATTCAATGCTGAGATGATCCAATATTTCGACCTAGAGTATGTGGATTTATCGGCACAAGATCGCATTAAAGGTTTTGATGCATTAATCATCTCCAAACCGCGGGAAGCATATTCAAGAGACGATAAGTTCAAGCTGGATCAATACATCATGCATGGTGGTAAAGCCCTGTTTTTGATTGATGCCTTGAATGCTGATATGGCAAGAGCCGCAGGGGCGGGGACATTAGGGCTACCTGTTGAAACAGGTCTGGACGACATGTTATTTCGCTATGGTGTTCGGCTGAACAAGAACTATGTTCAAGACATTCAGAATTTTGGTCGATACCCTGTTGTGGTTGATGATAATCAGAATATTATCAATCTGCCTTGGCCTTTCTATGCCGCTGTCAATGATTTTGCGGATCACCCAATTACAAAAAATCTGGATGCGGTTTACGCCAGAACTTTCGGCACCATAGATACTGTAAAAGCGGATGGAGTCAAGAAGACACCTCTCATGTTTACTTCTGATTTCACCAGAGTAATGGCCGCTCCCGCCCGAGTCGCCTTTGAAGACTACGCCAATCAGCCGGACCCGGCTAGTTTTGACCATGGGAGAGAACCGATCGCCTATCTATTGGAAGGTAGTTTCACTTCGCTTTTCAAAAACCGTGTGTTGTCGAATGAAGAAAAGGCTAGATTCAAAGGAGAAAGTGAGGATGGTAAGATCGTTGTAGTTTCTGATGGTGATATGATTCGGAATGAATTAGACCTGAGGAATGGTGCTCCAATGGAATTAGGCTTTAATCCCTTTCGGGAAGAAGGAGACAAAGTTCGATACGCAAACAAAGACTTTCTCTTTAATGCCTTAACCTATCTCACCGATGAAAACGGTTTGATAACCGCACGTGCCAAAGAAGTTCAAATTCGTCCTTTAAATAAGGTAAAGGTTAATGCCGAAAGAGCTTATTGGCAAGTACTCAACTTGGTCGGGCCGATCATCTTGATCGTTCTTTTCGGTGTTGCAAGAGGAGTTCTCCGGAAACGGAAATACAGTAGGTTTTCTAACGGCTAATACCAGCTAAGATGTTAAACACACCAGTCAATCGCGAAATATTTGGATTAACACCTGTTGACTTAATTGATTTTAAACTCAAAGTGGCAGAAGTGAAGTCTACAGATATCGTTGTCGATTTAGGTTGCGGTGATGCAATGTCTCTTATTAGAGCAAATCAGCAGTATGGAGCGAAGGGCATAGGCCTTGAAATACTGCCGGAGGCTTTGGCCTTAGCCTATGATAAGATTAAGGAAAGTGAGCTGACCAATGAGATTCTGATCATTGAAGAAGACATGATGGACTTTGATTTTAGCAAGGGTGACGTCTTCATCCTATACCTGAATAGAGGGGTTTTGGGCACACTATCTATGAAGCTCGAAAATGAGCTTAAACCTGGGGCCAGAATCGTCACACATGATTTTGATTTGCCAGGCTGGCAAGCGAAAAAGGCTTTCTCATTTCAAATGAGAAATGGCACCTCTACGGAGGTGTTTCTCTATGAGCGATAGTGACTAGTATTTCTGAACGCTAGGGTCTATTTCATCTGCCCAAGCAAGAATGCCACCTTTTAAGTTATAGAGATTTTCGAAGCCGTGATTTGCTTCTAGCCAGCTGATCACATCGCCACTACGTTTGCCACTTCGGCAATGCACAATCACCTGCTTGTCCTTAGAGAACTTATCCACGTTTTGTGGAACTGAGTTCATGGGGATTAACTCACCACCGATTTCTGCAATCTCAAATTCATTGGGTTCTCTCACGTCAATCAATTGAAAATCGGTGCCAGATGATTTTAGAGCTTCAAGTTCTTTAACGGTAACTTCTTTCATGTTGTCAATATTAGTCCTTTTGTGCTAAAGGGCAACCTTCAGGGCAAGGGTTATCATTTTGTCTTTGAGAAACTAAGGATTGGGTGATGTGGTTCAGTTTTTTCACTTTAAATCCAAAATTTCCACCAAGCCGATCGCGAATCACCCTCATATTCTGCAGAAGACTATCCATCTCATGTGGTAGAGCCTCGTTCAATGCCTGTTTTAGTCGTTTGGCGATAGTTGGTGATTTTCCATTTGTCGAAATGGCGATTTTCAAGTCCCCTTTCGTGACAATACTACCCAAATAGAAATCACAGAGGTCAGGTGTGTCTGCTACATTAACTAAGATGTCTCTGGACTTAGCCTCGTTCCTTATGCTAACATTGGTTTCATGATCTTCAGTGGCGATGATTACCATTTGCATTCCGGTCAGGTCTTCATTGAAGAATTCACGTTCCAATAGCGTAACATGGTCGTGATTAGCAGCTAGCAACTTGATCTCTGTCTTAATTTCTTTTCCGACAAGGGTAACCTTAGCCTTGGGGCTACTCTTCAATAGGAATGTGAGTTTCTCAAGTCCGACCTCACCACCTCCGACTATAAGCGTGTCGAATTGTTGAACTTTTAAAAATACTGGGTATAATTCGTTGGCCATGTTATCCAAAGTATTGGTTGAGCTTGAAGCGTTCTTTCCACGATATATCGGACAGACTCACTGTTTCACCAATGACGATCACTGCGGGGGAAGATATGCTTTCTGCCTTTGCTTTAGCATAAATTGAGTCGACCGTATCTATTACTATTCTCTCATTTGCCATGGTGCCGTTTTGGATAATAGCAACAGGAGTTTCCTGTTTACCATATGCAGAGAATGTCTCACAGATTTCCTTAAGCTTCCTCGTTCCCATCAAGATGACTACTGTGGCGGTGGATTGTGCTGCGAGGCTTATGTCTTTGGTCATCGTACCGTCCTTAGAGGTGGCTGTAACTGCCCAATAACTTTGACTCACACCTCTACTGGTTAGTGGTATTCCCTGTAAAGCGGGTACCGCATGAGCACTGCTGATACCAGGGACTATGGCAGTTTCGATATTGTGATCTCTCACATACTCGACCTCTTCATAACCCCTACCGAAAATGAATGGGTCTCCACCTTTTAGGCGGACCACATGCCCCTTTTCTTTGGCAAAATGCACGATCAATTCGTTGATTGTATCTTGCGTATGGCTGTGCTTGCCCACACGCTTGCCTACATAGATCTTCTCGACCTTTGGCTTGGCATAGGTGAGCAGTTCCTTACTTGCCAGGTCATCATAGAGAATCGCATCGGCATCGGCAATGGCTTTTATACCTTTCAAGCTGATCAAGTCAGGGTCTCCAGGTCCGGCACCCACTAGGGTGAGTTTAGGGTATGTGTTCATTTTAAGCTTTGTAGAAGTCTGTGATCACTAGTTTTTCTTCGTTGTCAGATGCTTTTAATTGAACCTCTCTGAATAACCTGACGCGCTCAAGAAATGCTCCTGCATCCTTGAAATACCCCTGAGCAAATTCGGAGCTCGGTTGCTCTACTTTCATTCTTAGCACAAATGCTTTGAATCCATCTGCTAGTTTGAAGAATTCATGATCTCCAAAGTGTTCTTCAAAACTCTCGATTATACCGATCTGAGTATTGCATTTGATGTCTTCACTGAGCAGTAAAGCTTTTGCACCAATCACGAAACTGCTATAGCTGTTATAAATGGAATCGGCCCAAGCAGCTTGCTCCAATCCTTCCTTGGCCCAATCAAGTCGCTCTTGAGACTCTTCGATTATGGTTCCGATTACATCCAGCATCACACTGGCACATTCACCAACACCAATCTCCGGAATAAAGTCTTCGGTTTTTCCCCAGTCCATATGATCTTCTCTAGCCAATGAAGGGACATTGGCTAGCGGCTTGAGCAGATGGTAGAAGTGTATTTTACCGAGTCTTTGATAAAAGTCATTGAAGTATTCACCGGCTTCAGATTTGGCCTCATATTCCCGAAGTACCATGGCCAAACCTGACGGAATCCGTTTAGTAGGAATCTTGATCACTTTCTCTGCTATAAATCCTTCTCCCGTGGGTGAGAGTCCGCCACCAATCACTACTTGCATTGCTGGAATGACTAGAGCTCCATTCTTGATGGAACTTCCATGAAAGCCAATGTTGGCTGCCATATGCTGACCGCAGGCATTCATACAACCACTAATTTTGATCTTGATATAGGACTCATCAATAAGGTGCTTGAATTCTGTGCTGAGCATCTCCTCTAGTTTCGTAGTCAGGGCAGTGCTGTTTGTCACTGCTAGATTACAGGTATCGCTTCCCGGACAAGCGGTTATGTCATGGGTAGAGTCGAAACCAGGCTTGCTCAAGTCTAGCTCAGACAAGGTTCTGTAGATGCAGGGTAGGTATTCAGCCCTAACATACCTCAATAGAAGCCCTTGATTGGCCGTGACCCGTATATCATCTGCTGCGTATTGTCTCACCAGTTTGGCAAGAGACCTGGCCGATTTCGAATGGATGTCTCCAAGAGGTACCCTAATCCAGACACCAAAGTAGTCCTTTTGCTTCTGCTCAAATACATTGGTCCGTTTCCAGTCTTCAAAGGTTTCCCAGTCTTCTATTTCTACTTTCGGTACTGATTTTTCCTCAGGTATAATCGTAGGAACCAAGTCGTCATCCACGACAAAGCTTTGATTAGCGAGTGCTTTTCTTTCTGCTTCTACGAGTTCCATTAGCTGCTCAAAGCCTATCTTTTTGAGCAAGAATTTCATACGAGCCTTGCTTCGGTTAGCTCGTTCTCCATAGCGATCAAATACGCGTATTAATGCCTCCGTAAAAGGGATGATTTGATCAGCCTCGAGAAATTCATAGGCCGTTTGAGCGGGTATGGCCTGCGCGCCTAAACCACCTCCAATAACTACTTTGAAACCACGTATGCTCTGATTGCCTTCATATTTTAGTTTTGGAATAAAACCCGCATCATGGAAATAGGTCATGGCAGTATCTTTTTCATCTGAGGCAAAAGCGATTTTTACTTTTCGGCCCATGTCCTGGCAGATTGGATTCCGCAGAAAGTAGTGGGTTAAGGCATGCGCATAAGGGCTAATGTCAAAAGGTTCGTTTGGGTTGATACCAGCATCTGGTGATGCGGTCACATTTCGAACAGTATTGCCGCAGGCCTCCCGAAGTGTAACATCCTCTTCTTCAAGTTCCGACCATAGTGCTGGAGAATCGGCTAGCTTTACGTAATGTAACTGGATGTCTTGCCGCGTGGTGAGGTGTAGGTTACCTGTTGCATACTTATCAGACGTATCCGCGATCTTAATGAGCTGTTGTGCCGTGACTTTGCCATAAGGCAATTTGATACGAATCATTTGTACGCCTGGCTGCCTTTGCCCATAGACCCCACGGGTTAGTCGGAACAGTTTGAATTTGTCCTCTTCGATTTCTCCTCTGTTGAATTTATCAATCCTGCTTTGGAGTTCGAGAATATCTTTTTTGGCTGTCTTGCTGACTTTAGTTGAAACGCTTAATGACATAATTAATACTATTTGATCTGCCTGATGCGAAGAATTGAACGCAAAGTAAATGAAAAGGATATAAAACCTACCAATTAAGTAGGGTAATAATATTCAAAAGGTTCCATCTTAATGTAAAACGTGAAGAATTGCTTTGGAATGGGTAGCGCGGCTGACATTAAAAGAAGCTCATGTTGGCGCTTCAAAAAGGGGTAATAAAGTTCTATGTATAGATTTTATTGTTAATTTTATCCGCTTAATAAAACCATCTCAAAAATCGACCATTTATGAAGTTTATTGTTTCTTCAGCCGAGCTTCTCAAGCGACTTTCTAACATTAATGGAGTAATTACCACCAACCCTGTGGTACCTATTTTAGAAAACTTTTTATTCGAAATTAATGATGGGCTTTTGACCATCACAGCTTCTGATCTTCAGACATCAATGATCACTGAAATAGATGTTGAAGCAAAGGAAAATGGTAGTATAGCGGTTCCTGCGAGGATTTTGATGGATACCCTAAAGAATTTACCGGAGCAACCGGTGACTTTCAGCATAGATGGTGATACTTATAGTGTCGAAATTAATTCTGACAATGGTCGCTATAAGTTGGCTGGTGAAAACGCCACCGACTTTCCAAAAGTGCCAGATGTAACTGATGCTTATTCTGTGGACATGTCAACAGACGTTTTGAGCAGCGCCATTAATAATTCGATTTTTGCAACGAGTAACGATGAGCTAAGACCCGCGATGACTGGAGTCTTTGTTAAGCTAGATGATACAAATACGACTTTTGTGGCAACAGACGGTCACAGATTGGTAAGATACAGAAGAGTGGATGTCGCTACCGATTCTGGAATGTCGATCATTATACCGAGAAAGGCATTGAACCTGTTGAAGTCGACTCTTCCATCAGAGAATTCAAATGTGATCTTGGAGTACAACGCATCAAATGCATACTTCAACTTCAATAATATTAAAATGATCTGCCGCTTGATCGATGAGCGATTCCCAGATTATGAGAATGTAATCCCGAGTGAGAACCCGATTGAGATGACCATCGATCGAAATGAGTTCTTGGGTTCATTGAAAAGGATTTCGATTTACGCTAACAAAACCACTCATCAAATCCGATTGAAGATTACAGGCAGTGAGTTGACGATTTCAGCAGAGGATTTAGATTTCTCTAACGAAGCGAAAGAGACTTTGGCTTGTGAGCATGAAGGTGAGGATCTGGAAATTGGCTTCAACGCTAAGTTTTTGGTAGAGATGTTGGGTAACCTACACTCTAAGTCAATAACGCTGCAGATGTCTGCACCGAATAGAGCCGGACTAATCGTACCTGGAGAGAAGGACGAAAGCGAGGACATCTTGATGCTAGTAATGCCAGTTATGTTGAATAACTACTAGGCGATCAATCAATGAAATTTATCTAAGGAGCTTCGGCTCCTTTTTTGTTGGAAAAATTGAATAACTTAGAATTACAAAAGATCAGAATTTGCTAAGCAAAAAAACCC
The DNA here is from genome assembly GCF_001747095.1 of Roseivirga sp. 4D4. NCBI lineage: Bacteria > Pseudomonadati > Bacteroidota > Cytophagia > Cytophagales > Roseivirgaceae > Roseivirga > Roseivirga sp. 4D4. The sequence continues at coordinate 4,365,997 of NZ_MDGP01000001.1, forward strand.
AATATGCCTTTCATGCCTTGACCTATCTGGCAGAAAATCACAGCAAAGGGCCTATCCTAATTTCAGAGATTTCTCAAGAGCGGCAGATTTCATTAAAGTTCTTGGAGAACATCTTACTTGAACTTAAAAAGTCTGGTGTATTGGGAAGTAAGAAAGGAAAAGGGGGAGGATACTACCTGATAAAATCAGCCGAAGAGATTCCATTGGCAAAAGTAATTCGAGTCCTAGACGGGCCAATCGCTTTGTTACCCTGTGTCAGCCTTAACTATTATGAGAAGTGCGAAAACTGCCAGGAGGAGATCTGCGGTTTAAATCGTGTTATGGCAGATGTGCGTGACAACACCCTAAAAGTTCTAGAAAACAAGACACTTAAAGACATTTTAAGGAACCGATAGATTTTTTTTGCGTTATTAGTCTACAAAAAAGGTAGGGAATACATAGATTTGCAAATGTAAGTCTATTGACGTGACGAAATATGCTATTAGATACGACCATTAACAGAAGGATTGAGACTATCTCGAATAAGAGTGATAGTAACCTGAAAAGCATCGCCAAAACCATCAGTTGGCGTATTGTAGGTACAATTGATACCATGCTCATAGCTTATTTTGTGACAGGTGAGGTAGCAATGGCCCTATCGATCGGTTCGGTAGAAGTAGTCTCCAAAATGATCTTGTATTATCTCCATGAGCGGGCATGGGCTAACGTAAAACTCAGAAAGTAGGAATGGATTTAGATTTTTTTAACAAAGAAATTGAGGGAAAACCTCTGAACGAGTCACTGGCTTTTTTGGCTGAAATGTTTTCAGGTCAAGTGGCGTTCTCCTCGGCCTTTGGCCAGGAAGATCAAGTGATTACTGATTCAATTTTTCGAAATGATCTCAACATCCAAGTCTTCACCTTAGATACTGGTAGACTCTTTAAAGAGACCTACGATCTGATCGATCAGACAAGGTCGAGGTACAAAAAACATATCAAGGTCTACTATCCGAATACTCAAGCTGTGGAAGGACTGACTTCTCAGAAAGGTATGCACAGCTTTTACGAGTCAATTGAGAATAGAAAGGAGTGCTGCTATATAAGGAAAGTAGAACCTTTAAAGCGAGCTTTAAAAGGTGCAAAGGTATGGATTACCGGATTACGTGCTGGGCAATCTGATAATCGACAGTCCTTCAACATGCTTGAATGGGATGAAGGGAATCAGGTCATCAAGTTTAATCCCTTACTCAATTGGTCATATGATGAAATGATCGAGTACCTAAAGTTAAATAAGGTTCCCTACAATAAGCTACATGATCAAGGATTTATCAGCATCGGTTGTGCTCCGTGCACCAGAGCTATTGAACCCGGAGAAGATGCTCGTGCCGGGCGTTGGTGGTGGGAGACCTCCAAAAAAGAATGTGGATTACATCAAGTTAAAGTCTAAACAACACAAGCATGAAAATATTTGACGGCCAGTTTCCAAGAGAACTGGAAGATGAGGCAATCTATATCATGAGAGAGGTAGCTGCACAATTTGAGCGACCTGCGATTCTGTTTTCTGGAGGGAAGGACTCTATCACCCTAGTGCGGTTGGCTCAGAAGGCTTTTTACCCTGGTAAGATTCCATTTCCACTGCTCCATGTGGATACCGGTCATAACTTTCCGGAGACCATTGCTTTCAGAGATCGTCTGGCAGAGGAGTTGGGTTTAGAACTTATTGTGCGTTATGTACAAGATGCCATTGATCAGAAAAAGGTACAGGAAGAGTCAGGAAAGTATGCAAGTCGAAATGCGCTCCAGACGGTGACTTTACTGGATGCCATTGAAGAATTGAAGTTCGATGCATGTCTTGGAGGAGCCAGAAGAGACGAAGAAAAAGCTAGAGCTAAAGAACGAATCTTTTCTGTTCGTGATGATTTCGGTCAGTGGGATTCAAAAAAACAGCGGCCTGAACTTTTTGATATGCTCAATGGCAGAATCAATGTGGGTGAGAACGTACGCGTTTTCCCAATCTCTAACTGGACTGAGATTGACGTTTGGAACTACATCAGAGAGGAGGGACTTGAGATTCCTTCGATTTACTATGCACATGAGCGTGATATCTTCGAGCGTGACGGTATGATTTGGCCAGATTCTCCCTTTATCAACAAATCTGATAATGAGGCAGTGAGCAAAAAGGTGGTGCGATTCAGAACGGTAGGTGATATGACCTGTACCGCAGCTGTGGAATCTGAAGCAAAGCATATAGACAGGGTAATTGAGGAAATACTAAGCGCTACAATTTCTGAACGAGGCGCAAGAATTGATGATAAGCGTTCAGAGGCAGCAATGGAAAAAAGGAAGAACAATGGCTATTTCTAAGAACAAGGAAGTTTTAAGAATTGCTACTGCAGGAAGCGTAGACGATGGAAAGAGTACATTAATTGGTCGACTTCTTTATGAGACCAATTCGATTACGACAGATAAGCTCTTGGCTATTGAGGAAAGTAGCCGTAGAAAAGGGCTCGGTTATACCGATCTATCATTACTTACTGATGGCCTGGTTGCAGAAAGAGAACAGGGGATTACCATTGATGTGGCACACATATACTTTTCTACACCGAGGAGAAAATTTATCATTGCCGATACTCCTGGCCATGTCGAATACACGCGCAATATGGTAACAGGAGCTTCTAATGCTGATGTTTCCATTGTACTGGTGGACGCCCGTAACGGCCTTGCTGAACAAACACATCGACACCTTTATATCTCTCACCTTTTGAAGGTGCCAAGAGTGATAGTCTGTGTGAACAAAATGGACTTGGTCGATTATAGTGAAGCGAGATTCAATGAGGTAGTTGAGGATTTCAAGGCATTGCTAGATAACGAGACCTTTGAAAACCTCACAATTGACTTTATCCCAGTAAGTTCGTTGCATGGGGAAAACATAGCCAATCATAACAAGCAAATGAGCTGGCACAAAGGTGACCACTTACTGAATATCTTGGAGTCCATTGAGGTACACCCCGATAGTAATAATAAACCTGCCCGTTTTCCAGTACAATTAGTCATTCGACCTAAATCTGAAGACTTTCATGATTATAGAGGTTATGCAGGAAAAGTAGCCAGTGGTGTCTTTTCAAAGGGAGATACTGTTAGGGCCTTACCATCAGGCTTGACAGCCAGAATTGAGTCTATTGATCAGTTCGAAGACTCGCTTGAATATGCCGAAGCAACCCAATCAGTTACAATCAGGCTAGATCGCGATATTGATGTCAGCAGAGGAGACATGTTGGTTAAAGATGAAGCGCTTATTGGCTCCAAGGAATTGGTTTCTAATATCTGTTGGATGGATAACACACCATTGGTAAATGGTAAAACATACAAGCTTCAACATGGCATCAATGAATCTAGGGTAAAGGTCTCGGGTATCAACTATCGGGTAGAGACATCTAACCTTATCAAGGACGAAACTGCTACCGAACTTAATTTGAATGATGTGGGTCAGGTAACGCTGAGGTCTTCAAAACCTGTTTTAGTTGACTCTTATAATAAGAACAGAGCCAATGGAGCTTTCATCTTGATCGATGAGTTCACTAATAATACGGTGGGAGTGGGCTTTGCTGGTTAGTTGAGCCTCTCATCTATAAGCTCATCGAGGGTGATGGCTCGATCATAAACCCGATCGAAAAGGGAGTTAAGTTCGAGTTCATTCGAAAGGAGGTTCACTACCAAATTTTTGAACTCAACACTCTGTATTTTCTCGAGAGAGATTATTTTTTCTTCTCCAAAGTCCACATCAGACACCAGAAAGTCGCTGTAGTACTTTTCCTTCATACGTACGTAGTAGTCTACAACGTCTCTTAATTCTAAATAGTAAGCTTTGATTTGTATTAAGGCACTTTTGAGATCAGAATTCTTGTTGGTGTAATTAGAGTTGAGATAGAAGTTAAGCGCTTCCATCTGTGTGATGGGTTTATGTGTTCTGTTAATATCGAACAGATAGTGTGAGATGCTATCTACTTCGAGATCTTCTCCAACAAATAAGAATCGTGCTAGCTGTCTTGTATCCTCCTCCAGTTTCTTTCTACTACCGATCAAGGTTTCAAACACGTGCATGTTATTGGCATTTTCATCAGCTACGCGTTTGATAGCTGCCATTTCTAGCTTCAGGTCTTTTTGATCCTCATAGTAAACGTTAAGCTGGTAGGCTGCTGTAATACCAAATATCACGATGAAGATCTCCATCAGATAGGTATAAATGTCATTGCGTTTGAGTCGTCTGGAAGTGCCGAATTTTACCATTTAATATGCCCAGTTAAATTAAAGACGACTGAGCTGGCCCTAAAGATGCTTAAGCTTTCGGTTTTTACAAAATCTGACATCTGGACTAGTCTATTTGTCAACAGGCAAAAGAATTTCATCAATCAGACTGTCGATCTTGTAAAGCTGAGCTGATGCCTGATTGTATAGCCTATTCAATTCATATTCATCGGCCACCATGTTCCAAACGATATTTTTGAAGGCTAATGCTCTAATCATTTCAATGTCTGTCACTTTTCTTCGAGCAAAGTCAACACTGTTTCTCAGATATCGCATGTAGTCCTGTTCCTTCCTTATTCTATATCCATCGGACATTTCGAGCAACTCCTGAAGGTATGTCTCTAGGCTTAGGAATTCGTTTTTTAGTGCTGTGTTAGACTCTCCATAATTACTGCTTAAGTATGAATTGGCTGCTTGCCTTTGGAGATCTGGAGTGGACGTCTGCACCAAACGAAACACATATTCGTTGGCGCTATCTATAGAGATCGGTGCTTTGTCAAGCAACCGAAGCAGGCGTTCAGCGTCTTTGGTTATTCTTTCCCGATAACGCTCAAGGCTTTGAAATTCAGCAATGTTGATTTGAACTTCTTTGTTTAAGTTCTTTATAACATTCAGCTCGAGCCGATTATTGATTCTTCGCTCGTTGACGATATTAAGTTGATACGCGATTGATATTCCCAGTATCACTATGAATAGCTCCATAATATATACTTTGAGATTTTGACTTTTTAATAGCCTTTTCAATCGCATGACATCGTCTTTTTATTCTATTCGCTCAATTTTAGCCCCAAGTGCGTTTAATCGACCATCGATGTTTTGATAACCTCTATCGATTTGCTCTACATTGTCTATGACACTGGTGCCTTCCGCAGACAAGGCAGCAATTAGAAGCGCTTGACCAGCTCTGATATCTGGGGAGGTCATACGAATACCCTTCAGCTTTTGAATTCTGTCAAGTCCAATCACGGTAGCTCTGTGTGGATCGCAAAGTATGATTTGAGCACCCATATCAATGAGTTTATCTACAAAGAAAAGTCTGCTTTCAAACATCTTCTGGTGAACAAGGACAGTTCCTTTGGCTTGGGTTGCCATGACAAGTACTATACTCAAAAGGTCAGGTGTTAATCCTGGCCAAATTGAGTCAGCAATAGTCATAATTGATCCGTCAATGAACGTTTCTATCTCATAGTGCTCTTGCGCTGGAATGTAAATATCATCCCCTCTGAACTCCATTTGTACACCAAGTCTCCTAAAGGTTTCAGGGATAAGGCCCAATTCTTTGATTTGACAATCTTTGATGGTGATTTCGGATTGAGTCATTGCCGCCATACCAATGAATGAACCAATTTCAATCATGTCTGGAAGCATGGTGTGCTCAGTGCCAGAGAGTTGCTCCACACCATCAATGTGTAATAGATTGGAACCTACGCCTGTTATTTTGGCGCCCATCCTATTTAGCATTTTAGAAAGTTGCTGCAGATAGGGTTCACAGGCGGCATTGTAAATGGTGGTTTTGCCTTTGGCAAGTACAGCAGCCATTAAAATGTTGGCCGTACCAGTTACTGAGGCCTCATCCAAGAGCATGTAGGTGCCTTTTAGATCAGAAGCATCGATATGGTACATGCCAGTCTCTGCTTCATAAAGGAAACGTGCTCCCAGTTTTTGAAAACCCAAAAAGTGCGTATCAAGTCTTCTTCGTCCAATCTTATCGCCCCCGGGTTTGGAGATTTTACCCTTGCCAAACCTAGCCAACAATGGACCGAGGATCATGATTGAGCCTCTAAGGGAAGAGGCCTTTGTACGAAACTCTTGAGTTTCCAGATAGTCAATATTGACATCTTTGGCACAGAACTTATAGCTTTCGCCACCAAGGTGGGTAACTTCAACGCCCAAATCTGCCAATAGCTCAATGAGCTTATTGACGTCCCTGATATCAGGGACTTTATTGATTGTAATGGGTTCAGAAGTCAGTAGAACTGCGCATAGGATTTGAAGCGCTTCATTTTTGGCACCTTGAGGAATTATTTCCCCTGAAAGCCTGGTGCCACCTTCAATGACGAATGAGGACATTTAGTTTCTGCGTCTGTTATTGTTTCTTCTACGATTGTTATTTCTCTTATCGCGATCTCTATTGCTTCTATTCTGAGGCCTTTTCTCACGAATATTGTTATCAAATAGACCGAACTCTTTTACTTCAGCAATATCGATGTCAAGCTCATTGTTTGAAAGCTGCTTGATTTGTTTTAGGATGATCTCATCATCGATATTGTCCTTATTCCAAGTGTTATAAAACCCTTTCATAAGTCTGCCAATGTGGATCACAGCAGATTTCTTAGTCTCAGGATCTTCCATTTTGATCGTTTGCTCGATCATATGTTCAACACTACGTCCATAGTGCATGTACTTGATCTTGGAGTTTTTATACTCCATACGCTGAGGTTTTTTTCCGATCACAGATTTTTCTGGCATTGGAAAAGGCGCTTCAATTTCAAGGTCGAAATTGGAAACGATGTATAAGTCATCCCATACCTTTTGATCATTGTCCTGACCGCTTTTGAGGTTCGGGTTGATTTGTTTCATGAGGTCGGTTAGCGTCTGTGCGTATGCACTTCTCTTCTCGGTATCCTCAATAGTTCTGATATGATCTACTAGCTTCTGAATGTTACGACCGTATTCTTTCAGCCTTACATCAGTTCTTTCTGTATTATATTCTAATCCCATTAATTCTTAAAGTATAGGTCAAATTAACAATAATTATCTCAAAGGATGGCTATGACAGCGATCCTAATCCACGATTCTCAACTTGGCAAAGGTGAGCAGGAGTGTTTTCTCTCCAAAATCTTCAAAGATCACCTTGGCTTTTTTATTAGCACCTTCCACGTCCATTTTTGACACTTTGCCAAATCCAAACTTGGGGTGTTCAACCTTCATTCCTTCTTGCAACCCAGAGGTATCACTGGGTTTAAAATCGGCCGAGGGTTTATGGTATTGCATCGGTTTTTTAGGAGCCGATTTCTTTTTTGCCATCAAATTCCGAGCAAAGCTTGAATTGAAGCCCGGAGGCCCATCGCTTCTCCCAAGTTTAGGCTCTCGGCTTCCGTACCTTGTATTCACGAAAATAAAGCTTGGATCCACTTCTTCGATAAAGCGGCTTGCCTCAGAATTGATCAGTCTGCCATAACGATAACGCGATAAGGCGTATGAGAAGTATAAGTTTTCTTTAGCTCTAGTAATGGCTACATAAAAAAGGCGTCTTTCTTCCTCTAAGTCGTCCCTACTACTGAGCATCATTTGCGAGGGGAAGAGGTCTTCTTCCAACCCAACAATGAATACATTTTTGAATTCCAGCCCCTTGGATGAATGGATGGTCATTAACGACACATAGTCATCGTTGCCTTTATCATCGCTATCCTGATCGGTAAGCAGAGCGATGTCTTGAAGAAAGGCCCCAAGGCTTTTGTCCTCCACTTCTGGAGTATCAACAAACTCTTTGATTGCATTTAAGAGTTCCTGGACGTTTTCGTAACGATTGAGACCCTCAACAGTTTTGTCCTCATAGAGCTCTTTGAGTAAACCGGAATTTTTTGCGATATGACTAGCAGCTTCATAAGCATCTTTGCTTTCAACATAGATTTTGAAACTCTTAATGAGGGTCACGAAATCTCTCACCGCATTGGCTGCTCTTCCCGGCAAGAAGGCATCGACATTGGTGAGCACTTCCCAAAGGGGAATGTCATGTTCGAAAGCAGCCACTACAATTTTTTCTACCGAAGTTGTTCCAATACCCCTCTTCGGCAGGTTGATGATCCTCCTAAAGGACTGCTCATCTTCCGTGTTCATGGCATATCGTAGATAGCCCATGAGGTCTTTGATTTCCTTTCTTTGATAGAAAGAAAGGCCACCAAAAATCTTATAATGAATACCAGCTTTTCTCAAAGCCTCTTCAATGGCTCTAGACTGGCTATTGGTTCTATAAAGAATAGCAAAATCCCTGTTCTGATAGCCGTTTTGACTTTTCTGCTCAAAAATGGCAGATGACACAAACCGGCCTTCTTCATTGTCAGAAACTGACTTGATAAGCTCTATTCTATTCCCCTGATCATTGGAAGTCCAGACGGTTTTCTTCAATTGACCTTTGTTCCGCGCAATAACAGAGTTGGCGGCATTAACAATGTTCTGAGTAGAGCGATAGTTTTGCTCCAGCTTGATCACCTTCAGATCGGGAAAGTCCTTCTCGAAATTGAGAATGTTCTCAATGTTGGCGCCACGGAAGGCATAGATGGATTGTGCATCATCACCAACCACTGCGATATTCTGGCTAACAGACGATAATTTCTTGGTAATTAGGTATTGAGAAACATTGGTGTCTTGAAACTCATCGACCAAAACGTATTTGAACCTGTGCTGATACTTATTCAGAACGTCCAGATGATCTCTGAATAATACATTGGTATTGAAGAGTAAGTCATCAAAATCCATCGCATTTGCCTTAAAACATCTTAGGCAATAGGTTTTATAAATCCTGCCCATCTCAGGTTTCTGCGCAGCAGTATCATCTGCCTCATAAAGTGGGTTGGCTAAATAATCCTGCCATGAGACGAGGCGGTTCTTTGCACCAGATATTCTATTGAAAACCACATTGGGTTTATAAACCTTATCATCAAGACCAAATTCTTTAACGATGGTCTTGATTAGTGATTTTGAATCATCCGCATCGTATATGGTAAAGTTGCTAGGGTAACCTAGTCTATCTGCTTCGGACCTCAGGATTCGTGCAAATACGGAGTGGAAGGTGCCCATCCAAAGATTGCGCGCGTCATTGCCGACCACTTGTTCAATCCGGTGACGCATTTCCTTTGCCGCTTTGTTGGTAAAGGTCAGTGACAAAATATTGAACGGATCTACACCTTTCTCTTTAATCAAATAAGCGATTCGGTAAGTAAGCACACGCGTTTTACCCGAACCGGCACCTGCAATAATCATTGAAGGTCCTTCGGTATTGACTACACCTTCGTACTGGGGTTCATTGAGGGAAGAGAGGTATTCCATGCGCCACGAGCTACAGTGATTCTATACGTAAAGACTAGTTTTATAAGCGCTGAACTTTAGTCTTGACGTCATTCTGAATTCATTTCAGAATCTAATTAATGAGACCCTGAAACAAGTTCAGGGTGACGGTTTATTAATAGCTTGCAATATAGGGATCAATCTAATTTTCTCTTATCAAATCAGAGAAGTATTGCTCATAATTTGACTGATGGAATATTCTTGCTGGTACCGACCCGCCTTAGTTCCTCAACTTCCTAGAAACAAACTGTTTTCTTTATTGATACTTGTATAGTAGTGATCATTACTTTAGTACTCAATGAGGTGTGAGGTGTCTTAGATATCATATAATGCTCATTCAGTTATTTTAACCTAGAGGCTAAGCCTAACTTATTTACTCAAATACCTCAAATATTAGCAAATATGTTATAGCAATAACCAATACGCTAGTGAGTGTTTTCTTAATTACATGGTAGACAGATTGAGTAAGAGAATATGCATCGTTTCCCGACTTTTCTTTTTGAAAGAAAGAGTAATTCAGAATTTCAATGACTCCTAAAACAACAACCAAGTATAATATGTGAAACGTGCCCATTTCTAGTATTTTAAACATTGTGCAAACTCGTAAGCGGCTAAAGCTGCTCCAACCCAACCTAAGGTTCTGCCTGCTGCTCTTCCTAAGACCCTTAATAATCCTCTGGTGCCGTAATGAGCAATGGCAGCCTCAATTCCTTCTTGGAGAATATATCCAACAGCAGCGAACCCAAATGCCTCGCCTAGACAAGGTAATACATCGCCATCATATGCATAGGCCTGATTGAACAAGAATGTATCTATATCTGTAAAATTAATAGCAGTGGCTTCAGACATTCTTATGTGTTCTAAAAAGACAAATGCTACAGCCAATGTTGTGGGACTTTCTGATCCACCAAGCTCATCTTCAATTTCATTTTCTTCAAACCCCAGAGCCAATAGAAATTCAATAGACTCACTCATTAAAGGGTTTAACAAAATTCTGGCATCCTCTTCAGTCAACTCATCATGATAGAAATTGGCTTCAGGCCTGATGATATCATGGGCAAAGCTTCCCGTAATAGAATTGGTGAATCGAATAACCGCCTCAGAGTCATGTAAGTCGGTAGGGTTCGAATCTTCTTGTGTACATGAAGAAACAATAATTATAGTGCAAAAGAGCCCCAGTTTGCAGCTGAATAATAGCAAGGAGCCTCTGAATAATTTGAATAATAGTTTTGACATAATTCTATGGTTATTTAACAAGGTTTCACATAAGACATAGCTCAACCACATCTATTTGGAGGAAGACATTGATAATGCCACATTTCCAGATATCCACTATCGATTGATCATGAATAATCGGCTTTAGTCATGATCAAGAATGATATGCGTAACAGTTAATAAAAAACTCAAAGTAACTTTACCTAGGGTGTTCTGTAACTTCTTAGAAACAAGATATGGTGGGTGACTGAAATAAAGTTTCGTTGAGAAAAAAATATCAATTCTTAATATGAGAGTTGTTAGAGAATCTAATCTTGGATTTTGTTGAAACCATAGTGCCATTGGACATCATATTTATAACAATAAGAACTTTCCGAGATGTTGAAGTAGATGGGGGCACCCAGATCCTTCATGAGGTCCAGAATGTTATAGAGGTGCCTTTCACTGATCCCTAGTTTTGTTGCACAGTCCTTTGCATTTCCTGTAGCCTTCAATCGAATAAGATGATGAAGACGTTCGATTCTTTGTGTTTGCTTTAGCATGAATGAAACTTTTGTTTCTGTTTCGCCAGCTAATCGAATATAGAAATTAGGTAATATTATTAAAAGAGTAAATTGATTAATTAGTTGTTTTTAATGCTTTGAAAGACTGAACATCAGGGTTAATAATCAATTAAATGATGAAAGGCCTAATTTTCTCTTATCAAATCAGAGAAGTATTGCTCATAATTTGAAATCGTATTCTCAATGTTGAAAGTCTCTAGAGCGGTTTGTTTACCGTTGATGACAAGTTTATTCCTCAACTCATTATCATGTTTGATTTTGAGAATGTTCTCAGCGATTTTGTCAATGTCCTGATCATTGAAAAGTAACCCATTCTCACCATCCTCAATCAGGTCCAAATTACCTGCGTAGGCTGTAGCAATTACAGGCGTTTCTAGTGCCATGGCCTCCAATAAGGATTGAGAAAGACCTTCCATCGTAGAGGCAAGAATTTTGGCATTGAAGACCTTATAGTAATTGAGAATACTTTTCGAGTCAACCTTTCCTTCGAAGAAGATTTGATGTGGAATAGGAAAAGTATCCATGATAGCATTAATCTCTTCATTTGCTTCAATTCCACAAAAGATGGCCTTAATCGGCTCCTTGATTTTTACCAAGGCCTGAAAAATCTGTACTTGATTCTTCATTCTTGATACACAACCCAATACGAAATCATCAGGTTTGATATCGAACTTTTTCTTCAACGCTTCTACTGTCTCCAAATCAATATGGTCGTATTTAGATTTGGGTGTTCCGTTGTGGATGACCTTAATGTGATGCTGATCAAAACCTGTTTTCACTAACGCATCTTTTACTTGCCGACTGACTGCGACAATTCCAGCAGTCTTTCGATTGTAGAGGTAGCGTTGGAACATGCCTCCCATACTCAATGGCATCTGTCTTCTGGTGTGGACTATTTGTACACCCAGATTGTACCTCCAATTAGCAAAAATACTTGTATACCGATCATGACTGGATTGTGCGTTGATCAGTTGAATGTTATGAGCCTTGACAACGTCTCGAATTTGTCTCCAGTTTTTGAAATCAAACTTTCCATTTATCCGCATTGGAATCCGGGTGATTTGCGGATGCTCGATTAGATTCCATATCGGCATTTCCTCTCTTAATCCTACAACGACATGATGACCACGATCCGCAAGTCCTTTAGCCAGATAGGTAATAGAGTATGTTGAACCCGCCATACCACCCTGATAGGTAAGAAATAGAATGCTTAGCTTTTTCAAATTCTTGATTCCACAAAAAACACCAAACCAATCTTGATAAGCAAGTTCTCTAATTAGGATTAAAGCATAAATGAACTTTTACGCTTTGTGTCAACCGAAACATAGCTTTGAAAACTAGGAACTAGCGGCCATAATTTATTAATTTTAGCGCATGTCGGAAGATGTATTACAAGACGAACAAGAAGTTCAAAGACAGAATTATTCGGAGAAGGAGAAGACTGAGATTTTTGACAAAGAATTTATGCCTCACGTAGATTCAATGTACAATTTTGGTTACAGACTTACTTTTGACGAAGATGATGCGAAAGACCTGGTGCAAGACACTTATTTAAAGGCTTTTAGATTCATCAATTCTTTTCAGAGAGGAACTAATGCAAAAGCGTGGTTGTTCCGAATCCTGAAAAACAGTTTCATTAACGAGTTTCGAAAGAAGAGCAAACAACCTTCTAAGGTCGATTATAACGAAGTAGAACAATTCTATAACTCTGATGACGCTGGAGAAAGCATCACAACCGATTTAAGAGTTGAGACGGTTCAGCACATGATCGGTGATGAAATTTCCGGAGCACTGAATGGTATTCCGGTGGATTTTAGAACAGTGATCATACTAAGCGATTTAGAAGGATTTACCTATGAGGAAATGTCCAAAATTTTGGATATACCAATAGGTACCGTTAGATCTAGGTTGCACAGAGCGCGTAATATGCTTAAGGAAAAATTGGCTGGCTACGCAAAAGAAATGGGATACAATAAAGAAAGTTAAGATGTCGGAGTTTTCAGATTGGTTTAAGGACACATTCAAAAATTGCTATTGTGAGAAAGGGAATCTTGTTGACGAGAGTCGATTCTCTGAAATAGTGCAGCTGGTGCTTGACAATGAAGCAGACGAAGAGTCTATTGCCATTTTCCAAGAGAAGATCAGCACTTGTGTAAAGTCAAATTTCACATACGAGAAGGAAAAGTGCATGCGAGAAGAAATCCAGAAAAAACTCTCTTCGCATAACAAGGATATTCCTAATGACCTGGCACAAATGATCAGGAAAAGTGTCAACCTCTAAGGAATGAAGAAAGGCAAGGCATTCATCTTTACCGCACCATCCGGTTCGGGTAAAACCACTATTGTAAAGCACTTATTAAGTAACAACCCAAGTTTGGGTTTTTCCATTTCAGCTTCAACGCGAGATAAACGAGGTAGGACTGAAGAGAACGGAAAAGACTATTATTTTCTCAGCAGAGATGACTTTCGACAAAAAATCGAAGAGGAAGCCTTCATAGAATGGGAAGAAGTCTACACAGGTAATTACTACGGCACGCTGAAGTCTGAGGTCCAAAGAATTTGGGACGAAGGAAGACATGTAGTCTTTGATGTAGAAGTAAAAGGAGCGTTAAAGCTGAAGGAGTATTTCGGTGATGATGCACTGGCAATTTTTGTCAAGGTCCCGAGTATGGAAGAGCTTGAAAAACGACTAACAGGAAGAGGTACGGAGTCTCGCGAGAGTCTTTCCCAACGCCTATATAGAGCCAAGTTCGAAATGACCTTTGAAAACAAATTCGATGTAACCTTACTTAATGAGGATATGGAAGAGTCTTTTGCCAAGGCAGAGAAACTTGTTAATGATTTTATAAACCCATAAGCTTTGCGTGTAGGTCTGTTTTTCGGCTCTTTTAACCCTATACATATCGGTCATTTGGTGATTGCTGATGTTATGGCAAATCAGACGGATCTGGATGAAGTTTGGTTCGTGGTGAGTCCGCTCAATCCCTTCAAAAGCAGTAGCACTTTACTACACGAGTTCGATAGGCTCAAGATGGTCGAATTAGCAATTGCTGATAACTATAAATTCAGGGCGAACGATGTAGAGTTCAATATGCCCAGACCGAGTTACACGGCAGATACCTTAGGCTATTTGGCTGATAAAAACCCGCAACACGAGTTTAAACTCATTATAGGTGAGGATAATCTGTTACACTTTCACAAGTGGAAGAACCACAAAGCTATTCTAGAGAATTTTGGTCTTTGTGTCTATCCTAGACCTCAGGTAGACAAATCGAAGATCAAAATTGAGCATGAGAACATCCGATATGTTGATTCACCAATGCTTGATATCTCTGCGACTTTTATAAGAAACTCGATTCGGAACGAACACTCCGTGCAATATTTGTTGCCACAACCAGTGGTTGACTATATTAAGATCAAGAAGTTTTATCAATAGCTAGGATTTACGTTATTTATGAATTCTTAACGCTGGTTGGTTTTGATCACAAGCCAAAACATTGGACTTTAAAAAAAGTTTATTCAACAGCGGACATTTTAGCCTACTAGCTCGTCTAACAACTGTCAAACTACTTTTAGAGCATTGCTTTTTTGGCGCGTTAATTGTTCAAAAGTCGAAAACCTCAACAAATGCAACGCATACTTTTAATCACACTGAGTCTATTGATGCCACTAGGTCTTCTGGCACAAGGTATCAAAGGAACAATCAAAGACAACGAAGGCAATCCCTTGCCTTTTGCTTCCATCTATGTTAAGGAAATGGGGACTGGAACCTCTTCTAATCTTGAAGGGAACTATGAGTTGCCTTTAAAATCAGGGAAGTATAGTGTGGCCTATCAGTTTATGGGCTTTACCACCCAGATCAAGCAGATAGAAGTCACAAGTGGGTTCACAACATTAAACATTGTGTTGGTCCCACAGGTAATAGAGCTCCAATCAGTGGAAGTAGTTGGTAAACAAGAAGATCCTTCATACACCATAATGAGGAAGGCGATAGCCAAAGCCAAGTATCATTTGCTACAGAATGACAGTTACTCAGCCGAAGTGTATATGAAAGGCACTGGGCAAATCACAAAAGTGCCATGGATATTGAGAAGAACACTTGAAAAAGAAGGAATTGACACCAGTCAGGTATTTACCTCCGAATCTGTGAGTGAGATATATTTTGAACGGCCTAATACTTTTTCTGAAAAGGTAATATCAGTCCGTGCTTCAGGCCAAGACATGGACAACGCCAATCCAAACTCTTATATCAACAGTAGTTTCTATTTACCTGAAGTCGTAAATGCAATATCTCCACTTAGCCCAAGAGCTTTTTCTTATTACAAGTTTGAGTACCAAGGGAGTTTTAGAGAAAGAGGTTATGAGATCAACAAGATTAAAGTAACTCCAAGATCGAAAGGAGACGATGTCTTTGAGGGCGAAATCTACATTCGAGAAGACTTTTGGAACATACATTCATTGGATCTGACGACAAGCCTGATGGGCTTTAAGATAGGTATTGAGCAGATTTTTGCGCCTATTGAGGGAGAGACCTGGATGCCGGTAACACAGAAGTTTGAATTTGGAGGTTCTATCTTTGGTTTGGCAGGAAAGTACTCCTATTTAGCTTCAGTTAGTAATTATGAGGTGACTCCTAACAAGGATTTAGATCAATCAGTTGTGCTTATCGATGAAAAGATAGCCCCAGCGCCTGAGGAGCTAGAGGCGATAAAATCGGGAGATCTGGATGTAGGGGTAAAGGAAGTTTTCGAAGAAGACAAGGAAGTGTCTCGCAAGCAGTTCAGAAAGCTCATGCGCGAATATGAAAAACAGGAGCGCGAGGCAGAAGAAGAGCCCGATGTAATCTCAGATTATAGTTTTAAGGTAGATACATTAGCAGCCAAGAAAGACTCGCTGTATTGGGCCAAGCTTAGGCCAGTACCATTGACTTCAAAAGAGGTTGAAAGCTATGTGAGAGAAGACAGTACATACTTTGCTGACAAAGCCCAGGCGGAGTCTGATACACTAAGGCTTCAGAATGGAGAGAGGTTTAAGTTGACTGATCTACTAGGTGGTGGTTATTACAAATTGGGAGAACGATTAAGATTTCAACATGATGGTCTGTTGGTGGGTACTGGTTTTAATACAGTCGAAGGCTGGCAAGTAGAGGCTAAAGGCCAGTTTTTCTGGAGAAGGGATACAACTACTCGATTGAGGATCACGCCATTTGTCCGATACGGTTTTGCGAGCGAACAGGTCTATGGAAAAGTAGAGACCGTTTTCGGAGTAGGGCAACGCGAGCAAAGGAATACCTTCAGGATTTCAGGTGGTCACTACATCAGTCAGTTCAATCCTGATATTGTCAACCCTTTAATCAATAGTTATGTGACCCTAGTGGGTAGACGTAACTTTATGAAGCTTTATGAAAAGACTTTTGTAAAAGCCACCTGGGCAAGAAGGATTAGATATAAGCATACGCTCGGTGCAGGCTTTGAATGGGCCGATAGAAATGAACTTTTCAACAATACTAATTTTAGTTTTGGAGATCGATCGGAGGTCACCTTTAGGCCTAATAGACCCGTCAATCTTGAACTGGGCAATGAGGCAGTAATTTCACAACCAGTCGCCTCCAAAGCGTACTTGTATTACGCGGTGCGTCCCTGGCTGAAGTTTAGAAGATATAATGGAAGACTCATTCCTATCGGTGATACCTCCCCGGAATTTAAGTTGACCTATAGAAAAGGTATCAATGGCTTGTTAGGGAGTGATGTAGACTATGATCATATTGAGTTAGGGCTGACAAGCCAGATTAGCTTAGGTGTAAGGGCATTGGTAGATATAGAAGTTGAAGCTGGAAAATTCTTGAATAATGATGCTGTAGCCTTTACCGATTTCAAGCACTTTAGTGGAAATAGGTTATTGTTTGTACCACTTAAGGTCACGGGAGGCTTCAGAATGCTGGATTACTACAGATTCAGCACAAGGGATGAATACTTCTCAGCATTTAATCACTTTAGATTTAGAAAGCTTGCGTTTACGCATTTGCCAATGCTTCGTTTTAGTGGGATAAAAGAAAACTTATTCCTTAACTATTTAAGAACTCCTAATGCCGAAGACTATGCCGAGGTAGGATATACCATCGATAATATTCTTCGAATCTTCAGGCTTGAATTTATCCAGTCATTTCAAGGATGGGAAGCCAAAGATTTTGGTGTGAGAATAGGAGTGGCCGCGATTATCGGAGACAGTAACTAGTTATAAATTTAATGCTCAAGAAAGTTTAACTATTCAATTAGTTGTATTTAAACTAATAAAATAGTTATTTAACTAAGATTTTAAACTTAGTTAACTATGGGCTACAATAAAAAACGACAAAGCCAGGAGGTAAATGCTGGTTCTATGGCAGATATCGCCTTTTTACTCCTTATTTTCTTTTTGGTTACCACACAAATTGCCACCAATAAGGGGCTTACAATGGTGCTTCCTCCACCTAAGGAAGATAACATTGATGTTCCTTTGAACGAGAGGAATGTATTGAAGATTCAGATTAACTCAGCTGATAAGGTTCAGATCGAAGAAGAACCGGTGCCTAATTTGGATGACATAGATAAGATCGTCTACGACTTTGTCTTGAACTTTGGTAGTCCGGACAATAAGAAACGTGGTAAATCCAATATGAGTGATCAAGAGACTTTTCAGACACTCCCGGCTACGATGAAGAACTACATAACCAGAAACCTAAGTCGAGACGATTCATCTGAAGGCCCCAGTAAGGCCGTGGTATCCGTTAAGACGGATAGGGGCAGTGGATATGACATGTTTATCAAGGTGATGGATGAAATCAATGCAGCCTATTACACCATCTACGGTGAACGTGTAGGTTTAACAGCCGAAGAATACCGCAAGCTTAACCGCAATGACCCTCGACAGCGACTATTATACGAAAAGGGAAAAATGGGTATCAATAAAGGTATTTCATTAGCAGAACCAACTGCTGTTGGTGGCAGCTAAGTAAGAATTTCATTTTCGTTTTGGCATTTGAATTGATAAGGGTTTTGGAAGAAACCCTTTTCTATTACTTTAGTGAAAAATGAAACAATGAGAGTTTTTACGATCTGTTTGGTACTGGCTTTATCCACTTTATCGCTTTCAGCGCAAAAGACATTCAAGGAAGGAAAACACTATGAGGTAGTGTCTAGTCAAAAGACTGCTCAACCTGTGGTTACAGAATTCTTTTCACTGTATTGTGGACATTGTTTTCAGTTTGAACCTATTATGGATACCCTAGCTGTCTCGTTAATTGACGGTGCCAAGTTTGAAAAGTCTCATGTCAATTATCTCCCGAGGGATAACGAGGAGACTCAAATGGGAATTGTAAAAGCATTTTTGGCAATGCAAGATTTAGGTATGCAAAAAGAACTCACTGCGCAGTTCTTTGCTGCAATTCACGTGAAGGGAATTGAGATTGATTCGGTAGACGATATCAAGCAGATTTTTCTAGCCAACGATGTTTCTGAAGAGAAATTCAAGGCGCTTTTCAACGATCCAGATTTGATCAAACGTGCCACGACCATGTCCAAGCTTTGGGAAGAGAAGCAAGTCACTAACGTACCGACTCTTGTCGTCAACGGTATCTATAAAATCGATACAAGGAGTGTTAGATCTTTACAAGAGCTTATTGACCTAACCAACTATCTCTTGGCCAAGTAGCCAAACTTCCATTTAAAAAAAAGACTTTGATCCTTCAGTTTTCTTGTGTCAATTTAGATGCAAACCTTAAAACTGATGAAGAATCTTTACCTTTCTTTTCTATTACTCTTTCTTTATGCATGCCAACCTAGCACGACCAGTGAGGTTGAAAAATGGCAGGCGCAAGCAGAAAAAGTCACCATTATACGAGATGATTATGGTGTGCCGCATATCTATGGCAAGACGGATGCCGATGCAGTATTTGGTATGCTGTATGCCCAGTGTGAAGATGATTTTCCCCGAGTGGAAAGGAATTACTATTGGGCCATTGGGAGACTAGCTGAAGCCGAGGGAGAAGCAGCTTTGTACAGCGACTTGAGAGCAAGACTTTATATGACGATCGATGAGGCAAAAGAGGCCTATGAATCTGCACCAGATTGGTTAAAAGAATTATGCCAGGCCTATGCCGATGGAATCAATTACTATCTACATACACACCCTGAAGTTCAACCGAAGGTACTCACCCGTTTTGAGCCTTGGTTCCCAATGTTCTTCTTCGAAGGATCGATCGGTGGGGACATAGAAAGCGTATCTACAAGAAGAATTCGTTCCTTCTATGGGGAAGGTAAGTCTATGGCTTTTGCTGACATTACTCCACAAGAAAGGTTTGAAGAAGAGCCAAGTGGTTCTAACGGGTTTGCCATTTCAGGTGAGCATACTGCTTCAGGTAATGCGATGTTGCTTATCAATCCGCATACTTCTTTCTATTTCAGAGGAGAATCTCAAGTAGTAAGTGAAGAGGGACTGAACGCCTACGGAGCTACCACTTGGGGACAGTTTTTTATCTACCAAGGGTTTAGCGAAAAGAATGGCTGGATGCATACTTCTACACGAGTCGACTTCATGGATGATTTCTTGGAAACCGTGGAGGAGCGTGAGGGAAAACTCCAGTATAAGTATGGCGAAGAATGGAGAGATGTAGAAGTAGGAGAGGTGACCTTGAAGTATAAGGATGGTGCCGAAATGAAGGAAAAGACCTTCCCAACTTACAGAACTCATCACGGACCGATCACAGGTAAAATTGATGATAAGTGGGTGGCTACTAAACTCAACTGGGAACCTGTAGATGCACTTATCCAATCCTTTACCAGAACAAAGACGGCTAATCATGAAGAGTTCTGGGAAATGATGAAAATCCGAAGAAACTCATCCAACAATACCGTTTATGCTGATGCCGATGGCACCATCGCTTATTATCATGGTGACTTCGTACCGAAGCGCGATCCTCAATTTGACTATCAAAGGCCCGTAGATGGTAGTAATCCCGCCACGGATTGGCAGGGCATGCATGAATTGGATGAGATCATTACCATTGTCAACCCAGGAAACGGCTGGATTCAAAACTGTAATTCTACCCCATTTACTGCTGCTGCAGAATTCAGCCCTAAGCCAGAAGATTACCCATTCTATATGGCCCCTGATGCGGAGAACTTTCGAGGGGTGCATGCCGTGCAACTTTTAAGTGAAGTAAAGGATTTGACCATTGATGGTTTGATTGAATTGGCCCACGATCCGTACTTGCCGGCTTTTGAAAAGGTAATTCCTGGATTATTGAAAGCGATTGAAAGTAGTCCTGCGAAGATGAGGTCGTTGAGAGGTCCTTACCAAGTATTGAAGAATTGGGATTTAAAGACTTCGAAGGAATCGGTCGCTATGACGTTGGCGCACTTCTATGGCACAATTTATAACCGAAAAGGAAAGAACCCTGAAGGGCTTAGAGGTAACGAGCGCTTCGACTATTTCGGAACAGGCTCGCCTTATGCCGAACGTATCTCAATCTTTGAGGAGGCGGTTGCTGCTATAACCGAAGACTTTGGTACTTGGGAAACGCCATGGGGAGATTATAACCGTTTTCAGAGGCTTTCGGGAGATATGGACCTGCAGTATGACGATAATGCACCTAGTATTCCCGTGGGTATGACTACCAGTCGTTGGGGCGCTTTGGCTGCCTATGGTGCCAGGAGCTTTAATGGTTCAAAGAAGATCTACGGTTACAGGGGTAATAGCTTTGTTGCCATGGTTGAGTTTGGTGACAAGGTAAAGGCTAAGAGTATGTTGGCGGGTGGTCAAAGCAATGATCCTAATTCACCACACTTTGATGATCAGGCACAACGATATGCAGATATTCAATTCAAAGATGTGGCCTACTATAGAGTAGATGTAGAGGCTAGGGCAGAAGAAACTTACAAGCCGGGTAAGAGAAAGTGAAAGAAAGAGGCAGTGTTTGGTCACTAATTTGCTAGTGACCAAACACTAATGCCTAAAAACTACTCAGTTCTTAAGTTCTTCACCGGATTAGACATAGCAGCTTTTATCGAGTGATAGCTCACCGTAACCCAAGCTACTGCCAAAGACACGACTCCTCCAATTACAAAAGAGATCCAAGTATCCATCATATTAATTCTGTAAGCGAAGCTCTCTAACCATTGACCCATTACCCACACTGCAGCGGGTATAGCCAGCACCACCGCAATGAAAATCAACTTATTGAAGTCATTCATCAATAAGAAAACTACTCTGGCTGAAGTAGCTCCGAGAACTTTCCTCACGCCAATTTCCTTGATTCTGCTGCCAATTATGAAGGTGGCCAGGCCGAATAGCCCAATACAAGCGATCCATATGGCGATGCCAGTAAAGACTAAGAAGAGATCACCCGACTTCTTTTCCGCTTCATATAGCTCAAGCAAAGTATCATCCAAAAAGCTGTAAACATAAGTTTGGTTTGGAGCCTGTTCTCTCCAGATTTCACGAACCGATTCAATAATGCTTGCCGCCTGATTCTGGTCAATCTTGAGCGCCAAGTTTGCCACATTACCACCAAAAGAACTCTCATCACTGAAGATTGCCATTGGTGTGATTTCGGTGTGTAATGACTTATAATTATAATCCTTGATAACCCCTGCGACCTGATAGACTGCGTCACCCGCTGGATTATTAGCGCCCTGAACGTTAATTACCCTCTGGCCAACTGGATCTCCTTCGATACCCAAAGCGCTAACTGCAGATTCATTTAAGATCAAGGCTAGCGTGTCCTGATATTCTTTGGAGAAAGAACGGCCAGCAATAAGCTCCATTTGCATTGTTTCCTGGAAGTCATCAGCGAAGACGGCACAATTCAAGGCTATGGATTCGTTTACTCCCTGGAGTCGGAAAGATGCGCCAAAGTAGAAGCCACTTCCCGGCATAGCACTTGAGGCCCCCATGCCGTTGACACCAGGGATTTTACCTACCTCAGTCTTAAAGGTCTCAATGTCTGGTACGCTGAAGGCCCTTTCAATAACCAGAATATTGTCTTTTTCGAAGCCTAGATTTCGATCTTGCATATAGCGCATTTGTTGGCCGACAATGAGGGTACTACAGATGAGTACAATCGAGATGAAGAATTGGAAAACCACCAATCCGTTGCGAATCCAGGCACCATTTTTACTGTGGATCATCTTGCCTTTCAGTACAACAACTGGTTGAAATGAGGATAATACAAAGGCAGGGTATATGCCCGCAATACCCCCAAGTATTAAACTGAAAGCTGCAAGGATTCCAATATTCGGGGCTGTCGTAAAATCACTCAAAGGAATGGACTTGTCTGTGAACCCATTGAAGGCCGGTGTGATCAGGTAAACAAGGCCTACCGCGATGAGCATTCCTGCAATACTAACAAAGACTGATTCTATAAGGAATTGGCTGATGAGCTGCCTCTTCTCCGACCCGAGGACCTTTCGAATACCCACTTCTTTTGCCCTTTCTGTAGACCTAGCCGTTGCAAGGTTTATGAAGTTTACTGCCGCCAGCGCCACAATAAATACCGCGATAGAAAGGAAAATATAGATATAGGTGATATTGCCGTTAGGCTCAAATTCAGCTTCTAGTTGCGACTTCAGGTGGATGTCTGTGACGGGTTGAAGAAAGTAGTTATAACCATTTCCACTGGCTTTGAATTCTTCAAATGAAATCTTCTGGTTTCTTTCAATTTGCCCGGCAGCGTAGGTTTCTACCAGGTCAACATATTTCTTGTTGATCAATTCCGGGTCAACACCCTCTTTCAGTAAGAGGTAGTTGTGTACTGAAAAATTCACGAAGTTGGCTTGAAGAAAGTTGAGTAACTCTAAGTTGATCAGCAGGTCAAATTTGAAGTGTGTATTCTCGGGAGTGTCTTCGGCTACACCTGTAACAATCAGATCACCTAAGTCCGATTTTAGAATTTTGCCTACGGCTTCATCCTGTCCAAAATATTTGATGGCCGTGCTCTCCGATATTATGACGGCATTTTGAACATCAAAAAGTTCCGTCTTGTTTCCTTTTAATAGTTCAATACCGAAGAGGTCAAAGAAGTTCTTATCCGAAGCTCTTAGGTCATTCTCCAGGAAGGTCTCATTTTCATAAGTAACGTTGATGCCAAAGCCTGGAAAGATTCGGCAGAAAGCTTCGACTTCGGGGAAGTCAATTGCCGCTTGCTCGGCCATAGAAAAGGGGGTAACCGCATAATGTGAAGTGTGATCCGGATAGAACCTGTCCAACGCGACACGATACAGCCTGTCTTTATTAGGGTGATAGTCATCATAACTTGTTTCACTATTAACATAAAGTAAGATGAGCATGCAGACCGCAAGGCTTATGGCAAGCCCTCCAACATTAATAAAAGTGTAAAGTTTGTTTTTGAGCAGGTTTCTGAATGCGAGTTTGGCGTTGATTCTAAACATGGCTGAAAAATTGTTATCGTTGAGTTTGACTTTTTTGAGTACTGATGGCCTGATCATTTTCAGGACCTCTTTTTTGTAAAGCCTAGCGGCAATGGAATACCCTTGCTCTCTAAGGTTTTCGGAGAACTCTTCCTCTAGATCTCCCTGTAATTCTAAAAAATACTCCTCCTTGCAGAACCACTCGAAGAGTCTGGTATAAAGCTTTGGAGGCAGTTGCTTCTTATTAGGCATATTGAAGCTCTAGCCTAATGCTTGGAATTTTATCCCAAAGCGTATCTCTCATTTCACGAGCGTCATGCAAGGCTTGCTTGCCCTTGTTGGTTACTTCGTAATATCGTTTGGGCCTGCCACCACGCTCTTCATTGGCCTCACCCTGTTTCGACTTAAGAAGTCCTTTTTCTTCTAGTCGGGTAAGTGCAGTGTGAAGGGCACCGCGGCTGATATCTCTTTTTATGTTTTTGTTAATCTCTCTTTTTATGCTAACGCCATAGGCGTCATCACCCAAAACGAGAATTGTGAGGAGGGCTACTTCCTGAAATTCACCCAAATGAGTCCCTTTCATAGTGTGCTAGTTCTAATTTGAAGACTAATATAGAAACTCTTGTTCTAAAATGAAGACATGAAATGATAAAAGAGGAGATAACTTAATCTCTCTTTTGAGTTACTCGTTTTGTAAAGAGTCAACTGGGTTTTGTGTGATGGTCTTCCAGGTTTGACTGGAAACCAATGTAGATATGACAATGGAAAAGAGCAGAAACGCCCCAGCGAAATGGTAGACCTTGATTTCCAGAGGAATGGATAGGTCTGGGGACATCTTCGAAAATAATAGATAAGCCGAAGGACAGGCAATTAATCCGGCAACTATGAGCTGTAAAAAAGTAGACTTTAGAATGAGGCGAATGATTTGTTTGAATTCAGCACCAAGAACTTTCCGAATGCCAATTTCCTTCTCTCGTGTTTTGGCCTGGTACATGGCCATTCCGATTTGCCCCATGAGCGTAATGGCAATGATAGATGCGAATACAAAGATCAAAGCACGTACTATATTCCTGAATTGACTCATGCGGTTTGCAAGCACATCATCTACGAATACAGGTTGAAAATCATTGTTTGGGTATCTCAATTGATATAGTTCACCTAATTGACCAAGAGTGCTCGCAAAAGAGGCTTCATTAATGCGTAGCATGAGTGTACTAAACGGGTATTCGTGTGTGATCAAAATGGCTGCAGGTTTAGCCTCTTCAATTGGGTCTGAGAGGTTTAAATCATTGATAATTCCCAAAACGGGGTAATAGTCACGGCCTAGTGAGAAGGTGGTTTGGTCGAAAGTCTTTATTGTGTCGTTCATTGCTTTGATAAAGGCCTTGTTAACTAAGAAATATGGTCGATCCTCCGCTATTTCTTTGTCCGTCAGCCAATCTATAGATTTGCCGAAAGTAGATACGAACCCACTGTCTGCCTGAAGTATAACAGCTGAATACCTTTGGTTTGGATCTTCTACGTGTTGTTTCCGGATACCGTAGTTTCCAAAGGCGCTAACGAATGGAACAGCCAGAGTACCAGCTATGGATTCTACGCCATTCAAACGTTCAGCTTCCGTCCTAAATACCGTACTCAAACTATCCGAAGGTGGTAAGTCTAGTGCAACAACCTGTTCTCCGCTAAATGGCGTTTTTTGATCCAGAATAAGGCTGGATTGTGAAAGAACTAGTATGCCTAAAGTGAAAACTAAGAGGCTTATCGTTACTTGGGTAGTCATTAGGCCTTTCTTGAGCCTATCAAGAGATACTCCACTCCTTTGAGTTGTTTTTCTGAATAGACTGAGGATAGAAATATTTGAGAAGAATAGGCCAGGAACTAGGCCCGAAATCAATCCAGTAAAAAGAGTGAAAGAGAAGAATAGCGACACTTGGCCAAGTGTTAGTCTTTCTTGAAAAGTGAAATCTGTAAAGGAGGCTACGCTAGGGGCCAATAGTTTGAACAGAAGGAGGGCAAAAGCAAGACCTAGCAAGGAAAGCATCGTAGTCTCTATTAAAAATTGGTAGACCAAGGAATATTTTCCTGTTCCTAAAACCTTTCGAATCCCTACTTCTTTTGCTCTTGATATAGCGCTAGCCATGGCCAAATTGGTGTAATTGAAATTGGCTATGATCAATGTTATGATCACCAGGCCGATGAGCATGTTTTGCACCTCTCCATTTAAGAGTACACCCTTATTTTGTATTGCATTCGACTGAGCGACTTTGGCCAAGGGCTCTAGAATGTAATTGTATTCAATCCCTTCTTCTGAGTTGTTGAGTTCATTGTTGATGCTTGCAGAAAGTAGCGCAAGCTTATCCTTGACATAGGAGACATCTGTATTAGGTGAAAGCTTGATATACAAAGCTTGCATGGAATAGATTTTCCAACTCGTATAAAATGCAGAAGCCGTATGGTCTTGATATTCACTATGGAGGAACTCAAAGTCTAGGTGAGAAACTTTTGCGGGATCTTCGACAACACCACTAATTATGTACTTGCCTAGGCTGGAACCAATCACCGTTTCTTCCGAGTAATATTTATCCATCAACTCTTTTGTGATGATGATGTGCTTTGGGTTGTCGAAAAGAGTTTCTGAGCTGCCTAAAACCATTTCATAGTCGAAGATTTTGAAAAAGTCTTTGTTAATACCCTGGCCCAAAACGTTCCTCCTGACTCCTTTGAGGTAAGCTGAGGTATACATTACCTGATTTTGAATAATGGCAATATTTTCGGCCTCAGGGATTGCTTCTTGTATTTTTTGATAGAGCGATATTTGCGTAGTTGCACTCAGGTTCTGTCCTTCTAAATCTCTCGCTTCCAGATTTACCCGATAGATTCGGTCACCATCAGAGAAATTCTTGTCGAGCTGCTGATTGGAGTAGATCGCATTGATGCAGAATAGGCAAACGGCAAGGGCTGCCGCAAAACCCGTGGTATTTAAAAGGGTATAGGATAAGTTCTTTTTTAAGTTTCGGAAGCTCATCTTCCAAAAGTGGCTTATCAGGGAGTGTCTCATAATCGGTGTAGTAAAAGTTCTTTTGAATACAGAAGGTCTGAATAGTTTGATGACCTCTTTCTTATAGAGTGATTTTGCCTTTTTGCTCCCTTGTTCTTCTTGAACACGATAAAATCGCTCTTCTAAATCGCCTTGAAGCTCTTCAAATAGTGAGCCGTTGCAAAACCAGCGAAATAGCTTTGTCCAAAACTTCGGTGGATCGTTATTCATTTCTAAGGTTCTCCGCTGGGTTGCTTTTTGCTGCCTTTATGGCTTGAAAGCCTATGGTAAGCATAGCAACTACAATCACGGCCAATGCACCACTGCCTGGTTCCCAGAATTGCACGTCTTGGGTGAATTCTATGTTTTCTAGCATCGTAGTCCTATAAATATACAGGCTAAGTGGAATTGCAGCTGCAGCCGCAATTACGAAAATGACGGCAAAGTTCTTAGATAGTAAGACCAGAATGTTCGTAACAGTTGCACCTAGTACTTTGCGAATTGTAAGTTCTTTTATCCTAGATTCTGCCGTATAAACAGCCATTCCCAAAAGGCCTAAAATGGAAACGCAAATGGCAACAATGGAGAGGAAGCCATAGGTCTTCATTGTCGAGGAAATATCTGAGTAAGTTCTTTCTATCTGTTCATGGTAGAACTGTGCATCGAATTCATGATCCTGGTCTATGGTCATCCACGCTTCTTCAAGTTTCTTCATGGTCTCTAGTAAGTTGTTTGACCTAACTTTGAGATTAACGTATTGAAACCTTCCCTGATTCTTAACAAAGGCAAAAGGCTTTAGCTCATTGTAAATAGTTCCGTAATGAAAATCCTTGACAACGCCAATTATTACCCTTTCCTCGCTATAGAACTTGACCTTTCTGCCCAAGGCTTCTTCGAAAGTCTCAAAATGAAATGCCTTAATCAATTGCTCGTTGACGATCATTTGGTCTTGCCTGTCATCTTTTCTGAAATTTTCTCCTGCCAAAAGTTCATGTTCGAGGTTTTCTATGTAGTGCTCATCAATTGTGTTCATGTAGATGCTAGTTGAGTCCTGCCCACCAATAAGTCGTCCTCTGCTTGATTGCAAACCTCCCGTGCTTGGTACTATGGCCGATTTAGATGCAGCTTGTACTTCTGCTACTTGAGTAAGTGTATTGAATACTAAATCGGCATCATTTCCGTGAAGTGGTACATTAAGAATATTCTCAGTGGTGTAACCAAGATCGAAATTGAGTGCATGTTTATATTGTTGATAAGCCAGTGTAACTAGAACGGCAAATCCCATAGACAATGCAAACTGTATGCCTACTAGAATATTCCTAAGGCCAAACCCTTTAGAGGCCTTCATATGGGATACTCCTTTGAGAATAGAGACCAATTTGAATTTTGTCATCAATAAGGCCGGAATAAGACCTGCAAGCACCCCGATGGCGATGGCGAAGATCGTGAAATTCAGGTAGTTCAGTGTTGTCAAATCGAGAGTGGTAGTTCTGGAAGTGTAGAAGTCTAAGGCAAGGAACTGAGGCTTTATGAGGTTGAAAATGAGAAAAGCCACCGTAAGAGCTAGGAGCGAAACAAAAATAGCTTCGCTAACAAATTGGAAGAAAATTTGACTTTTGTTTGCTCCAACAACCTTTCTGACACCAATTTCTTTGGCCCTTTTCAACGAGCGGGCTATGGTCAGGTTTGCATAATTGAAACAGGCACAGAACATAACTATGATCGTTAGAATAATCATCCGATTGACTTTCTCTTTGGGCATTACAGTGCCCAATTGATTGTACTTACCATCACCCGGAAATATGTCCATTAAGCCCTCTAATTCTAGACGTAACTCTTCTTGTTCACCAGTATTTTTAGCGTTTTCTTCCTCCTGAATAGTTTTCAATTGCGCATCGAGTGCATCTAGGTTGTGATTCTCCGGAAGTAAAATGTAGGCGTAACCACTCCACATGTTATGCCAGCTATCAAAATAGCCTTCCTTGTAACGCTCCATTGATTTCATAGAGCTCATAGATGCAATAGCCTCGAACTTGATATGAGAGTTCTTAGGAAGGTCTTTAAGAATTCCCGTAACTGTATATTGCTGTTCTGACTTTCGTAAAACTTCTCCCAAAACGTCCGTTCTTCCGAAAACCCTAATTGCCATTTCCTCAGTCAGTACTACTGAGAAGGGTTCATCCAATGCCGTTTCTGGGTTGCCGTGCAAGACAGGGAAGGTGAAGACATCCAGGAATTCCTCACTGACAAACAGGCCATTCGTATAGTAGGCGTTATTGTCATATCTAAGGTCTCCGCCAAATCCTTTATATATGGAAACGGTTTGCTCTATACCTGAGATTTCTGTTCTGGCTCGTTCCCCGATTAAAAGCGATGTGCTGGCGTAACGATATATCTCACCTTCTTGACTGACCTGAGCATTGGTAATACGATAAATTCTGTCCTTGTTTTCATGAAAGCTATCATATCCATTGATTTCTGTTGCAAAAGCAATAGTGAGCAGGGCTACTGCCATACTGATGCCCAAACCAAAAATGTTAATTGTAGAAAATAGGCGATTACGTATCAGACTTCGAAAAGCCACAATGCTATAATTTCTAAACATGGCGATGTTGTTTAAACGAGTTCTAGTTCTAGTTTTTTTGAGTACCGAAGGTCTAATCATTTTGATGACCTCCTTGCGATAAATGGACTTGGCTGTTTGAAGTCCTTTAGCTTCTAAATTGATCACATAGCGTTCCTCCAGATCACCTTGCAGCTCTTCGTAGAATGAATCATTGCAAAGCCATTTGAATAGCCTTGTCCAGAATTTAGGAGGATGTGAGAAATTCTTCAACGCTATGTCCTTTGAAGTGAGACTTTAGGTACTGCACTCCATAGATCGTCTCTCAAGGACTTTGCTTCTTCTAGTGCATTTTTACCCAGATTAGTGACCTGATAATACCGCTTTCTTCGCCCACCGCGCTCTGCTGTAGCACCTCCGTATTCTGAAGAGATAAATCCTTTTTCGT
Source organism: Roseivirga sp. 4D4 (assembly GCF_001747095.1). Classification (NCBI taxonomy): domain Bacteria; kingdom Pseudomonadati; phylum Bacteroidota; class Cytophagia; order Cytophagales; family Roseivirgaceae; genus Roseivirga; species Roseivirga sp. 4D4. The sequence continues at coordinate 4,395,577 of NZ_MDGP01000001.1, forward strand.
CCAATCTGGTAAGAGCAGTATGTAAGGCTCCGCGGCTGACCTCTCGGCCAGTACGCTTTCCGATTTCATCCTGAATTGTAATGCCGTATGCATTCTCTGCGAGTACCAAAATGGTCAGTAGTACTATTTCTTGAAACTCTCCTAAGTACGTTCCTTTCATAATTAGTTCCTTAAATGAAGACCTAATCTATACATTTGATTCTTAAATGAAGACTAAATGTGTAGAAATATGTTACATCAACAAGAAAAAAAGGCCTTCAGAATGTCTGAAAGGCCTTTTGAATCAGGAATTTAACAAAGTGTTATTTTGAGCTAGCGCTCCTTTCTCTACTTTTAATCTGTTTCTTGATTTGTTTGAAGTTTGTCTTTGTTACCTTCTCGCCAGTGCTCAGATGATGCTCAATGGCAATGAAGTAATCATTAATAAGCTTCTTGAAACTACCCTTTGCGAAACCACCCATGAAGGCAGGTTTGGTTCTATACTGCATGGTAAAGGTTAACATGCTGGTACCATTTCCAAGGTCATCCACATCGTAAACCGCTTTTGTATAGTCAGGGTTCACCGGAAACCTTCCCGCCTGCGAGACAGTGTTTGTGAATGACATTGTTTCAGGAGAATAATCGATCATTTTTTCTTCCAAGTACTGTGTATGCTTTTCATTGAAATAGCAAACACGCTCAGCACCTTCACCTGCTTTCAGACTTCCATTGATGTATTCAGACTCAATGATCTTGGGGTGAGAGTATGCGATCGCACCATAATCTTCTCCTACAATGGCCCAAACTTTTTCGGCTGGAAACGGAATTACTTTTGAAACCTCAAACTTCTGTACCCTTTTTTCTTTCTGGGCAAGAGCAGGAGTTCCAACTGTTATCACTGACATAATTAAAATGGCTAATAGATTCCTCATAGTTCTTTTTCTCTTTAGATGAGGCGCCTTACCATGTGTTACAACTTAGTTCAGATTAAAGAGTGCTACTACCCGATCGTTGTTGATTAACTGGTCGAAGAACTCTTTTTTGTTGTGCATTGGATTGTACGGGAAATTGGCGTGTAATTCGCGTGCCTTGTCTTCTACAATTTGCCAGGCATCATCGGCATCTTGTGCAATATGTTGCTGGAAGCTTCGATAATCTTTTTTGTTAAAGAGCAAGTCTTTGCTACTGAGAGGTCCTTTGTCAAAGGCATACGTTACCTTCTTATGGCAGCGGCATGGGTTGGCTTTGTTTACCAGTCCACAGTGATTATTCATAAAATGCCAGAGGTCTTTTCTGGCTCTGGAAAGTCTAATTCTAAAATTGCCTTTGCTGATCTCAAGAATTTCTGCCCCAATAGAATGATCTGCTCCAAATAGTTCTCCCAAAATATAAACCAGTCGTTGGTCTCTTGTAAGGCAAAGCAGCATGCCAGACATACAGGCCAAGTTCATTTCACGAATTTCTATTTCCTTTTCCTTTATTTCAATATCGGTTAACATCTGGTCAGGGATACTATCTAATCGCTCAGAAAAGGCTGGAAAACTTTCTCCAACCAAGGTCTCTCTGGTCGACTTTTTCATTTGTAAGAAGTGATTAACGACAATGCGATACAACCACGTTCGGAATGAAGATTTACCCTGGAACTGCGATAAATTTGTAACCACTTTCACCAGAACCTCCTGCGTGATGTCCTGAGCGTCTGCCGGCATTTGCACCATTTTCCATGCAATGTTGTAGATGTAAGGTTGATGTTTTTTGACCAGATCTTCCAGTGCCTGCCTGTTACCGGCAATGGACTTCTCAATTAAGAGTTGGTCGTCTTGGTCGGTAGTGTACTCAGTGATAAAAGGGTTCATATGAATAGGTTTAAACCTATGATTCAAGAAACTGGAATGTGTTACAGCTTTTTGAAATATAAATAAAAAGGTCCACTCAATTAAGCGGACCTTTTTATCAATGAGAATAGTATGCTATTCTGCCCGGAGGCTCTTCACTGGGTTAGAAGTAGCTACTTTCAGTGTCTGGAAGGTAATAGTCACCAGCGCAATTAGCATTAGCAGTACAACCGGAACGATGAATAGCTTTGGACTAATCGCTATGGAGTAGGCAAAATCTTGAAGCCAGTATTCCATACCGAAATAGGAGATTGGTATGGCCAAGCCATTGGCAATTAAGATGAGAAGTAGATAGTTTTTCGAGAATAAGTAGGTGATGTTTCCCATTTTAGCACCAAGCACCTTTCTGATTCCAATCTCCTTAGATTTTTGCAACATGCTGAAAGCAGTTAGTCCGAATAGTCCCAAGCATGCCGCTACGATAGCGAAGATGGCGAAACTATTGAAAATTTGGCCGAACTGGCGATCCTCATTGTACTGTTCATTAAAAAAGTCATCCAGGAAGTAGTACTCTATTGGGTTACCAGGAAAGTTGTCTGCATAGAAATCACTAATCGAACTGATCGCTTCTTCCGGGTTAGTCATGTTTAACTTTATAGAGAAGTAATCCTTAGAGGCAGGGGAGAAGAGAAATATACTGGGAGTAATCTCACTATGCAATGATCGCCAATTATGATCTTTGGACACGCCTCTTATAGGTATGGTAGTACCACTAATCACAAGCTTTTGGCCAACTGCTTCCTCAGGCGTGCCAAGGTCATAAACCCTTAGTGTGGCCTCGTTGATAATTGCTCCATTGGCAACGTTAAGGTCTTCTGCATCGGTTATTGGATCTGAAAAATCTCTTCCAGCCAGCATCTCTAATTCATAAGTGGGTATAAAATCAGGGTCCACCCAGGTGACACTCACTGTATTTCGGCTAGACTTTGGTGATCCGAATTTATACATTTCAGTACCCCAATTATATCCAGCGCCAGGTATGCTTCTCGAAGTAGCGAAACTTTCTACCAAAGCCAGTGCTTTGGTATCATTTCTAAACTTCTGGAAGCTATCAAATTTGACGCTGGTTCTGGGTCCCTTGACGACCAACATTTTCTCCATTTCAAAACCAGTAGATTGATTTCTCATAAACTTGAGTTGTTCGGACACTACATAGGTACCTGCGATCATCAAAGTAGATATTACAAATTGAAATACCACCAGCACTTTTCGTAGAGGAATCTTGCTTTTGCTGACATTTTTAATGCCCTTCAATGAATCAGTTGTTTTAAAAGCTGACATTACAAAAGCGGGGTAAATACCTGCGAGTAAAGGTCCGATAAAGATCATACCTCCTATGATGATGAGCGTAACCTTATTGCTAAGGTCAAGACTAAAGGACTCACCAATGATAGCACCTAGTTTTGGAAGTAATAGATAGGCTACAACTACACCCAAGAGGGTTGCGAATAAATTGAGCCAAAAGGACTCTGTCAAAAACTGATAAATGATCTGTTTTTTGATAGCGCCCATTGCCTTTTTTACACCTACCTCACGACTTCTTTCAGCAGATTTTGCTGTAGATAAATTAATGAAATTGATCCACGCAATGACGAGGATAAAGGCGCCAATCAAAATGAGAAAGTAAACCGAATTCATGGCATCTTCTTCTCCTGTTCGCTCGGAATTTAAGTGGAGGTCTTCGATAGATTGAATACTCAGAACTCTATCTTCGCTGTTCTGCTCCATTTCTTCTCCCACATACTTCTTCATCAATCCGGCAATCTTATCCTCTACCGCATACTCTGTTATTTGTGGGAGTAGCTGAACGTAGAGTTCAAAGTTGCTCCATCCCCAAGCCGACTCTTCTGATTGGTATTGACCATCTTTTAATACATTACTCATGGGGAGTAACATGTCTATTTCAAGATGAGAGTTATCAGGAAAATCCTTGATGACTCCAGAAATCGAGAACCCACCGGCTTCACCCCAGTTGCCTATAATGTTAAGTGTTTCTCCCAAGGGTAAGGAAGTCGTTTCTCCAAAGTATTTCCTCATGATGGATTCTGTAATGATTACAGAGTTCGGATTGTCCAATGCTGTTTTTGGATCACCAGCAATGAATTCCAAAGAGAACATGTCAATAAAGGATGGCTCAACAAAGATGAGGTCTTTTTCTTGAAAAGGAGTGGAGGCAATTGAATCTACTGCCTTACTAACAATCGCTCCGTCATAGTAAAAATGGATTAAAGAAGCTTTTTCAATCTCTGGTGCCGCTTCTTGAATGGCCGGCCCGAGACCGTAACCTACATTGGAGTCGGTACCTTGATCTACCCCACTTTGGTAACGTTTTATATGAACTCGATATAGCCTATCTGAGTTGGCAAAGCTTGTATCGAAGCTTAGCTGAAAGGACACATAGTGAGCGATAATCAGGCATGCGGCAATACCGAGTGCCAGCCCACTGATGTTGATAAAAGAGTAGAGTTTGTGTTTGCCCAAATTTCTTAGGGCGATCTTTGAGTTAATGCTGAACATACGATTGTTGATTTGAGTTTTAAATAATTTTCGAACCGCAAAGGGTCTAAAGAATCGAATCACATCCAGCGTGTAATGCACCCGGGCCGACCTCGCCCCATGAGACATGATTCTGTGGTTAAAGTCTTCTTCGATATCACCAGAGATGTCTTCATACAACTCTGGCTTGCAATACCATTTCAGGAAGCGCTTGGATAGGCGTGGAGGACTATGGTTTTCCTTCGCTGAATTCACAAAGACCAGTTTATTTGAAAAACCTGCTTTGGAATGGCATTCCACAATTGTTCACGTTGTTCACGTGTTTCTTCCAGCGCCTTTATGCCATACGCTGTTATGGTAAAATACTTCTTTCGTTTGCCCCCGCGGATTTTTGTGGCTTCGCCAAAACTACTTTGAACCAAGCCCTTTTTTTCAAGTCGGTTAAGTGCGGCATGTACTGTACTTAGCGTGACTTTTCTTCCAGTCTTTTCTCGGATTTCATCTTTGATGCCGACACCATAGGCCTCGGGATACAGCGTCCCAATGGTAAGCAAAACAAGCTCTTGAAATTCCCCTAAGTTTGTTCCTTTCATGATTATATAATTCGTATTTGACGATAATATTAATGATTAAATTCGTATTTGACGATATTATGTGCCTGAAAACCTGACTGAACTGGGAGAATTGTGTACTGAATGGGATTGAAAGCAAAGGGCGTGTATCACTTGTAGTGGTACACGCCTTTTGAAAATGGGTTATTCAGTCCTTAAAGTTTGTGCGGGATTTGACTTGGCTGCCTTCCATGTCTGACTGCCTATGGTCATAAAGCCGATCACGAATATGACGATTACCCCTAGTAGTAGTTCTAAGGCACCTATATCTGCTCTGTGTGCCTGATCCGAAAGCAAGACGCTGTCGAATAAATAATAAGTACTCGGTATAGCGATCAGTGAAGCGATTAGTAAAAGCCACATAAAACCTCTGGATAGTAAAGTGATCAGGCTGCCTTCTGAGGCACCGAGCACCTTTCGAATACTGATTTCCTTGAGTCGTGTTTCAGCCGTGTAAACTCCCATTCCCAATAAACCAAGTGCGGAAATGGTGATGGTGATAAAGGCCAGAAACCCTACAATGGTAAACATTACCTCAAATTCAGAATATGCCGCTTCAATACGTTCATCATAGAAGGATCCTCTGAACTCATGGACATCATCAAATTCAAGCCATGCTGCCTCAATTTTTTGTCTGGTGTTCAAAATATTATCACTCATGATTTTCAAATTGAGTATTTCGGCATTCTGAGGTTGATGCCTGAAAGCGAAGCATTCAATTTCTGAGTCCAAAGTGGCATAGTGAAAGTTCTTCACAACACCCTGAACGATCAATGATGACTCTGGACCGAACTTCAATACTTTGCCGATCGCTTCTTCAGGTGTTCCAAGTTTAAACTTGTTCAAGATGGTTTCATTGACAATAACCGTTTCCTCTTTTTCAACCTTATCCTTTTTGACAAAATTGGTTCCAGCCAAAAGTTGATGACCCATTAAAGGGATGTATTTATGGTCTATTTGCGATAGATAAACGGTGGCTGAATCAAGACCATCCTCACTCTTAGCTCTATTCGCATATCTGCTTCCGGTACTGAGTACATGAGATGATAGGGAGATGTCTGTGATCTCTGGAATTTGCTCAAAAATGGCTTTTGTCAAATAAGGATCGTTACCCGCTAAACTGACATTCAATACGTTCTCAGTATCAAACCCTAAGTCGAAATTCAATGCGTATTTGAATTGTCGATTGGCAATACTTGCCGAAATGATAAATGCCAAGGACAGCGTAAACTGTACCACAATGAGCACCTTCCTTAGATTGATCTTTGAGAATAGCCGAGTGCTGGAAGCGTCTTTGAGCACTTGAATGGCTCTTAACTTCGATAGGAACAAAGAAGGAATAAAGCCTGCGGATATGCCTACGCCAATGGCAAACAACAAGAAATACACAAGCATGATGGGCTCATGTTCGAGCTTTAAGCTCCTTTGCATCTCGGGGCTAAGATTCAAGAAGAGAGGCTTGAGCACAAAGAATAACAGATAGGCAATGATCAGGGAACAAACAGAAATGATGCAAGCCTCGATGGTAAATTGAGTGAAGACCTGTTTTTTAGTCGCACCAACAACTTTCCTAACACCAACTTCTTTTGCTCTTCTCAACGATCGGGCTATTGATAGGTTTGTGTAGTTGAAGGCCGCAGATAAAATGACCACAAAGGCTAATACACCTAAGATCCATAGGGCTTGATTGCCAATGCTTTCTCCTATTTGATTACTCATATCTGGACCCGACATGATATTGGTTAAGGGTTGGGTTCCCAGAATTATTTTCGTCTGATCTTGAGGAGATGTCTCATCATCTGCAATCGAAGTAAGGCGGGCCTGAACTTGGTCTATGCTTGTGTTTTCGTCTAGCTTGAAATAAGCATAGTTAGACCACATGTTATGCCAATTTAACCACCAGTCGTTCTCTTCTCTTTTACGTTCTTCTTGTTCATATGTGGTATAAGAAATCAATGCAGAAAACTTGAAGTGTGAATTGAAAGGCGGTTTTTCTACCACGCCTGTGACACGGTAGTTCTGATCATTCATGAGAATGGTCTGATCCATCGGATCTTGATCAGGGAAGAATTTCTCAGCAGTCTCATCTGTTAGAACTACTGAATATGGTTCGGCAAGTGCTTCGTTAGCATCCCCCCTTAAGAGGTTAAAAGAGAAGACCTTGAAGAAGTCATTATCTACCCAGGGAGCATTAAAAGGGAAGGTGTTGTCTCCCACTTTAGCATCGGCACGGAAACTTCTGGTAATAATTGTGGCTGCTTCTATACCTGGTACCTCAGCCTTAAGCCTTCTGCCAGCAAGAACGGAGGTAGAGGCGAACAGGTTAGGTTCATTTTCTAAATATTTCTGAGCATTGGTTACCCTGTGAATCCTGTCATAATCGGCATGAAAACGATCATAGTTCTTAACCTCCGAGAACATGGTGATCATTAACAGGCATACTGACATACTGATCGCTAACCCCAGGACATTAATGGCCGAAAAGAGTTTGTTTCTACCGATACTTCTAATAGATGTTTTGAAATAGTTTTTAAACATGATGAATTGTGTTAGTTGACCTAATATTTCGAGTTTTTTGACGGTATAGGGCTTGAAGAACTTGATCACATCTAAAGTGTAATTCAGGCGTGCTCTCCGTCTGCCCTTAGTTTCTATATTTCTTTCAAAGTATTCATATAGATCACCCTGTAGGTCTTCGAATAGTTCTGGTTTGCAGTACCATTCCAAAAACCGGTTGGCCCATTTGGGTGGGTGAACACTATTGTTTTTCATATGAATTTCAGGTTGAATTCTGGTATCACACTCCAGAATTGATCTCTTTGTTCCTTTACTTTAGTGAGTGCCACTTTTCCGGCATGTGTGACAGTAAAGAAGCGTTTCCTTCTCCCTCCACGGGCATTGGTTGGATCGCCTAAGTGTGATTTCACAAAGCCTTTTTTGTCCAAGCGATTGAGTACAGCATGGACTACGCTAAGCTTTACTTTCCGATCCGTAACACGCTCAATTTCATCACAAATGGCCACGCTGTAGGCTTCATCGATGAGTGCGGCAATGGTGAGTAGCACGATTTCTTCAAATTCACCAAGGTTCGTTCCTTTCATACTTTCGTTATTTATTCTTTAAATGTATAAAAAATAGAAATAGACTTACTCATTATTTATACAAAACATGAATATATATAGGGAGTACATTTCGGAAGATAATGTTACGAGGACAATTTTCTTTAGGAAAGCCTTTCGAGGTGAAACGGTGTAATGTTGTAGTCAACCGTTCGATTAGGGGAATAAAAAAGGAGCAATCGACTTATCGATTACTCCTTTTCTTAAGACGCTGAAGGTTTTAAACCGTCATGATGTCCTTCTCTTTGGTCTCAAGTAGACCGTCAAGGGTTTTGACATGCTGATCGGTTAGCGTTTGTACGTCTGCTTCAGCTCCTTTGACGGCATCTTCAGAAACACCCTCTTTCAAAAGTTTCTTTAACTCATCATTGGCTTCTTTGCGTGCATTTCTAACACTTACCTTAGCGTCTTCTGTTACTGCTTTTGATTGCTTTACCAATTGAACTCTTCTTTCTTCGGTAAGTTGAGGCACGCTGATGATAATGTTTTCGCCATCATTTTGAGGGTTAAAGCCAAGTCCGCTATTAATAATGGTCTTTTCAATTTCTTGGATCGTAGACTTCTCCCACGGTTTGATGAAGATGGTTCGAGCGTCTGGGGTAGTTAGTGCTGCTACTTGGTTAATGGGAGTAGGTGTACCGTAGTACTCAACCATTAAACCATCTAGCATGCTTGGCATTGCCTTGCCTGCACGAATTTTGGCCAATTCTGTTTTGCATCTTGCAATGGCCTTGTCCATCATTTCTTTAGCTGTCTCTAAGTAAATCTCAATCTCTTCCATTGGGGTTAGCTTATAAGTGTACCAACTGACTCGTTTCCATTAACGAGTTTTTCTAAGTTGCCAATTCTGTTCATATCAAACACAATGATCGGCACATTATTTTCTTGGCATAAGGTGAATGCCGTCATATCCATAATATTATATCCCTTGCGGATCACTTCCTCAAAGCTGAGCTTTTCGAACCTTTCAGCGTTGGGATCCTTTTCAGGGTCGGCAGAATAAACTCCATCCACTCGAGTACCTTTAAGTACTACGTCTGCTTCAACTTCTATAGCTCTTAAGCTGGCTGTTGAATCCGTGGTGAAGTAGGGGTTACCAATACCAGCACCAAAAATGACAATTCTCCCTTTCTCTAAGTGACGTACGGCTCTCCTTCTGATGAATGGTTCGCAAACTGCTTCCATTTTGATGCCGGACATGAGACGGGTGTACATGCCGTGCTTTTCGAGTGTGCTTTGAATGGCCATGGCATTGATCACGGTTGCCAGCATTCCCATATAGTCACCCTGAACTCTATCTATGCCTGAAGCTTCAGCTTGAACACCTCTATATATATTTCCACCTCCGATAACAATGGCAATTTCTACCCCGGAGTCATGTATCTTTTTAATGTCCAACGCATACTGCTCTAATCGAGCTGAGTCAATACCATAATTCTGCTCTCCCATTAGGGCTTCTCCACTCAGCTTTAACAATACTCTCTTGTAACCCATTTCTACTTTCTAAAATTTTATAAGGACTTGGCCTTTTTCTACACTATCACCTTTGGTGATTTCAATTGAGCTTACGGTACCATCTCCTGGAGCCTTGAGGACGTTTTCCATTTTCATAGCCTCCAATATCAAAAGCTGATCGCCCTTCTTAACTTCTTGCCCAGGTGTGACTAGTACGTCAAGGATTAAACCAGGCATTGGAGCCTTCATGTCATTTACTTGTGTACTGTCCAGGTTCGAAATCCCCATCTTCTCTAGGAGCATATCCATCTTATCTTTTAATTCGATTTCGAAAATCGACTTCTCAATTTTGATGGTTGCAGTTTTTGAGCTCGTGTCAATGCTTAGTATTTCAGCACGGAAACTTTTATGGTCCTTTAAGATTAAAAAAGAGTTATTGCTCTTTTGGTTTAATGACCAATCGAAAAGCTGGTTGTTATACATCAACTGGTCGCCTTCAAATGTTATTGAAACAGGCGCTCCAGCAGAGGTTTTGGTCTGATACATTCAGTAGGTTTTATGCTATTGACTTCACCCGAAGAACTCATCATAAATACCTCGCTTGAAATCACGCAAATATATAGAACTATTTTGAATGGTTTGATGTCAAATTGAAGCTACTTTTGCGCAAGCTCAGAAAAGGAGATGATTCTTTGAAAAGGGCAATACAGGCGTTGTGGAGGCTATTTTCGCGCTTCGCGAAAAAGCTTCATCTTTTTATTGCAATTATTTGAATAAAATAAAAAAGGGTCTAATTTTGCAGTCCCTTTCGCAGAGAGGGTTTTTTGTGCGCTCTTTAACGTTCTGATAATCAAGGGGGGATACCAAAGCGGCCAACTGGGACGGACTGTAAATCCGTTGTCTTATGACTTCGCAGGTTCGAATCCTGCTCCCCCCACATTTTTCAATTTTAATTGAGATGCTCACTAATGAGTGAGAGTCTTAATTGCAGTTGACAAGCGGGTGTAGCTCAGTTGGTAGAGCGACAGCCTTCCAAGCTGTAGGTCGCCGGTTCGAACCTGGTCACCCGCTCTGAATTTGAGTTACAAATAAAAAGTTCAGCACTACAAGTAGTCACTTGAATTAAGGGCTTTTGGATTGTTAACTTAAAAGCCGATGTAGCTCAGGGGTAGAGTGCTTCCTTGGTAAGGAAGAGGTCACGAGTTCAAATCTCGTCATTGGCTCTAAAAAGAAATTAATACGTTGAACCGAAGTACGGTTCATGGCTTAAGAATAAATTATAACATTAATATTAACTAAAATTAATCATGGCTAAAGAAACCTTTGACCGTTCCAAGCCGCACGTTAATATTGGTACTATCGGTCACGTTGACCACGGTAAGACCACATTAACTGCTGCAATTACTACAGTACTGGCAAATGATGGGCTTGCTGAAGTAAAAGATTTCTCTGCGATCGACAACGCTCCTGAGGAAAAAGAGAGAGGTATTACTATTAACACTTCTCACGTTGAATACCAAACTGACAACAGACACTACGCTCACGTTGACTGTCCGGGTCACGCGGATTATGTGAAAAACATGGTTACGGGTGCTGCTCAAATGGATGGCGCTATTCTTGTAGTTGCTGCTACAGATGGACCAATGCCTCAAACTAGAGAGCATATCCTTTTGGCACGTCAGGTAGGTGTTCCTGCTCTTGTTGTTTTCATGAACAAGGTTGACCTTGTTGATGATGAAGAACTTCTTGAGCTAGTTGAAATGGAAGTGAGAGAATTGCTTTCTTTCTACGAATTCCCTGGTGACGATATTCCAGTTATCCAAGGTTCTGCTCTAGGTGGGTTGAACAACGAAGGTAAGTGGGTTGACAAAATCAAAGAATTGATGACTGCTGTGGATGAGTACATTCCTCTTCCTGAGCGTCTGACTGACAAAGATTTCTTGATGCCTGTAGAGGACGTATTCTCGATCACTGGTCGTGGTACTGTGGCTACTGGTAGAATCGAAAGAGGTGTAATCAACTCTGGAGATCCTGTTGACATCATCGGTATGGGTGCAGAAGACATGAAGTCTACTATCACTGGTGTTGAGATGTTCCGTAAGATTTTGGATAGAGGTGAAGCTGGTGACAACGTAGGTCTATTGCTTAGAGGTATCGAGAAAACTGATATCAAAAGAGGAATGATCATTTGTAAGCCTGGTTCTGTGAATCCACATGCTCACTTCAAAGCTGAAGTTTATGTGCTTTCAAAAGAAGAAGGTGGACGTCACACTCCATTCTTTAACAAGTACCGTCCTCAGTTCTACTTAAGAACGACTGACGTAACTGGTGAGATCATGCTTCCAGCTGATATCGAAATGGTTATGCCTGGTGATAACGTGACTATCGAAGTTAACTTGATTAACAAAGTAGCACTTGAGCCTGGACTACGTTTTGCAATCAGAGAAGGTGGTAGAACAGTAGGTGCTGGTCAGGTAACTGAGATCCTAGACTAAGACACTAAGTCTTTATAGATTTTTAATACAAACGCGTTTTCGATTTTTCGGAAGCGCGTTTGTTTCGTTATAAATAATTTTCTACATTTGCAGCCCGTTTCGGGCTTCTGTGGCATTTGAGGCGCTTTTTTAAAGAATTTTTTATCCTTCAAAATAGCGTTTTAACCCCTTGATAATCAAGGAGTTTTGTCCGAAGTCTGGATGGAGTTGAATACGGGTGTAGCTCAGTTGGTAGAGCAGTGGTCTCCAAAACCAAAGGTCGTGAGTTCGAATCTTACCACCCGTGCAAAAAAAAGAAGTAAAACCGATGAGTAAATTAAAGTCCTTTATTACCGCTTCTTATGACGAGATGAGGCATAAAGTAAGCTGGCCTAAGTATTCTGATCTTCAGAGTAGTTCTGTGTTAGTATTAGTAGCCTCTTTAATATTCGCACTTTTCATTGGTGTGATTGATTTAGGGTTCGATGAAATAATGGACTGGTTTTACAAGCTATAAGAAACGATCGAACGATGTCAGAACTAAAGTGGTATATGGTTAGGGCCGTATCAGGCCAGGAAAGAAAAGCGAAAGAATATCTTGAGAATGAGATTGACCGTGAGCAATTCACGGAAGAGATTCCTCAGGTAATGATTCCTTCGGAAAAAGTTTACGAGATCCGTAATGGAAAGAAGAAATCTCGTGATCGTAATATGTTTCCTGGGTACATCATGGTACAAGCTAATCTTGCCAATGGTGAAGTCGTTCACATGATCAAAAATATTCCTGGAATCATAGGGTTCTTAGGTCAAAAGGCTGGCCAAGCTTCCACACCGCCAGTCCCATTACGTCAAGGCGAAGTAGACCGTATCTTAGGTAAGGTTGAAGAGATTGATGATTTTGACGAACAACTAGATTCTCCTTACATAGTCGGAGAGACCGTAAAAGTAATGGACGGTCCTTTCAGTGGGTTTACAGGAACTATAGAGGAGGTATTTGAGGAACGAAGAAAACTTAATGTTATGGTTAAGATCTTCGGCCGAAATACACCTGTTGAATTAAGTTACATGCAAGTAGAAAAACAAGATTAATATGGCTAAAGAAATAGCTGGTTATCTGAAGTTGCAAGTCAGGGGTGGCCAAGCCAACCCTTCTCCACCGGTAGGTCCGGCATTAGGTTCGAAAGGACTTAATATCATGGAGTTTTGTAAGCAATTCAACGGACGTACTCAAGATAAAATGGGTCAGGTATTACCTGTACTTGTGACGATCTTCAGTGATAAGTCTTTTGAATTTGTAATCAAAACACCTCCGGCACCAGTAATGTTGCTAGAAGCTTCTAAACAGAAGAAGGGTTCACCTGAATCTAACCGAGTTAAAGTGGGTAGCGTAACCTGGGATCAGGTAAAAGAGATCGCAGAGGTTAAAATGCCGGATTTGAATGCTTTTACTATCGAGTCTGCTATGAAAATGGTAGCTGGTACAGCAAGAAGCATGGGGTTAAGGGTGAGTGGTAAAGCACCTTGGAATAACTAAAGATTTGTACAAATGGCAAAGTTGACAAAAAAGCAAAAATTAGCTTTTAGTAAATATGATCCAACCAAACAGTATCCTCTATCTGAGGCGGCTGGCATTGTTAAGGAAATTAACGGTGCTTCTTATGACGCTTCTGTAGATATCGATGTGCGTTTGGGAGTGGATCCTCGTAAAGCTGACCAAATGGTAAGAGGTGTAGTTGCACTTCCCCATGGTACAGGTAAAGAGGTAACGGTGCTTGTGCTTTGTACTCCTGATAAGGAGCAAGAAGCTAAAGATGCAGGTGCAGATCACGTAGGTTTGGACGATTACATTTCTAAGATAGAAGGTGGTTGGACGGACATTGATGTGATCATCACTATGCCTACTGTAATGGCCAAAGTTGGTCGTTTGGGTAGAGTCTTAGGACCAAGAGGTCTTATGCCAAACCCAAAAGCAGGAACTGTTACACTTGATGTGGCGAAAGCTGTAAATGATGTAAAAGGCGGTAAGATTGATTTTAAAGTAGATAAAGCGGGTATCATTCATACAAGTATTGGTAAGTCGTCTTTCTCTCAGGAGAAGATTGCTGAAAATGCACAAGAGGTGATCCAAATGCTTTCTAAGTTAAAGCCAGCTTCTGCAAAGGGTACTTACTTTAAAAGTATCAACATCTCTACAACACAGAGCCCAGGAGTGAAAATAGATAAGAACTCAATTTCCGGACTATAATCATGAATAGAGTAGAAAAAGCAGCTTTAATTGAAGAGTTGGTAGAGAAGTTTTCGGCTAACGATAACTTTTATATCACTGACGCATCCGGAATGTCGGTTGCTCAGACCAACGATTTGAGAAGATTGTGCTTCGAGCGAGGAATCGAGTACAGAGTAATTAAGAACACTATGGTGCAAAAAGCATTAGAGCAGTTAGATACTGACTATGTGCCTTTTGACGACAGTGTATTGAGAGGTTTTACAGGCGTTATGTTCTCAGGTGAGGACTCAAATGCTCCTGCAAAATTGATCAAGGAATTTAGAAAAAAATCAGGCGGAGAATCTCCAATATTAAAAGGCGCTTCCATCGATACAGATCTTTTTATTGGAAACGAGAATCTCGATATGCTAAGTAAGCTTAAGTCTAAGGCTGAGCTAATTGGCGAAGTAATTACTATACTTCAATCACCTGCTAAAAATGTTATCTCAGGACTTAAGGGTTCTGGCGGCAAATTGGCTGGTATTCTCAAGACTTTGTCTGAGCGTGAAAACTAATAATTAACAAGATTTAAAACACTTTATAACAAATAATATAATGGCAGACTTGAAAGAATTTGCAGAACAGTTAGTGAACTTAACTGTAAAAGAAGTTAACGAACTTGCTGACATCCTTAAAGATGAGTACGGTATCGAACCTGCAGCTGCAGCTGTTGCTGTTGCTGGTCCTGCTGCTGGTGGCGGAGACGAAGGTGGTGCTGAAGAGAAATCTGAGTTTGACGTAGTACTTACTTCAGCTGGTGGTTCTAAACTAGCAGTTGTGAAACTAGTGAAAGAACTTACTGGTCTTGGACTAAAAGATGCGAAAGAAATCGTAGATAGCGCTCCTAAAGCAATCAAAGAAGGTGTAGCTAAAGACGAAGCTGAAGCACTTAAAAAGCAGCTTGAAGAAGCTGGTGCTGAAGTAGAGCTTAAGTAATTTGATTAGCCATTTTTAAAATGGCTTTGGAATAGGCCCTGGTCCCGATAGCTATCGGGATCACGGGTCTTTTCCTGTTTGTATCAATTTAGGGAGCAATCCCTTTTTCTGCATCTCTAAAGATGCAATCAAGAATTATTCAATAACAAAAAATATAAGGCCTTGGCTATTCTAGCAAATCAATCAGAAAGAATAAACTTCTCTTCGATTAAATCAATCTTAGATTATCCTGATTTCCTTGATGTGCAGGTAAAGTCTTTCGAAGACTTTTTCCAATTGGAAACACCCGCAGATAAAAGAACACAGGATGGTTTGTTCAAGGTTTTCTCTGAGAACTTTCCTATTTCCGATTCAAGAGAGAATTTCGTTCTTGAATTCGTGGATTATTTGGTTGATCCTCCAAAATATGACGTTGCAGAATGCATCGATAGAGGACTAACCTATTCTGTGCCTTTGAAGGCTAAACTTCGCTTGACTTGTAATGATGAGGATAACGAAGATTTCGAAACTATTGAGCAGGAAGTATTTCTAGGGAATATTCCTTACATGACAGAGAAGGGTTCTTTTGTCGTAAATGGTGCCGAAAGAGTTATTGTATCTCAATTACACAGATCTCCTGGTGTATTCTTTGCGCAGAGCAAGCACACCAACGGAACTCCATTATATTCTGCGAGAATTATTCCTTTCAAAGGATCTTGGATTGAGTTTGCTACCGATGTAAACAGCGTAATGTACGCTTACATCGATAGAAAGAAGAAGTTCCCGGTAACCACGCTTCTAAGAGCAATCGGTTATGGAACTGATAAAGACATTTTAGATCTTTTCGGTTTATCTGAAGAGATCTCAGCTAAGAAGACCGCTTTGAAAAAGGCTATTGGTCGTAAGCTAGCTGCAAGGGTACTGAGAACATGGGTTGAAGATTTCGTGGATGAGGATACTGGAGAAGTAGTATCAATCCATAGAAATGAAGTGTTATTAGAAAGAGATTCAGTACTTGCTGAAGAGCACGTAGAAATGATTATCGAAGCAGATGTTGATTCTGTAATTCTTCACAGAGAGGACATCAACATTGCTGATTACACCATTATCTATAACACGCTTTCAAAAGATAATTCTAACTCAGAAAAAGAAGCTGTTGAGCAAATCTATCGTCAGTTGAGAAATACTGATGCTCCAGATGAGCAAACAGCACGTGACATTATTCAGTCACTATTCTTCTCTGATAAGCGATATAACCTTGGTGAAGTAGGGCGATACAGAATTAACAAGAAATTAGATCTTGATATCGATTCTGAGAAATTAGTTCTTACTACTCAGGATATTATTTCTATTGTGAAGTACTTGATCGGCTTGATCAACTCTAAAGCAATTGTGGATGATATCGATCACCTTTCTAACAGAAGGGTAAGAACAGTGGGTGAGCAGCTTTATGCTCAGTTTGGTGTTGGTTTGGCTCGTATGGCCAGAACCATTAAAGAAAGAATGAATGTTCGTGATAACGAGGATTTCAAACCTGTTGATCTGATCAACGCGAGAACCTTGTCTTCAGTGATTAACTCTTTCTTTGGAACCAACCAGTTATCTCAGTTCATGGATCAAACAAATCCGTTAGCAGAGATTACACACAAAAGAAGAATGTCAGCTTTGGGGCCTGGTGGACTTTCTAGAGAAAGAGCCGGTTTTGAGGTACGTGACGTTCACTATACTCACTACGGTCGTCTTTGTACTATTGAGACACCAGAAGGTCCAAACATTGGTTTGATTTCATCTCTATGTGTTCATGCTAAAGTAAACAGCATGGGATTCATTGAGACACCCTATAGAAAAGTAGAAAGTGGTAAAGTAAACATGTCTGAAGATGTGATTTACCTGACTGCTGAAGAGGAAGATACGCACAACATTGCTCAGGCAAATGCACCTCTAAAAGATGCGGGCACTTTCCTCAATGATAAAGTAAAAGCAAGATACGAAGGAGACTTCCCGGTGGTAGAGCCAAAAGAGCTTAGCTACATGGATGTTGCGCCTAACCAGATTGTTTCGGTTGCGGCTTCATTGATTCCATTCTTGGAGCATGATGATGCAAACCGTGCTTTGATGGGATCGAACATGCAGCGTCAGGCTGTGCCGTTATTGAAGCCTGAGGCTCCAATCGTAGGTACTGGTTTGGAAGCAAGAGCAGCTCGTGATTCAAGAACATTGATCATTGCAGAAGAGTCAGGTGTTGTTGACTTTGTTGATGCTACCAAAATCGTTATCAAATACGATCAATCTAAAGATGACCAATTGGTCAACTTTGATACTGAATACAAGACTTACGATCTAATTAAGTTTAGAAGAACTAACCAAGACACTACTGTTAACCTTAAGTCTATTGTACTTAAAGGTCAGAAGGTAGAAAAAGGTCAGGTTTTATGCGAAGGATACTCAACTGAGAAAGGTGAGTTAGCCTTGGGTAAAAACCTAAGAGTGGCTTACATGCCTTGGCAAGGTTACAACTTTGAGGATGCGATCGTAATTTCTGAAAGAGTTGTTAGAGACGATGTTTATACTTCAATTCACATTGACGAGTATGAACTTGAAGTAAGAGATACAAAACGTGGTCAGGAAGAATTGACTTCTGAGATTCCGAACGTGAGTGAGGAAGCTGTTAAGAATCTTGACGAAAATGGTATCATTAGAGTAGGAGCAGAAATCAAAGAAGGAGATATCCTTATTGGTAAGATTACTCCTAAAGGTGAGACTGATCCAACGCCTGAAGAGAAACTCTTGAGAGCGATCTTCGGTGATAAAGCAGGTGATGTTAAGGATGCTTCATTGAAAGCTTCTCCTTCATTAAGAGGAGTTGTGATCGATACGAAGTTGTTCTCTCGTCCTAAGAAGGACAAAGACTTACGTGCTAAGTCTAAGAAAGAGGTAGAAGTGCTTAAGGCACAATACAGCAAGGACTTGCTTGCCGTAAGAGCTCAGATCATTGATAAGATGACTCAGTTGCTTGAAGGCAAGGTATGTAATGGAGTGACACACAAATTTGGAGATGAGATTATCTCTAAAGGTGTGAAATTCAATAAGAATAACATCTCTCAGAATCTTTTCCCTGAAAAGAATATCTATAGAGATGAGAGTAACTATAGTGTTCAGGAAGAAGTGAACTTGATCTCTGACCTTAACCTTGATGGTTGGACAGAAGATAAAAAGACCAACGACCTGATCGTTAAGATGGTTAAAAACTACAACCTAAAGCGTAATGACATTACTGGCGAGTTTAAACGTCAGCGTTTCACTATCGAAGTAGGTGATGAGTTGCCAACAGGTATCGTGCAATTGGCCAAAGTCTATGTTGCTAAGAAGCGCAAGCTTAAAGTAGGTGATAAGATGGCGGGTCGTCACGGTAACAAAGGTGTTGTTGCAAGAATTGTAAGAGAAGAGGATATGCCATTCCTTGACGATGGAACTCCGATGGATATTGTATTGAATCCACTGGGTGTACCTTCAAGGATGAACATCGGTCAGATTTATGAGACGGTGTTGGCATGGGCTGGTTTGAAGCTGGGTAGAAAATATGCTACTCCAATCTTTGATGGAGCGAGCATGGAAGAAGTGGAAGCCGAATTGGCGGAAGCGGGTCTACCAAGTGCAGGACGTGAATACCTAAATGATGGTCTCTCAGGTCAGCGATTTGACCAGCCAGTAACCGTGGGTATTGCTTACATGTTGAAACTAGGTCACTTGGTTGATGATAAGATGCACGCAAGGTCTATTGGACCTTACTCATTGATTACTCAGCAGCCTTTAGGTGGTAAAGCACAATTCGGTGGTCAGCGATTTGGAGAGATGGAAGTATGGGCACTTGAGGCATTCGGTGCATCACACGTTCTTCAGGAAATCCTGACAGTAAAATCAGATGATGTAATCGGTAGAGCGAAAGCTTACGAAGCGATTGTTAAGGGAGATTCTATTCCTAAGCCAAATATTCCTGAATCATTCAATGTATTGGTTCACGAGCTTAGAGGTCTCGCACTAGAAATCACTTTAGACTAATTACAAAATTTGAGTTTGGTTTAGGCCACAATTAAGAATCAAAAAAAGCTATGGCATTTAAAAAGAATAGAAAACTTAACAACGACTTTAACAAAGTCACTATTAGCTTGGCTTCTCCGGAATCTATCCTTGAGTCTTCTCATGGAGAGGTAACGCAACCGGAAACCATCAACTATAGAACCTATAAGCCTGAAATGGGTGGTTTATTCTGTGAAAGAATATTCGGACCTGTTAAGGACTGGGAATGTCATTGTGGGAAGTATAAAAGAATTAGATATAAAGGTATCATCTGTGACAGATGTGGTGTTGAAGTAACCGAGAAAAAGGTTAGAAGAGAGAGAATGGGACACATCGAATTGGTGGTTCCTGTTGCACACATTTGGTACTTTAAGTCACTTCCTAATAAAATAGGATACCTTCTTGGTCTACCGACTAAGAAATTGGATCAGATCATCTACTATGAGAGATACGCTGTAATCCAACCAGGTATCAAGGAAGAGGAAGGAATCAGCTACATGGACTTCTTAACGGAAGACGAGTATCTGGATATTCTTGACAAACTCCCACGCGAGAATCAAATGCTTGATGATGATGATCCAGAAAAGTTCATCGCCAAAATGGGTGCAGAAGCACTCGAAATGTTATTGGCGAGACTTGACTTGGATAGCATGTCATACGCTTTACGTCACCAAGCAGCTACAGATACTTCTCAGCAGAGAAAGGCAGAAGCCTTGAAGCGTTTGAGAGTAGTCGAAGCATTCCGTGATGCAAAAACTAGAATCGAAAATCGTCCTGAGTGGATGGTGATCAAGATGGTGCCAGTTATTCCACCAGAATTGAGACCATTGGTACCGCTTGATGGTGGTAGATTCGCTACATCAGATTTGAATGATCTTTACAGACGTGTGATCATTAGAAACAACCGTTTGAAGAGACTGATCGATATTAAAGCTCCTGAAGTAATTCTTAGAAATGAGAAACGTATGCTTCAAGAGGCTGTTGACTCACTATTTGATAACTCAAGAAAAGTTAACGCAGTACGTTCGGATGGAAACCGTGCATTGAAGTCTTTGAGTGATATGCTTAAAGGTAAGCAAGGTCGATTCCGTCAGAATCTTTTAGGTAAAAGGGTTGACTACTCTGGTCGTTCGGTGATCGTGGTAGGACCTGAATTGAAACTACACGAATGTGGTTTGCCTAAGAATATGGCTGCTGAGCTTTTCAAACCATTCATTATCAGAAAGCTGATTGAAAGAGGTATTGTAAAAACAGTGAAGTCAGCGAAGAAAATTGTTGACAGAAAAGATCCAGTGGTTTGGGATATCCTTGAAAACGTATTGAAAGGGCACCCAGTACTATTGAACAGAGCTCCTACACTTCACAGGTTAGGTATTCAGGCTTTCCAGCCAAAACTAATTGAAGGTAAGGCGATCCAATTGCATCCATTAGTATGTACAGCATTTAACGCTGACTTTGATGGTGACCAAATGGCTGTTCACGTACCACTAGGACAAGATGCGGTAATGGAAGCAAGTATGTTGATGCTTTCTTCTCACAACATTTTGAACCCTGCTAACGGTGCTCCTGTAACTGTACCATCTCAAGACATGGTATTGGGACTTTACTATGTGACTAAAGGTAGAAGATCTACTGACGATCATAAAGTAGCAGGTGAAGGCATGCGTTTCTACTCTGCAGAAGAAGTATTGATCGCGATGAACGAAGGCGTCCTTTCTAAGCACGCTTACATTCATGTGAAAACCACAGTTCGTGAAAACGATGAGTTGGTTGAGAAAGTGATCGAAACTGTTGCAGGTCGAGTACTCTTCAATGAGAGTGTTCCAGAAGAAGTAGGCTACGTAAATGAGCTATTGACGAAGAAGAAGCTTCAGAAAATTATCCAGAATGTAGTTACGATTTGCGGTATCGCAAAGACAGCTAAGTTCTTGGATGATATTAAAGAGCTTGGTTTCCAAATGGCTTATAAAGGTGGTCTGTCAATGGGATTGAATGATATTCACATTCCAGATGTAAAAGATAGCCTAGTACAAAGTGCTAAAGAAGAAGTGGATGCTGTATGGCAAAACTACTTGATGGGACTTATTACCGATAATGAGCGATACAATCAGGTAATTGATATTTGGACACGTGTAAATACACGATTGACCAACGGATTGATGCAGGAGATGGAAGAAGACAACCAAGGCTTCAACTCTATCTTTATGATGATGCACTCAGGGGCTCGTGGTTCTAGAGAGCAGATTCGTCAGCTGGGTGGTATGAGAGGATTGATGGCTAAGCCGCAGAAAAACCTTGCAGGTTCTGTGGGAGCGATCATTGAGAACCCGATTCTTTCAAACTTTAAAGAAGGTTTGGATGTATTGGAGTACTTTATCTCTACACACGGTGCTCGTAAAGGTCTTGCCGATACAGCTTTGAAAACTGCTGATGCAGGTTACTTAACAAGACGTCTTGTTGATGTTGCACAAGATTGTGTGATCAACGAGGAGGATTGTGGTACACTAAGAGGATTGACTGTTTCAGCGTTGAAAGACAACGAGGAAGTAGTTGAACCATTATCTGAGAGAATTCTTGGTAGAGTATCTGTTCACGATATATACGATCCAATCACTGAGGAGCTGATCATTGCTTCTGGTGAAGAAATCACTGAGAAGATTGCAGATCAAATTGATGAAACTGCGATCGATGAGGTTGAAATCAGATCAGTATTGACTTGTGAGACTAAGAGAGGCGTTTGTGCTAAATGTTATGGTAGAAACCTATCTACTAATAAGATGGTACAAAAAGGCGAGGCTGTCGGTGTAATTGCGGCTCAGTCAATCGGTGAACCTGGTACTCAGCTTACACTAAGAACCTTCCACGTAGGGGGTACTGCTTCAAACATTGCGGTAGATGCTACAGTGAAAGCGAAGTTTGCTGGTGTAATTGCATTTGAAGAATTGAGATCATTGCCTACTACTGACAATGATGGCAATAAGATAAATATCGTAATGGGTAGAACTGGTGAAATCCAGATCATTGATCCTAAAACGAAAAAAGTACTTATCTCTAACCACGTACCTTACGGTGCCATCCTTGAAGTGAAGGAAGGTCAGAAGGTAGAGAAGGATGATCAACTTTGTAAGTGGGATCCGTATAACGCGGTAATCCTTTCAGAATTTGACGGTACCATCGAGTTTGATGCGATCGAAGAAGGCGTGACTTACAAAGAAGAGTTTGATGAGCAAACAGGTCACAGAGAGAAAGTAATTACGGATACAAAAGATAAGGCGAAGAACCCAGCGGTAGTTGTAAACGCGAAGTCTGAGTCTAAGGCTTATAACATTCCAGTGGGAGCTCACTTAGCAGTAGATGCTGGTGACAAAGTAAAAATTGGACAGCCATTGGCTAAGATTCCAAGAACAATGGGTAAATCAAGGGATATCACGGGTGGTCTTCCTAGAGTAACTGAATTGTTTGAGGCACGTAACCCATCGAATCCGGCTGTAGTGTCAGAAATTGATGGTGTAGTGACTTACGGAGGTATCAAGAGAGGTAACCGTGAGATCTTCATCGAATCTAAAGACGGTGTGAAGAAGAAATACATGGTGCCATTGTCTAAGCACATCTTGGTACAAGACAATGACTTTGTAAGAGCTGGATACCAGTTGTCTGACGGAGCAACTACTCCGAATGACATCTTGAATATTCAAGGTCCAACTGCAGTTCAGGAATACCTAGTGAACGAGATTCAGGAAGTATACCGACTACAGGGTGTAAAAATCAACGACAAGCACATCGAAGCGATTGTGAAACAGATGATGCAGAAAGTTGAGATCATGGATGCTGGTGATACGCAATTCCTTCCAGGTCAGGTGGTAGATAAGTTCTTCTTCAGAGAAGAGAACGATGCTATGCTTGATATGAAAGTGGTGACTGAAGCAGGCGAGTCTGAGAACTTGAAGCCAGGTCAGATTGTATCTCCAAGAGAGTTGAGAGACGAGAACTCAAGCTTGAGAAGAAAAGACATGAAGTTAGTAGAAGTTAGAGATGCACAACCTGCAGTTTCTAAGCCGAAACTTCAAGGAATTACTCAAGCATCGTTGGGTACTGAGAGCTTTATCTCTGCTGCATCTTTCCAAGAGACCACTAAGGTATTGAGTGAAGCTTCTATCAGAGGTAAAGCTGATACATTGAATGGCTTGAAGGAAAATGTGATCGTTGGTCACTTGATTCCAGCAGGTACAGGTATGAGAGAGTATGATGATCTGATCGTAGGTAACCAAGCTGAATATGATAAGCTAGTTGCTGCAAGAGAAGCTTATCAGGCACAATCAGAAGAAGAAAGCGTAGAACTATAAGCAAATGGCTGATCAGAACGAGCAAGCAAATCAGAACCAATTGAATATTGAACTTTCGGAAGAAATTGCGGAAGGACAATATGTGAACCTGGCAATGATTGCTCATTCGAACAGTGAGTTTGTGATCGATTTTATCAAAATGATGCCTGGGGTTCCTAAGGCAAAAGTAAAATCGAGAATTGTAATTACGCCTGAGCACGCCAAGCGATTGCTATTGGCACTAAAGGATAATATCGACAAGTTCGAAAATCACTTTGGTCCAATTAAGCAAAGCGAAGAACCACCGAAATTCCCAATGAATTTTGGAGGCACAGTAGGCGAGGCTTAACTAAGAATAAATATTACGAATTAGAAGGGTTGCTTCGGCAGCCCTTTTTTATGTTCAGGACTAAGAAAGTCTGGTTTTAAGAAGCTAGAAATCAGAGACATTTTATTTGAGATAGGGTGTTTGTTTCGGAAACTTCTTTTACTACCTTTGCAGTCCGAAAATTTAACTAGGAATTAATAAATCTAAAAAATTGTAAATGCCTACTATAAACCAACTAGTACGTAAGGGCAGAAAGAAATTGACTTCAAAGTCAAAATCTCCAGCATTAGATAGCTGCCCACAAAGAAGGGGTGTTTGTACAAGGGTATATACGACTACACCTAAAAAACCTAACTCGGCTATGAGAAAAGTGGCAAGGGTAAGGTTGACCAATGGTAAAGAGGTGAACGCATATATCCCTGGAGAAGGTCACAACCTTCAGGAGCACTCAATTGTATTGATCAGAGGAGGTAGAGTAAAAGACCTTCCAGGTGTAAGATATCACATCATTCGTGGTGCACTTGACACTGCAGGAGTAAGTGGTCGTCTTCAAAGAAGATCAAAATATGGCGCTAAGCGTCCAAAAGACAAAAAATAGACAATTATATAAGTAATGAGAAAAGCTAAACCAAAGAAGAGATATATTCTTCCCGATCCTAAGTTCCACGATACTTTGGTGACAAAGTTTGTGAACTATCTAATGATCGATGGAAAGAAGAGTATTGCCTACAATACGTTCTACAAAGCAGTTGAGCTAGTAGAAGAGCGTACTGGTGAGAATGGTCTTGAAACTTGGAAGAAAGCATTGAGTAATATCATGCCGTCAGTCGAAGTGAAGAGTAGAAGAGTAGGTGGTGCTACTTTTCAAGTGCCTATCGAGGTAAGACCAGGTCGTAAGACATCACTTGGCATCAAATGGATGATCATGTTCGCGCGTAAGCGTGGTGAGAAAACCATGACTGAAAAACTAGCTGGAGAAATTATTGCCGGTTCTAAGGGTGAGGGTGCTGCTGTGAAGAAGAAAGACGATACACACAGAATGGCAGACGCAAACAAAGCATTTTCACACTTTAGATTTTAATTCCTAAACTAAAATGGCAAGAGATTTAAAATTGACTCGGAACATCGGTATTGCTGCGCATATCGATGCTGGTAAAACTACTACCACCGAGCGTATACTATATTACACCGGTGTATCTCACAAAATTGGTGAAGTGCACGATGGTGCTGCTACAATGGACTGGATGGAGCAGGAGCAGGAAAGAGGTATTACAATTACTTCAGCTGCTACTACTGTTTTCTGGCCTTACAAAGACAATGAGTATCACATCAACATCATTGACACTCCCGGTCACGTTGACTTCACAGTAGAGGTGAACAGATCATTGAGAGTATTGGATGGTTTGGTGTTCTTGTTTTCAGCTGTAGACGGTGTTGAACCACAGTCTGAAACTAACTGGAGACTTGCGGATAACTACAAAGTAGCTCGTATCGGTTTTGTCAACAAAATGGACCGTGCAGGTGCTGACTTCCTTATGGTTTGTGGTCAGGTGAAAGAAATGCTTGGTACTAAAGCAGTGCCTTTGCAATTACCTATCGGTGCAGAAGAAGGATTCAGAGGAGTGGTTGACTTGGTAGAGAACAAAGCGATCGTTTGGAACGAAGCTGACCAAGGAATGACTTTCGAAGAAATCGAAATTCCTGCGGATATGGTCGATGAAGTTGCGGAATACAGAGAAGGTCTTTTAGAGGCAATCGCTGAATATGACGATTCATTATTGGAGAAATTCTTCGAAGATCCTGATTCAATTACTAAAGACGAGATTCTAGCAGCATTGAGACAAGCTACTATCAACTTGGATTTCGTTCCAATGATGTGTGGTTCTGCATTCAAAAATAAAGGTGTTCAAACGCTTCTTGACTACGTGATGGAATTGCTTCCTTCACCAATGGATAGAGAAAGCATTATCGGAACTAATCCAGATACTGAAGAAGAAACTTCTAGAAAGCCTTCTCCAGACGATCCATTCGCAGCGCTTGCATTTAAGATTGCTACTGACCCATTTGTAGGTCGTCTGTGCTTTGTAAGATCTTACTCAGGTATGCTTGATTCTGGTTCTTACGTATACAATACAAGAACAAATAAGAAAGAGCGTATCTCTAGAATCTTCCAGATGCACGCAAACAAGCAGAATGCTATTGATAGTCTTCATGCTGGTGATATTGCTGCAGTGGTAGGATTTAAGGATATCAAAACAGGAGATACCCTATGTGATGAGAAGCACAAAGTTGTTTTTGAATCAATGGACTTCCCTGATCCGGTAATTGGATACGCGATTGAGCCTAAAACTCAGGCGGATGTTGATAAACTAGGTATGGCAATCGCTAAACTAGTGGAAGAAGATCCTACCCTAAGAGTAAATACTGACGAAGAAACTGGACAAACTATCCTTAGAGGAATGGGTGAGCTTCACCTTGACATTATCATGGATCGTTTGAAGAGAGAATTCAAAGTAGAAGTGAATCAAGGAGCACCTCAGGTGGCTTATAAAGAATCTATCAACTCATTGGTTGATCACAAAGAGGTTTATAAGAAGCAGTCTGGTGGTAAGGGTAAGTTTGCGGATATCGTATTCGAACTAGGCCCTCAAGACGCAGATCACGATAAGGATGGATTGCAATTTGAAAACGCAATTACTGGTGGTGTGATTCCAAGAGAATTCATTCCAGCAATTGAAAAAGGTTTTGCTTCTGCCATGGATAATGGTCCACTAGCGGGATATCCTCTAGAGAGAATGAAGGTGAAGTTGTATCACGGATCTTTCCACGATGTGGATTCGGATTCACTATCTTTCGAAATGGCTGCTAGATTAGGTTTCAAAGAAGCTGCTAGAAAAGCCAACCCTAAATTGATGGAGCCAATTATGGCCGTTGATGTGGTAACTCCTGACGAGTACACTGGTAGTATTACTGGTGACTTGAACAGAAGAAGAGGTATCATGAAAGGTATGGATACAAAAGGTACTTCTACTGTTGTAAAAGCAGACGTGCCACTTTCAGAACTTTTCGGTTATGTAACTGATTTGAGAACAATGTCTTCTGGTAGAGCTACCGCTTCTTTGACATTCTCTCATTACGAAGCAGTACCGAACGGAATTGCCGAAGAGGTTATCAAAAAAGCAAAAGGAGAATAAGCTGTAAATTTTACTATAATGACACAGAAGATTAGAATTAAATTAAAGTCATACGATCACAACTTGGTGGATAAGTCATCAGAGAAAATTGTGAGAGCAGTAAAAACTACTGGAGCTGTAGTGAGTGGTCCTATTCCATTACCAACAGTAAAAGAGAAATTTACAGTATTGAAATCTCCACACGTGAACAAAAAAGCTCGTGAGCAATTCCAGCTTTGCACATACAAAAGATTAGTAGATATCTACTCTTCAAGTGCTAAGACTGTTGATGCTTTGATGAAGCTTGAATTACCTTCAGGTGTTGATGTAGAGATCAAGGTTTAAGTACCTTTTTAAATAACTCAAAAGAGGCTGTTCTGTAAAGAATGGCCTCTTTTTTATGCTTAAAACAAGTCGAGAGAAGGACTGAAGAGATAGCTGTAAATTATTGCTCAAAATTAATGAGCACTGTTTGCTACAAAATATTAAATCCCTATCTTTGCAGTCCGTTTCGCGGGAGCACTCTGTTTATGGTGCTTTAAATGAATTGAAAGATGTCTGGAATTATCGGAAAAAAAGTCGGAATGACTAGCGTATACAGTGCCGATGGACGTAATGTCGCATGCACGGTGATAGAGGCTGGTCCTTGCGTAATAACGCAAGTAAAAAATGAGGAAACAGACGGATACCAAGCTGTTCAATTAGCTTATGGAGAGCGTAAGGAGAAAAATACTCCCAATGCGTTGAAAGGTCACTTCAAAAAGGCCAATACAACTCCAAAGCAAAAGGTAGTTGAGTTTCGAGATTTCCGTGAGGAATTTGAAGGAATGGTAGAGTTGGGTAACCAAATTACTGTCGGAGATGTGTTCAAAGAAGGTGATTTTGTTGATGCTATCGGTACTTCAAAAGGTAAGGGATTTCAGGGTGTAGTTAAAAGACATGGCTTCGGTGGTGTTGGACAGGCTACGCACGGTCAACACAATAGGTTGAGAGCTCCTGGTTCTATCGGTGGTGCTTCATATCCTGCAAGAGTATTTAAAGGTACTCGCATGGCAGGTAGAATGGGTAACGATCGAGTAACAGTGATTAACCTTGAAGTAATGAAGGTTGTACCTGAGAAGAATCTTATTGTAGTGAGTGGGTCTGTACCTGGCGCTAAGAATTCAATCGTAGTACTAGAGAAATAAGAAAATGGAGATTGCAGTATTAAAAAATAGCGGAGAAGATACTGGTAGAAAGGTGAGCCTTTCTGATGATATCTTTGCGATCGAGCCAAACGATCACGCGATCTACCTAGATGTGAAGCAATACTTGGCTAACCAACGTCAGGGTACTCACAAGTCGAAGGAAAGAGCAGAGATCTCTGGTTCTACTAGAAAGATTAAGAAGCAAAAAGGAACTGGTACTGCCAGAGCTGGTAGTATTAAGTCACCAATTTTTAGAGGTGGAGGTCGTGTATTCGGTCCAAGACCAAGAAACTATGGTTTTAAGTTGAACAAGAAACTTAAGGCTTTAGCAAGAAAATCTGCTTTGGCTTATAAGGCCAAGGATAATAACCTAATGGTTTTGGAAGACTTCTCTTTTGATGCTCCTAAGACTAAGGATTTTGTAAATGTTTTGAATAGCCTTTCTGTTGCAGACAAGAAAACACTCTTTGTGGTTTCTAATGAAGACAAGAACGTAGCTATCTCAGGACGCAACTTGCAAAACACTAAGGTGATCACTGCTGACACATTAAGTACATATGATGTATTGAATGCAGACAGCTTGTTGATCAGCGAGAGTTCAGTTGAGAAAATTGAAAACCTACTAAAGTAAGCGACATGAGTATTTTAAAGAAGCCTTTAGTAACGGAGAAAGTATCAGAGCTTAATGAGAGCGGCAAGTACGGTTTCATCGTTGATGAAAACGCTAACAAAGTCGAAATCAAGAAAGCAGTAGAAGATATGTATGGTGTTACAGTAGAAGATGTGAACACTATGAGGTATCAAGGCAAAATGAAGTCTAGATACACTAAGTCCAGAATCATTTCAGGAAGAAAGAATTCGTTTAAGAAAGCCATCGTAACTGTTGCTGATGGTGAAGTAATTGACTTTTACAGCGGCATTTAATTAGAGAGCAATGGGCGTTAAGAAACTAAGACCAATGACACCGGGAACAAGGGGCAGAGTAGCTCCTGATTTCGCAGATGTAACTACGGCAACTCCTGAGAAGTCGTTGTTAGCTCCTCTGAAAAGATCTGGTGGTAGAAATAACAGCGGTAAAATGACCATGCGCTACATGGGTGGCGGTCATAAAAGGAAGTTGAGAATTGTCGACTTCAAAAGAGAAAAATTTGATGTACCGGCAACGGTAAAGAGTGTTGAGTACGATCCGTCAAGATCAGCAAGAGTAGCTTTATTGTTCTACGCTGATGGAGAGAAAAGATACATCATTGCTCCTAATGGTTTACAAGTTGGACAGACTGTAGTGTCTGGAGAGAATGTAGCACCAGAAGTGGGTAATGCTTTACCTCTAGCTAGTATTCCATTGGGTACAATCGTACACAATGTGGAATTCAAGCCAGGTAAAGGTGCAGCTTTAGCAAGAAGTGCAGGTTCTTATGTGCAGCTTGTTGCAAGAGAAGGTAAGTACGCCACTATGAAATTGCCTTCTGGCGAAATGAGAAACGTACTTGTTACTTGTATGGCTACTATCGGTTCTGTTGGTAATGCTGAGCACATGAATGTGAGACTCGGTAAGGCTGGCCGTAAGAGATGGTTAGGTAGAAGACCAAGAGTAAGAGGTGTTGTGATGAACCCTGTCGATCACCCAATGGGCGGTGGAGAAGGTAAATCTTCTGGAGGTCACCCAAGATCTAGAAATGGTATTTATGCCAAAGGTCAGAAGACACGTACTCCTCAGAAGTACTCGAACAAATTGATAATTGGTAAAAAGAAGAAATAATCAACAATGGCACGTTCATTAAAAAAAGGACCTTATATCGATTTCAGACTTGAAAATAAAGTCGATGCCATGAATGACTCTGGCAAGAAATCAGTGATCAAAACATGGTCCAGAAGATCGATGATCTCACCTGAATTTGTTGGTCATACCTTCGCTGTACACAACGGAAACAAATTCATTCCTGTCTTTGTCACTGAAAATATGGTAGGTCACAAATTCGGAGAATTTGCACCAACTAGAAACTTCAGAGGTCACATTGCTAAAAAAGATAAGAGAAGATAATGGAAGCAATAGCAAAACTAAATAATGTACCTACCTCTCCTCGTAAGATGAGAATGGTTGCTGATATGATCAGAGGCCAGCAGGTAAACAGAGCATTGAACATGTTAAAGTTCGAAGCTAAAGAAGGTGCTGCAAGACTTGAGAAATTGTTGCTTTCTGCTATTGCGAACTGGCAAGCTAAAAACGAAGATGAAAGACTAGAAGATGCAGATCTTTATGTCAAAGAAATCAGAGTTGATGGTGGCCGTATGCTGAAGAGATTGAGACCTGCTCCACAGGGTAGAGCTCATAGAATCAGAAAGAGATCTAATCATGTGACTATTGTCATCGCTTCTAAGAACGATGCTGACGTCACCGCTGAAGTAGTTGAAGAAGTAAATAACGAAACTGATAAATAACAGATGGGACAGAAAGTAAATCCTATTGGGTTCAGATTGGGTGTCGTAAGAGGTTGGGATTCCAACTGGTACGGTGGTAAAGACTTCCCAAGTAAATTGGTTGAAGATCAAGAGATCAGAAAGTACATCGATGCACGTATCCCAAAAGGTGGTATCTCTAAGGTAATCATCGAGCGTACTATTAAGAGAATTACCATCACTGTACACACTGCTAGACCAGGTGTTGTTATTGGTAAAGGTGGTCAGGAAGTTGATCGTATTAAAGAAGAGCTTAAAAAATTGACTGGCAAAGATGTTCAGATCAATATCTTCGAAATCAAACGTCCTGAACTAGACGCAAAGTTGGTTGGTGAGTCAATCGCTCAGCAACTAAAAGCAAGAATTTCATATAGAAGAGCCATGAAGCAAGCAATTGCTTCTGCAGTAAGAGTTGGAGCTCAGGGAATCAAAATCAAATGTTCTGGTAGATTAGGTGGTGCTGAAATGGCACGTACTGAAATGTACAAGGATGGAAGAATTCCTTTGCATACGCTAAGAGCTGATATCGATTATGCTATTTCTGAAGCAGATACTGTTTACGGAAAGATTGGTATCAAAGTATGGATCTTCAAAGGTGAGGTATTCGGTAAAAGGGACCTTTCTCCAAATGTGGGCGCCAGCAACCAAATGGGTGGCGACAGAGATAGAAGAGGCGGAGGAGCAAGAAGACCTAACAGAAATAAGAAGAAGTAATCACCTTTTTAAACAAGAGAGAAGATGTTACAGCCGAAGAGAACTAAGTTTAGAAAGATGCAAAAGGGCCGTGTGCGTGGTATCGCACAAAGAGGTCACACTTTGTCTTTTGGAACATTTGGTATTAAGTCGCTTGAGCCAGGTTGGATCACAAGCCGCCAGATTGAAGCTGCTCGTATCGCCATGACAAGAGCGATGAAGAGAGAAGGTCAAGTTTGGATCAGAATTTTTCCAGACAAGCCTGTTACTAAGAAACCTGCTGAAGTAAGGATGGGTAAGGGTAAAGGTGCACCTGATTATTGGGTAGCATGTGTTAAGCCTGGAACCATACTTTTTGAGTCTTCAGGAGTAAATGTTGAATTAGCGAAGGAATCTTTGAGGCTTGCGGCCCAAAAACTTCCAATCTCAACAAAGTTTGTTGTTCGTAGAGATTACGTAGGATAGTTATGAAGAATTTGGAAATAGCAGCCCTCTCTGTTGAGGAGCTACAGGAAAAAATCGGAACTGAGGTAGAAAGCCTTCAGAAATTGAATTTTGCTCACTCTATTTCTCCTATCGAAAATCCTATGAAGATCAGACAGGCGAAGAAATTGATCGCAAGATTGAAAACAGAATTAAGAGCTAAGGAATTAGCTAAATAAGATGAGCATGGAGACTAGAAATCTTAGAAAAGAAAGAGTTGGGATTGTGACGAGTAACAAAATGGATAAAACCATTACTGTTGCTGTCGAAAGACGTGAGAAGCACCCGATTTATGGAAAGTTTGTTAAGAAAACTTCCAAGTTTGCCGCTCATGACGAGAAAAATGATTGTGGTATCGGAGATACTGTTAAGATCATGGAGACTCGTCCGCTGAGTAAGAATAAGCGTTGGAGACTAATTGAAGTTATTGAAAGGGCTAAGTAATTATGATCAGGCAAGAATCAAGACTTAATGTAGCGGATAACAGTGGTGCCAAAGAGGTGCTTTGTATTCGTGTGCTAGGAGGTACAAAAAGAAAGTACGCTAGCGTAGGAGACATGATTGTAGTTTCTGTAAAATCAGCTCACTCTTCAAGTAACCTTAAAAAAGGTACTGTCTCTAAAGCAGTAGTAGTTAGAACCAAAAAAGAAGTAAGACGTAAGGACGGTTCTTACATCAGGTTCGAAGATAATGCTGCTGTATTGCTGACCCAGAACGATGAGCCGAGAGGTACTCGTATGTTCGGTCCAGTTGCAAGAGAATTGCGTGAAAAGCAATTCATGAAAATTGTTTCACTAGCTCCTGAAGTACTATAAATCATGGCTACATCAACAGTAAAGCTTCACGTGAGAAAAGGAGACACCGTAAAAGTGATCTCTGGAAACTCTAAAGGCAAAACAGGCAAAGTACTAGAAGTACATCCTGCAAAATATAGAGCGATTGTAGAAGGTGTGAATGTTGTTTCTAAACACATTAAACCATCAGCAAGCAATCCAAATGGTGGCATCGATAAAACTGAGGCCTCTATTCATTTGTCAAATCTTATGGTGGTAGATCCTTCAAGTGGTGAAGCATCAAGAGTAGGTCGTAAGGCTGATGACAATGGTAAATTAGTTAGATACGCTAAAAAATCTGGGGAGGTAATTAAGAATGGCTAGTCCGAGATTAAAAGAAAAATATAATGCAGAGATCGTTCCTTCTTTAAAAGAGAAGTTCGAGTACACCTCTGTAATGCAAGTGCCAAAGATCACTAAAGTAGTAGTGAATAAAGGTATTGGTGCGGCTGTAGCAGACAAGAAGTTGGTAGACATTGGAGTTGAAGAGCTTACGACTATTACTGGTCAGAGAGCTGTTGCTACTGTTGCTAAAAATTCAATCTCAAACTTTAAGTTGAGAGAAGGAATGCCAATTGGTGCAAGAGTTACATTGAGAGGCGATAGAATGTATGAATTCATCGATCGTCTTTTGAATATTGCACTTCCAAGGGTAAGAGACTTCAGAGGCGTTAAAGACAAAGGCTTTGACGGACGAGGTAACTACACTTTAGGTATCAAAGAGCAAATCATTTTCCCAGAGATCTCTATCGATAAGGTAAACAAGATTTCAGGAATGGATGTAACATTTGTTACGACTGCAAATACAGATGAAGAAAGCTACGAATTGTTGAAAGCATTCGGTATGCCTTTCGCAGGTGGTAAAAAAAATAACGACTAGAAATGGCTAGAGCAGCAGTAAAAGCTAGAGAAAGAAAGAGAGAAAAACTTGTAGCAAAGTATGCAGCTAAGCGTGCAAGACTTAAGGCTGAAGGTGATTACATAGGTTTAGATAAATTACCTAGAAACGCTTCTCCTGTAAGACTTCACAACAGATGTAAACTTACTGGACGTCCTAAAGGATACATGAGAAAATTCGGTATCTCTAGGGTTACTTTCAGAGAGATGGCTTCAGCTGGTAAAATACCAGGTGTGACCAAAGCAAGTTGGTAATTACTTTTCTTTTAATAACTGAATTAATTTAATACCTTTGCAGCCCGCTTTCGGGCGGAAGGTATTTAACTTTTATAAAATATTGCTTTCTGGGAGATATCGCCAGAGGTACAAAGTGGCCCAGAGTGATCTGGAACACACAAAAAAAATAAAATGACTGATCCAATAGCAGATTATTTGACGCGACTAAGAAACGCCATCAGTGCGAATCACAGAGTAGTCGAAGTTCCCTCTTCGAAGGTGAAGAAGGAAATCACAAAGGTGCTTCATTCAAAAGGGTTCATCCAGAACTTTAAGTTTGAAGAGAATGGTCCTCAAGGCAACATCAAAATTGCTTTGAAGTACAACCCCTCTACTAAACAACCAGCAATCGTTAAGCTCGAAAGAATTAGCAAGCCTGGTCTAAGAAAGTATGTTGGTGCGAATGATTTACCAAGAGTATTAAATGGTCTTGGAATCGCTATCGTTTCTACTTCTAAAGGTATTATGACCGATAAGGAAGCAAGAACCGAGCATATTGGTGGTGAAGTTTTGTGTCACGTATACTAAGAACTGAGAAAGAATGTCACGAATTGGTAATAAACCGGTAAATCTTCCTGAGGGTGTAACTTTAGATGTTTCTGCTGAAAATGTAGTAACTGTAAAAGGACCAAAAGGAGAATTAAGCCAAGAGGTTAATCCTGATATCAAGGTTTCAATCAACGAAGGTGTTGTTAATGTAGAGAGACCAACAGAGCAAAAAAGACATAAAGCGCTTCATGGTCTGTATCGTTCTCTTATCAATAACATGGTAGAAGGTGTTAGTGCTGGCTTTACTAAAGAGTTAGAACTAGTAGGTGTAGGTTATAAAGCGGCTGTTGCAAACAACGTTTTAGAGCTAAACTTAGGTTACTCACATAACATCTACATGTCTGTGCCTACTGAAGTTCAGGCTGCTGCTAAAATGGAAAAGGGTAAAAACCCTATCGTAACCCTTACAAGTGCTGATAAAGAATTGATCGGTCAGGTTGCGGCAAAATTGAGATCACTGAGAAAGATCGAGCCTTATAAAGGAAAAGGTATCAGATTTGTTGGTGAGCAAATTAGAAGGAAAGCTGGTAAAACTGCTGCTAAATAATAGATCATGGCTGTTAGAAATAGTAGACTTAGAATCAAACAAGGTATCAGAGCAAAGATTTCTGGTACTACGCAAAGACCTAGAATCTCGGTATTCAAGAGTAATGCGAAAATATATGCCCAGATCATTGACGATCAGAAGGGACATACTTTAGTAGCAGCTTCATCTGCTGAGCTTGGTGCAAAAGAAAACACCAACGTGGAGATGTCTAAAGAAGTTGGAAAGAAATTGGCTGAAAAGGCAGTGGCGAATGGAATTACTGAGGTAGTATTCGATAGAAACGGATACATCTACCATGGTAAAGTGAAAGCTTTGGCTGAAGGAGCAAGAGAAGGCGGTCTTAAATTTTAATCGAGATGACACAGAATATGAAAGCAATTAAGGCTAGTGAAATCGACTTGAAAGAGAAGGTTGTAGCAATAAAGAGAGTTGCCAAAGTGGTAAAAGGTGGTAGAAGATTTAGCTTCTCTGCAATTGTCGTTGTTGGTGACGGAAATGGTGTTGTCGGTTATGGTTTGGGTAAAGCCAACGAGGTAACGGATGCGATTACTAAAGGAATAGATGATGCTAAGAAGAACTTAGTGAAAGTTCCAGTATTCAAAGGGACAGTACCACATGAAGTACTTGGTAAGTTCGGTGGAGGTCTTGTGTTGGTAAAGCCAGCATCTGAAGGTACAGGAGTAATTGCTGGTGGTGCGATGCGTGCAGTATTTGAAAGTGCAGGTATTCAAAACGTACTAGCGAAATCGAAAGGTTCTTCTAACCCACATAACGTGGTGAAGGCTACTTTTGATGCCCTATTGCAAATGAGAGATCCTTACGCTGTTGCACAGCAAAGAGGCGTTGAATTGAACACAGTTTTTAACGGTTAAGAGATCATGGCAAAGGTTATTATCACACAAGTAAAAAGCACCATCGACAGACCTCAAAGGCAGAAGAGAACTATTCAAGCCTTGGGTCTAGGCAAAATCAACAGATCTGTTGAAGTTGAATTGACTCCTCAGATTGCTGGAATGGTAAATAAAGTAAATCACCTTGTATCTGTAAAGGAAGCATAAGATGAGACTGAATACATTAAAACCTGCAGAAGGTTCTACTAAGAGTAGCAAAAGAATAGGACGTGGCCAAGGTTCTGGTAGAGGTGGTACTTCTACAAGAGGACACAAAGGTGCTAAGTCAAGATCAGGTTATTCACGTAAGTCTGGTTTCGAAGGCGGTCAAATGCCTTTACAGAGACGTGTACCTAAGTTTGGCTTCACAAGCCCGAACAGAGTAGAGTATAAAGCAATCAACCTTGATACACTTCAAGCCTTAGCTGAGAAGACTGGTGCTTCTGCCATTACTAATGAGACATTGGTAGAGAACGGTTTGGCAGCAAAGAACGACTTGATCAAAGTATTAGGAAGAGGCGAATTAAAAGCTAAAGTAGAAGTAACGGCCCACAAATTTTCTGCAGCTGCTACAGCGGCAATAGAAAAGGCAGGAGGAACAGTTACAAACCTTTAATAATATGAAGAAATTCTTTACCACCATAAAGAACATTTTTTCCATCGAGGAACTAAGGAATAGAATCCTAGCTACGCTAGGGTTCCTTATCATTTTCAGACTTGGTTCTTTTGTTGTACTTCCAGGAGTTGACCCAGCTGCGCTGAGCGACACAGATGGTGGTATACTTGGTATTTTAAATACATTATTAGGAGGTTCTTTCAGTAGGGCTTCCCTTTTTGGATTAGGTATTATGCCTTACATCTCTGCGTCTATTGTGATTCAGTTGATGACTGTGGCAGTGCCTAGCTTCCAGAAAATGCAAAAAGAGGGAGAATCTGGTCGTAAGAAAATTACACAGATTACAAGAGTACTTACCATTTTGGTGACACTGGCTCAGAGTTTTGGTTACATCAAAGTAACTATCATTCAGCAAGGAGCTGTTTCTCCAAATGTGGACCCTACCCTATTCTTAATCTCTTCAATGATCCTATTAACATCAGGTACAATGTTCTGCATGTGGTTGGGTGAAAAGATTACTGACAAGGGTATAGGTAATGGTATCTCTATGTTGATCATGATTGGTATCATCTCAAGTTTGCCAGGTGCTGCTTGGTTCGAGTTTGTGGAAACCAATGGTATTAGCAGAGCCCTATTTACAGTGGTTGAATTGATCGTATTATTCTTCGTAGTGGTGGTTACAGTTGCACTAGTACAGGCGACAAGAAGAATTCCGGTACAATACGCCAAACAAGTAGTGGGTGGTAAAGTGTATGGCGGACAACGTCAGTTCATTCCTTTGAAAGTGAATGCTTCTGGTGTAATGCCGATAATCTTTGCACAAGCACTTATGATTTTACCAACATTGATTGGTCAGGTTTGGGCAGATACGAATGACTTTGCATTAAAGGTTACAACTATCTTCTCCAATCCATATTCATGGCAATACAATATCGTTTTCGGTATTTTGATTATAGCATTTACATTCTTCTACACAGCGATCACGGTGAACCCATCGAGTATGGCTGACGATCTGAAGAGAAATGGTGGTTTTATCCCAGGTATTAAGCCGGGTAAGCCTACTTCAGACTTCATAGGAGATGTAATGGATAGAATTACATTACCAGGATCTATTTTCTTAGCAATCATCGCAGTATTACCTGTGTTTGCTAGAAATGCGGGTGTTGGTGATCAGTTTGCGTTGTTCTACGGAGGAACGTCCCTACTCATTATGGTAGGTGTAATATTAGATACTTTGCAGCAGATAGAAAGCTACCTTCTTATGAGACATTATGAAGGGATGATGAAGTCAGGCAAGATGAGAGGTAGATCTCAGAGTGTAGCTGTTGCATAATGATCTTTTATAAGACTGAAGAAGAAATTGAACTGATTCGTGAAAGTGCCCAGATATTAGGCAAAGCACACGGAGAAGTAGCCAAGCATGTAAAGGCTGGCGTAAAAACAAAAGATCTGGACAAGATAGCTGAAGAGTTTATCGCAGATCATGGAGCCAAAGCTTCCTTTAAAGGATACAATGGATTTCCAGCAACGCTATGTATATCTACGAACGAAGTAGTCGTTCATGGATTTCCTAGCGAGTACGAATTGAAAGACGGTGATATAATCTCTATAGATTGTGGAGTCTTCTACAAAGGTTTTCATAGCGATTCCGCTTATACTTACCCAGTAGGAGAAATTTCCCCCGAGACATTATCCCTTCTTAAAGCAACGAAAGAGTCGTTGTATAAAGGTATTGAAGAGGCCAAGTTTGGTAACAGAATAGGAGATGTAGCCTATGCCGTCCAGAAATATGTGGAAGACAGAGGATACACAGTGGTGAGAGAGCTGGTAGGTCATGGTTTGGGCAGAAGCCTCCATGAAGGACCGGAAGTACCGAACTACGGAAAACGTGGAAGGGGCCCAAAATTGAATGAAGGTTTGGTGATCGCCATTGAACCGATGGTCAATTTGGGAGCCAGAAACATTGTTCAGGAAAGTGATGGATGGACCATTAGAACGAGAGATCGTCAGCCATCGGCACATTATGAGCATACGGTAGCCATCTTCAAGGATAGAACAGAAATATTGACAACGCATAAATACATAGAAGAAGTAGTAAAACTTTAATATGGCGAAACAAGGATCTATAGAGCAAGACGGAACTATCATTGAGGCATTGCCCAATGCGACCTTCCGTGTTGAATTGGAAAATGGACATGTTGTGCTGGCGCACATCTCAGGTAAAATGAGAATGTTCTATATCAAAATATTACCGGGTGACAAAGTAAAGCTTGAAATGTCGCCTTATGATTTAACAAAGGGTAGAATTACTTACAGGTATAAATAACTAACGATGAAAGTAAAGGCGTCCATCAAGAAGCGTAGCGCTGATTGTAAGGTAATCCGCAGAAACGGAAAGTTGTACGTGATTAACAAGAAGAATCCTAGATTCAAACAAAGACAAGGATAATTATGGCAAGGATTGCAGGAGTAGATATTCCAGATCACAAGAGATCCGAAATTGGTTTAACATACATTTTCGGTATTGGTCGTAGCTCAGCTAATTATGTGCTGAACAAAGCTGGTATTGATGTAAATACCAAGATTGGTGAACTAGATGATGACCAGCAGAAAGCGATCAGAACTATCATTAGTGAAGAGTTCAAGATCGAAGGTGTGCTTAAGTCTGAAGTGCAATTGAACATCAAGCGATTGATGGATATCGGTTGTTACAGAGGTTTGAGACACAGAAGAGGCTTGCCTGTTCGCGGTCAGCATACTAAGAACAACTCTCGAACTAGAAAAGGTAAGAGAAAGACAGTTGCGAACAAGAAAAAGGCTACTAAATAATAACAGCTAAAAAATATTATAAAGATGGCTGAGAAAAGAAAAGATAAAGCAAGAAAGAGAGTAGTACAGGTGGATGCACTTGGACAGGCGCACATCAAGGCGTCTTTCAACAACATCATCATCTCTTTGACCAACCAACAAGGTCAAGTAATCTCTTGGGCTTCGGCAGGAAAGATGGGCTTTAAAGGCTCTAAGAAAAATACCCCATACGCTGCACAACAAGCAGCTCAGGATTGTGCTCAAAAAGCATATGAATTGGGATTAAGAAAAGTAGAAGTCTTTGTAAAAGGACCTGGTGCAGGTAGAGAATCTGCTATCAGAACTATCCAGAACTCTGGTATTGAAGTAACACTCATTAGAGATGTAACACCACTACCACACAATGGATGTCGTCCTCCAAAAAGAAGAAGAGTTTAATTTTAGAAATTATTAGTAATGGCAAGATATAGAGGTCCAAAGGCTAAAATTGCAAGGAGATTTAATGATCCTATTTTTGGTCACAGCAAAGCATTACAAAAGAAAGCTTATCCTCCAGGCCAACATGGCAGGAGTAGAAGAAGAAAGCAATCTGAATATGCAATCCAGTTAATGGAGAAGCAAAAGGCTAAATACACTTATGGTGTGTTAGAAAGACAGTTTGCAAACCTTTTTGATAAAGCTTCAGCAAAATCGGGTATTACCGGTGAGATCTTACTTCAGTTATTGGAGACAAGACTAGACAACATCGTTTTCAGATTAGGCATTGCACCTACAAGAAGAGCTG
This sequence comes from Roseivirga sp. 4D4, assembly GCF_001747095.1. Lineage (NCBI taxonomy): Bacteria > Pseudomonadati > Bacteroidota > Cytophagia > Cytophagales > Roseivirgaceae > Roseivirga > Roseivirga sp. 4D4. Next base: position 4,435,707 of record NZ_MDGP01000001.1, read on the forward strand.
CGAGACAATTAGTCTCTCACAAGCACATCACTATCAATGGTGAAGTGTTGAACATCCCTTCTTACCAGGTAAAATCTACTGACGTTGTTGGTGTGAGAGAGAAATCAAAATCTCTTGAGTTGATCACTGAGAGCTTAGGTGCTAATTCAGTACAGAAATACCCTTGGTTAGAGTGGAACAAGTCAGAAATGACTGGTTCGGTAATCAATACGCCTGCTAGAGAAGATATTCCTGAGAATATCAAAGAGCAGCTTATTGTCGAGCTTTACTCTAAATAATACATTTAAGAACCTTTTAAATTTTAGATATATGTCAATACTAGCATTTCAAATCCCGGAGAAGGTGGTGATGGAGAAGGCAGACGATTTTCACGGTCTGTTCACATTTAAACCATTGGAAAAAGGTTACGGGGTAACAGTTGGTAATGCACTAAGAAGAATTTTACTTTCTTCTTTAGAAGGCTATGCGATCACAGGAATTAAGATTCCTAGCGTACTGCATGAGTTCTCTACTATAGAGGGTGTAGTTGAAGACGTATCTGAGATCATCTTGAACCTTAAGAAAGTAAGATTCAAAAAGATTTCTGACACCGTTGACAACAAGATAAATGTAGTGATCGAAGGTCAAGACAAATTCACAGCAGGTGATATTGGAAAATTCACTAGTGCTTTTGAGATCTTGAATCCAGAAGACGTGGTTTGTTACTTAGACAATGGTATCAAGTTCGAGATTGAATTGACAATCGAGAAGGGTAGAGGTTACCTTCCTGCGGAAGATAACAAACCTTCTGAGCAAGTATTCGGATTTATTCCGATTGATGCCATCTTCACACCAATCAAAAATGTGAAGTACAGCGTGGAAAACACAAGGGTAGAGCAGAAAACTGACTACGAAATGCTTGTGTTAGACATCAAAACTGATGGTTCTATCCACCCTGAGAATGCATTGAAAGGTGCAGCTCACATTTTGATCCAGCACTTCATGCTATTCTCTGATCAGAACATGATCCTAGAAACTGGCGCGCTAGATGAGCCAGAGCAGGTAGATGAAGAAATGCTTCACATGCGTAAGCTATTGAAAACTAACTTGAACGATCTTGATCTTTCTGTTAGAGCTTACAACTGCTTGAAAGCTGCTGATGTTCGTTCTTTGGGCGACTTGGTAAGATTGGAAATTTCAGACATGATGAAATTCAGAAACTTTGGTAAGAAGTCTTTGGCTGAGCTAGAGCAACTTGTTGCTGACAAGAACCTGACTTTCGGAATGGACTTGGCAAAATATAAACTCGAAGAGGAGTAAGAGAAATGAGACACGGGAAGAAATTTAATCACTTAAGTAGAACAGCGCCTCACAGAAAGGCAATGCTGTCTAACATGGCTTCTTCTTTGATTCAGCATAAAAGAATCACCACGACTGTTGCGAAAGCAAAAGCGTTGAGAAAATATGTTGAGCCATTGATCACGAAGGCTAAAGATGATACAACACATTCTAGAAGAGTTGTTTTCTCTTACCTACAAGACAAGGATTCAGTATCTACACTTTTCAACGAAATCGCTGAGAAAGTAGCTGCACGTCCAGGCGGATATACCAGAATTATCAAAACTAACAACAGGTTAGGTGATAATGCTGATATGTGTATCATCGAGTTGGTAGACTACAACGAATTGTTGTTGACTGAAGCAGCGCCTAAGAAGAAGAGCACAAGAAGAAGAGGTGGTAAGAAGAAAGCAGCTGATACAGCCGTTGAAGCTACTGCTACTGAAGCTGTGGTTGAAGAGGCAGTTGTGGAAGAAGCAGTAGTTGAAGAGGCTACTGTAGAAGAGACAACTCCTGAGGTAGAAGAGGTAGTTGAGGCAGAAGTAGAAGAAACTACTGAAGCAGCGACTGAGGAAGAAGAAGCACCAGCTGCAGAAGCAGGTGAGGCTACTGAGCCAGAAGCTTCTGCTGACGATTCAGAAGAAGAAAAGAAGGACGCAGAATAGTCTTTCTAACAAATATTTCAAAAGGGATTGGGCGCAAGTTCAATCCCTTTTTTTGTGAGCTAATTTGAAAGCACATATTTTCGAGGTCTAAAGAAGAGATATTGAAAGACCTCTATAGTATATTTCTCAAGCTCATGGTTATCGACTTAGTCCTTAAGGGAGTGTTTTTGATTACCCAGAGTATTAACAACTCTATAGATCAACCTCTTGGTTCTACATTGGGTTATTTTCTCTTTATCGAGCTGTTTTTCTTTGCTGTTCCATACTTTTTCGTCTTGTGGGTTTATCTCTTTTTAATTGAGCGCTATCGAGGCAGTAGATGGATCATAGTTAGCTGGGTTAGAGCATTACTGACTGTGTGTTATACAACTATTATCGCCTCTCTGGTCTACTATATTTGGTTCTATGGTGAGTGGCCTACATTTCAAACAGTGACGTTTTTTGGTAATAGTATTCTCATTGGAATTGCATTATTTTGGTTGACACGTCTACACTTAATCAAACCGAGTCAAGGGGATGAATAAGAGGCTTCTAATTTATATATCGGTTGTATTGTTACTACTGACATACTTTGTGCCTGGTTCGGTAGACTTCAGCCTATATGATACCTACTTCATGATTTCTTTATCTAGTCTGTTGATACTACTAGTGATAGTCCTCTTGATAATCTATTTGCTGAGAAAGTCACAATAACCTGAGAACTTCAGAAAACACACGCTAGCCGGAATAACGAATAACAAGCATTTCCGTTTTTCAACATCTAACATCTAACATCTAACATCTAACATCTAACATCTAACATCTAACATCTAACATCTAACATCTAACATCTCAAACCCTCCCCTCTAAGCCCTAAATTCTCCCTTCTTAAAATCCATTTTGCTCGGTAAACTTTTGAGCTTATTTTTGCACGATGCGAAAAGTCGCACGCCCATCAACATATGTCGCATAACACATTGAATTTATCCCAAAAGAAAGCAGTCCTCTTACTAGAAGACGGATCTCGCTTTGAAGGAATTGCCATCGGAAAAATAGGGACTGTAGGAGCAGAAATCTGCTTTAATACAGGTATGACAGGTTATCAAGAGATTTATACTGACCCTTCTTACTACGGTCAAATCGTTATAAATACTACCTCTCACATCGGAAACTACGGAGTTGAAGATTCAGAAAATGAATCTGATGCACCAAAGATCACTGGACTTGTGGTCAACACATTTTCAGAGGATTACAGCAGAAACTTAGCTGATGGTTCTTTGCAAGAATATTTAGAGACGAACAACATCGTAGGTGTATCCGAATTGGATACGCGCTTGCTCGTTCGTCATATCAGAAGTAAAGGTGCTATGAATGCTATTATCTCTTCGGAAGATTTGTCTGATGATGAACTACAAAGAAGACTAGCGGAAGTACCTTCAATGGAAGGCCTGGAGCTTTCGTCATTCGTAAGTACGAAAGAACCTTACTTTGTTGGCGATGAAAATGCTGATCATAAAATTGCAGTATTAGATCTTGGTGTAAAGACTAGTATTCTCAAGCACTTGGCCAGTCGCGGTAGCTATTTGAAGGTTTTCAATGCGAAAACTTCTTTCGAAGAAATGAAAGCCTGGAACCCTAACGGATACTTCTTATCCAATGGACCTGGCGATCCATCTTCAATGGACTATGCTATCCAAACAGCTAAGGAAATTATGGCGGAAGATATGCCATTGTTTGGGATTTGCCTTGGGCATCAGATCATCTCATTAGCATGCGGTATCTCTACCTTTAAAATGCACAATGGCCATAGAGGACTAAATCATCCAGTGAAGAACCTAGTATCAGGCAAGAGTGAAGTGACCTCACAGAATCATGGTTTTGCAGTAAGCAGAGAAGATGTTGAAAAGTCCGATACAGTCGAGCTAACGCATATAAACTTAAATGATGACACTTGTGCTGGAATTCAAGTAAAAGGTAAGAAAACGTTTTCCGTACAATATCACCCAGAGTCGTCACCGGGTCCTCACGATTCGCGTTATTTGTTCGATGAATTTATCAATCTTATCAAATCGTAAGAGAAACAAACTATGAGTTTAATAGAAAGTATTCACGCCAGACAAATTCTGGACTCAAGAGGTAATCCTACTGTTGAAGTAGATGTAATCACTGAAAACGGAGTTTTAGGTCGTGCTGCTGTTCCTTCTGGAGCTTCTACCGGAGCACATGAGGCGGTTGAGTTACGCGATGGCGGAAACGAGTACCTGGGTAAAGGTGTGAAGAAGGCAGTAGAGAATGTCAATGATATTCTGGCCGATGAGCTAATCGGTTTTTCTGTATTCGAGCAAAACCTGATCGATAAGATCATGATTGAAGCGGATGGTACTGATAACAAGAGTAAACTAGGAGCGAACGCCATACTTGGTGTTTCATTGGCGGTTGCGAAAGCTGCTGCTGCTGAGTTAGGTCTTCCTTTATATAGATATGTTGGTGGCGTAAGTGCAAACACGCTTCCCGTACCGATGATGAATATCATCAATGGTGGATCACATGCTGATAACTCTATCGACTTTCAGGAATTTATGATTATGCCTGTCGGTGCTGAGAGTTTCTCTGAAGCGATCAGAATGGGTGCCGAGATTTTTCATAACCTGAAGAAAGTACTTTCAAGCCGAGGTCTAGCGACAAACGTTGGTGATGAGGGTGGTTTTGCACCGAACCTTGGTTCAGATGATGAAGCACTTCAAGTCATTTCTGAGGCTGTTGAAAATGCTGGTTATAAGGTAGGCGAAGATATAGTTTATGCCCTGGATGTAGCCTCTTCCGAGTTTTATCTGGAAGATGAAAAGGTATACTACTTCAAAGATTCAACAGGCAAGAAGCTTTCTCCAGTAGAGATGGCCGATTACCTGGCCGATCTAAGTGAGCGATACCCTATCATTTCTATCGAAGATGGAATGTTCGAGGATGATTGGGAAGGATGGAAAGCTTTGACAACCAAGATTGGTGACAAAGTACAGCTTGTCGGTGACGATCTATTCGTGACCAACGTAACCAGACTTCAAAGAGGAATTGACAATGGTATTGCCAATTCAATCTTGATCAAGGTTAACCAGATTGGTACTTTAACCGAGACAATTGAAGCAGTAAGCCTTGCCAATAGAAATGGCTACGCGGCTGTAATGTCACACAGGTCAGGTGAAACTGAGGACAACACCATTGCAGATTTGGCAGTGGCATTGAATACAGGTCAGATCAAGACGGGTTCGGCTTCGCGTTCAGATAGAATGGCCAAGTACAACCAGTTGATTAGAATTGAAGAAGAATTGGGTGAGGTAGCTAAGTTTCCAGGAAGTAATTTCAGAAACGCTTACTAGTTCCTCCACATTATAAAAAATGGCCCCTTCTGTATATCGCAGAAGGGGCTTTTTTTGTTTTTAAGGGGCAGCTTTTGCTGGTTGGTCATAAATAATTCTGATTGTCACAAAAAAATCTTAAACAGGCGCAGCCTTTTTCAACTTCATAGGGTATAGGCTATCAAATGATTGATTATGAAAACTAAAGTACTTTATTCACTAATAGCAATCGCCCTTATCATCTCTGCCTGTGGTAGTGACGGAGGAGGCGATGATCAACCTGATCCATGTGCTGTACCGGTCTCTATTGCCATCTCAAACAATACCAATGCTGCGGCCGGTCAATCGGATGGTAGCTTTATGGCTTCTGCAACAGGAGGTAGTGGAACCTTTGAGTATAGCATCGATGGCAATACTTTTCAGGCTTCAGGTACCTTCTCTAACTTAGCAGCTGGCACTTATACTGTGACTGCTCGAACAAACCAAGGATGTTCAGGAACTGAGCAAGTGGTGATAAGTGAAGATGGACAAGCTGTGCCTTCTTTCGCTAATGATATAGCACCAATCTTTACTGCTAGATGTGCAACTTCCGGATGTCATGTTGACGGTGGTAATGCTCCTTTTGCTATCAATGGATTTGGAGATGTACAACCAAGAGCTGCTGCCATTAGAAATAGAGTAGCTGGTAGAACAATGCCTCCAGGTGGCTCTCCTGCCTTGTCGGATGCTCAGATTACAAGCATTCTTGCATGGGTTGACGGAGGAGCACCAAATAACTAGAATCCTCCTTTTTGGAATCTTGGTGAAAAGTTGATTACTTTTATACTATGAATCCTTTCACCAAGATTCCAAAATTCTTCAAGAACTACTATTTCCTTTTCGGAACCTTCTTTATTGTATGGATGCTCCTTGTGGACTCCAATGATGTAGTTTCTCAGATTAAAATGACACAAAAACTGAATGGGCTCAAAGCCCAGAAGGCTTTCTATATTGATAAGAAGGTTCAAGTGTTAAAGGACAAGGAAGAATTAAGTACTAATAAAGCCTTACTTGAAAAGTTTGCCAGAGAAAACTATCTCATGAAGAAGCCTTCTGAAGATTTGTATATTGTAGTCACCGAAGACTAAGAAAAATAATCAAGATTTATAGTCCTCTTTCGAGGACTTTTTCGTTTACAGTGCATATGAAAAAAATCTTAATTGCCCTTACACTCATAATTGGAGTTGTTTCTACATCAAATGCCCAAGTCTATTTCGAAGAAGAGCCAGAAGAGCTAAGCTTCAAGGATCGATTATACTTTGGAGGTAACTTCTCATTTAATCTTGGTAATCGCTTTACATTCATAGACGTTTCCCCATTAGCGGGTTATATGTTCAATGATGATTTTTCGGTGGGTGTTGGAACTACTTACCTATACCTCTCCAGAGAGTTTATCGCAATTCCATCGGGTAATAGATTTACGGTGAGCAACAGTGTATATGGAGGAAGAACCTTCTTGAGACATCGGGTATATGACAACTTCTTCGCCCATGCAGAATTTGAAACGTTGAATACTGAATTTCCATCCTTTGACGGGTCACAAGGAACAGTGAGAGAATGGGTGCCAGGACTATTTATTGGGGGTGGTATTTTTCAACCTGTATTTGGCAGAGGAGGGATTAACCTGACGGTACTGCTTAATCTGTTACATGATGATCTCAAATCCCCTTACAACAGTGCTGTCGTGATCAGAGGAGGGATTACCCTTTAAGGCTTACGCCAAAACGATCGCCAAGCTGCCACAGGTCATTTTCCACCGCATCCAATAATGGAATTCCATTGGTCATCCGCTCGTTTTCCATCGCCCTTTCAGGGTCACCAGGAATTAGCACAGGTTCTTCCTGATTTACTGGCTCTGAGGTTTTAAATCTCCGGATCCATTTATCCATATGCGACTTAAACTCATCAGCAGGTCTAAAGGCATCTACGCGCATGGCACCGAAGAAATGACCAAGACCTTCACCCACAGGATCACTGACGGGATCCATAAAGCTCACGAAAGGAGGAGCCCATGGCCCATAGTTGGCGCCTGAAAGCACAGCAGAGAAAATATCTACCATAGAACCCAGGATATAACCCTTGTGACTTCCGTTGGCCCTATCGCCTCCGAGTGGTCTCAAAGCCCCACCTTCTTTCACGCCATAGGCGCTAGTGGTCACATTACCTTCGGCATCCTGAATCCACCCTTCTGGTGCTGGCTCATCCTTTCTTTGTAAGATTTCCAGTTTACCGTTAGCAGCAGTAGTCGTAGCAAAGTCGCCCACATATGGTGGTTCGTCTTTAGCCGGAATCGCCACAGCAATCGGATTTGTGCCTAATAGTCTCTCCTTTGAAAAAGTAGGAGCGACCAAAGGACTGGCATTGGTCATAGACATACCAATCATATCGTGTTCCAATGCCTTCATCGCATGATAACCGGCAATACCATAATGGTTAGAGTTTTTTACCGCCACCCAGCCAGTTCCAGCATTTTTTGCCTTTTCAATGGCTACTTGCATGGCAAATGGGGCTACCACTAAACCTAAGCCGGCATCACCATCCACTACTGCCGTACTGGGAGATTCATGTACAATTTTAATATCAGGTGTAGTATTAATTCTTCCCTTTTCCCAGAGCCTTACATAACCACTCAGCCGAGCTACACCATGAGAATCAACACCTCTTAAATCTGCTGATAGCAGGGTGTCAGATGCTGTAGTCGCATCGGCCTCGGAGCAACCCATTTTCATAAAAACAGCATGGGCAAAATCGTAGAGTTCTTTATGTGAATAAACAGCCATGAATTATTTACTATCTGATATTTCAGTTAAGGCTCTGTCGGAATAGAGCAGGCCTTCTTTGAGGGCATAGGTACATGCCGTAATATGCTTTACATCCAAATCTTCCAAGACAAAGGAGATCAGACAACTTGCCACAACGATCATGTCGACCCTCATGCTTACCATGCCAGGTATCGCCAAACGCTCTGCCTTATCCTTGATCAGCAGATCTCTGTGAATGTCATGGTAGTCTTTGATGGGTAGCTTAAAGGTGGTGCTTGAAAGTTTGCGTTCCTTTTTAATTTGATTAAGGTAAATCTCTGATAGGGTGTCGAATGTGCCGGAGCAACCTACGAGACCAGTTGGTTTATGGACTTCAAGCGCAGTTTTGAGATCGGCAAGTTCATCGGCCAGCCAAACGAACATTTCATCAACACTTTCGGCAGGCATTGGATCACTTTTATGAAATTTATCGAGCAGGCGTTGTGCTCCTATTTCAAAGCTCTTTTTCCACAGTATTTCCTGATCATTACCAATAATGAATTCCACGCTGCCACCGCCAATGTCCATTACCAAATGATTTTGATTAGACATTTCCATGGCGGCTTTTACACCTTCGAAAATCAACTCAGCTTCCAATTCTCCAGAAATCACATTGATGTGGATTCCGGTTTCTTCCTTAATCAATTCTACAAGCTCCTGACCATTCTTTGCACTACGGATGGCACTCGTTGCGACACCTTTTACATCGGTCACTTCAAATTGATCGAGCACTGTCTTGAAGATCTTCAGGGTGTGGATGGCTCTTTTGATGGCATCGTTAGCAATCTTTCCTTTGCTTATACCATTCTGACCAATTTTAACTGCAATCTTTTCCTTATAAAGGGTTTTCATCTCGCCCTTGTCAATCTCGACAATGAAGAGATGAAAAGTGTTTGTTCCAAGATCGATAACCGCTTTGCGCATAGTCAATAGGACCTGATTAAAGGTTGGCCGAATATAAGGCATATTGATAAATAATGAATCTTCCGATTGTGGAATTACTAGAGCCGAAAATTCTTTTTTGAGTCTATCTATATATCTTTGGCTACTTAATTAAGTACCTATGGGAGATCAGAAAAACGGGGCACCTCAGACCCACCTGTTAAGCAAGGAAGAGAAATATGCATTGCTTGAATCTAAGCATGAACAGGCCATGTTGGGCGGAGGAGAGAAAAGAATCGAAGCACAGCATAAGAGAGGTAAGCTTACTGCCAGAGAGCGTATCACTTTGTTAATGGATGAAGGCTCTTTCGAAGAGATCGGGAAGTTTGTAGAGCATCGCGCTACCGATTTTGGCTTGGACAAGGAGGTTTACCTTGGTGATGGTGTCGTTACAGGATACGGAACGGTTAATGGACGTCTGATTTACGTCTATTCTCAAGATTTCACGGTTTTTGGAGGCTCCTTATCAGAAACACATGCAGAAAAGATTTGTAAGCTAATGGACTTGGCCATGAAGAATGGCGCACCCATTATTGGCTTGAACGATTCCGGTGGAGCCAGAATCCAAGAAGGCGTGGTTTCTCTCGGAGGTTATGCCGATATCTTTTATCGAAATACTCGGGCCTCTGGTGTTATCCCTCAGATATCTGCAATCATGGGACCTTGTGCCGGAGGGGCGGTGTATTCGCCAGCGATTACTGACTTTATCTTTATGGTGGAGAATACTTCCTATATGTTCGTGACAGGTCCAAACGTAGTGAAGACCGTAACGCAGGAAGATGTGACGGCCGAAGAGCTCGGTGGGGCAAGTACCCATAGCGCAAAAAGCGGTGTTACGCATTTCTCTTCTGCCAATGAGGTGCAATGCTTGAACGACATTAAGAGACTGATCTCATACATCCCTCAGAACTGTGAGGAAGATGCTCCAGTTTACAAGTACAATGCTGAGAGTGAGATTAGAACGAAACTCAACGATATCATTCCGGATAACCCTAATCAACCTTATGACATGCATGAGGTCATTGAGCATCTGATTGACGAAGATTCGTTCTTCGAGGTGCACAAGAATTATGCTGAGAACATCATAGTCGGTTTTGCAAAGATCGGGGGTAGGTCTATCGGTATTGTAGGTAACCAGCCGGCATCACTTGCTGGTGTACTCGACATTGATGCGAGTGTAAAAGGTGCCAGATTTGTGCGCTTTTGCGACAGCTTCAATATTCCATTATTAGTCTTAGAAGACGTACCGGGTTTCTTGCCAGGAACGGATCAGGAATGGCGAGGTATTATCACTAATGGAGCCAAATTACTCTACGCCTTTGCCGAAGCCACAGTGCCAAGGATCACTGTGATTACGAGAAAAGCTTATGGCGGTGCTTATGACGTGATGAACTCTAAGCACATCGGGGCAGATATGAATTATGCATGGCCTATGGCCGAAATCGCTGTAATGGGTGCTAAGGGTGCCGCAGAAATCATCTTCAAAAGAGAGATTGCCGCGGCCGAGGATCCCGAAGCCAAACTACAGGAGAAAGTTGACGAGTACACGGCCAAATTTGCCAATCCGTATCGTGCTGCCAGAAGAGGCTATGTCGATGAAGTCATCACTCCAGATACTACAAGACTGAAATTGATCAGGGCATTCAGCATGTTGGAGAATAAGGTAGATACTTTACCAAAAAAGAAACACGGTAACATACCATTATAAGATGAATAAGACGAGCGAAGACTTCCTAATAAAATACTTGAACAATGCCTCTCCGACAGGATTTGAAAGTTCAGGGCAACAAATCTGGCTGGATTATATCAAGCCTTTCACAGACTCATTTTTCACTGATAAGTATGGGACTGCTGTAGGTGTCATTAATCCAGATGCACCTTACAAAGTAGTGATTGAGGCCCATGCTGACGAGATTAGCTGGTTTGTCAATTACATTGGTGATGATGGTTATATCTATGTGGTGCGCAATGGCGGATCAGATCATCAAATAGCCCCTTCAAAACGAGTGAATTTACATACGGACAAGGGTGTGGTTAAAGGCGTGTTTGGCTGGCCTGCCATTCATGTTAGGGACAAGGCGAATGAGAAAGCACCTACTCTGAAAAACATCTTTATCGATGTGGGGGCTTCTTCAAAAGAGGAGGTGTTAGAAATGGGTATTCACGTGGGCACCGTAATCACATTCGAAGACGAACTGTTCAAGTTGAATAATAAGTACTGGTGTGGACGGGCTCTAGATAACCGAATTGGAGGTTTCATGATTGCCGAAGTGGCTCGAAGACTTAAGGAAAACAAGGTAGAATTGCCATTTGCTCTTTATGTTGTGAATGCGGTTCAGGAGGAGATCGGACTTCGTGGTGCTGAAATGATTGCAGCGCGGATCAAGCCTGATGTAGCTGTGGTCACAGATGTATGCCACGATACGCACTCACCAATGTACGATAAGAAGTTCGATGGCGATCAGAAGGCAGGTTTAGGTCCTGTCTTGACCGTTGGCCCAGCGGTGCATAATAACCTGCTCAAAATGTTGATGAGTGTAGCGGATGATAAAAAGATTGACTTCCAACGTTCTGCTTCGTCCAGATCTACAGGCACAGATACGGATGCTTTTGCTTATTCAAACGAAGGTGTGCCTTCAGCATTGATATCACTTCCTTTAAAGTATATGCATACTACGGTTGAAACGGCCCATGAAAAAGACATTGATAAAGTGATCGATTTGATGTATGAGTTTCTCGTGCAGTTGCCAGCCGATCATGATTTTAGCTACCTGAAATAGTATGGTTGAGGTAATAGATCAAATGGGACGTAAAGTGAGCGTCCCTGAATTACCTCAACGAATTGTTTCTCTGGTTCCTTCCCAAACGGAGTTATTATATCATCTCGGTCTGGCGGATCGTGTGGTAGGGCTTACTAAGTTCTGTATTCATCCTGAACATTGGCGATCTGAAAAAACTATAGTAGGAGGGACCAAAAAGTATCACCTAGATAAGATTCATGCCCTTAAGCCGGATTTGATTATCGGTAATAAGGAGGAGAATGAACAGCAGGGAATTGAAGCCTTAGCCAGGGATTATCCTGTTTGGATGAGTGATATCGGCAACCTGAAAGATGCACTCGGGATGATTGAGGCTGTCGGAGGTCTTGTTGGTAAAGGGGAGGAAGCGCAAGACTTGGTAAATGAAATTCAGGAAGGGTTTTCCGCAATCGCTCCTTCACCGTCTAAACCCTCGGTGATTTATCTGATCTGGAAAGATCCATATATGGCTGCTGGCAAGGATACCTTCATTGACAATATGATCAGCACTATAGGCTTTGAAAACCTTGTAAAACAAGTCCGATACCCTGCTCTAGATATTCAAGAGCTTCAGCGACTAAATCCAGATGCCTTGCTTTTGTCCTCAGAGCCTTATCCATTCAAGGAAAAGCATGTTGAGGAATTGAAACTCGCTTTGCCTAATACCCAAATCGAGTTGGTAGATGGTGAACTATTCAGTTGGTATGGAAGTCGACTCACAGAGTCACCAGCTTATTTTAACCAGTTGATGAAGAAGTTTTGATGAAGTTAATGGAATGGACATAGGGGAGGCTCCAGCAGCCTCCCCGTCCTTACGTTACCTAAACACGGCAAATGCGTTGCACACTTGCATGTCGTAACACTCCCAAATCTCTTTTTTCCTAAAGGGGTATTTTTTGCCTGATTTAGCCTTTAATGGAAATTTGAAGGAGTCCGAAGGCGCTTTTCGCGATTTGTCCTTCGTGGCAACGTGGTAGAAATATGTTTTTTCGTCAGATTTCCCCATGAGTTTTCTTTCGCCTGGGGCAAGCTTTACTAGACCATCTACAGACCAATCGCCATCGATTTCTTTGTAGCGGATAGCAACCTTCAGTGGTGCTGAAGACTTGTTCTCAAAATAGATGTGATAGGCCTTTTTAGATGCTTCTTGATTGAAACCGGTGCGCTCACCAGGCAATGAGTAGTAGCCGGTGAGCTGAACTGGAGATTCGAGTTCTATCGACTCCAGCTGGGCATAGTACGATGGCCTTTTATCCTCTTTTTGAGAGAAATAAGCAGCCATCATGCCGCCCAAGAACAGTACGTATACTGCTATCGGTTTCATCTGTTTAGGTTAAATGTACCTAAAGATGAAAAACATATATGAAATATTCAACATATATTCATAAAAAATTATCTACCTCTAAAAATTCGGACAGCGAAATTCCTTCAAAATCCCTTCTGAATTACTCAAAAGAGGGTTTTTTGCACAGAAAAGAATTTTGAAAAAAATTATGGTTTAATCAGAAATGGGCGAATTTGCGCTATCCATATGTCGTAACCTGCCTTATTCATGTGAAGTCCGTCTTCAATAAACAGGTCTTTTTTCAGCGAACCATCGGTATTAAGCATGGGGGTCCATACATCTACAAATTGAATTTCGTCCCAAATAGCGCACACTTTTTCAAGAACTTGGTTCAACTCCTCATACTTGGCCTTCAAGGACCACCTGGCAATGCTTGGCTTGGGTGAAATGATAACGATGTTCTTTATTCCATCTTTTATGATCAGGTCTCCTACTAAAGCAGTCAGGTCAGTAAAGATTTCAAAACTGGACTTACCTGAGTTGATATCATTATCTCCTTCGTAGATGAATACCTGTTCGGGTTTAAAGTTGCTGACCAATTCTTTCTTATAGTGGATGAGGTCACTGGTCTCTGAACCACCAAACCCAGTATTGATCACATTGTGATCGGAGAAGTAGTCTTTAAAGTCTGTCCAAAGCCTAATACTAGAGCTTCCAGTAAAAACGATTCTATTTTCGGAGGGATAATTGGTCTCAGTCACTTTAATCTTATCAACCTCTTCAGCAAATCGGGTTGGGTCTTGGGCCAAACAGGTGAGAGATAGTAGGATAAGTAGGGAGCTAATCGTAAACTTTGACATGAGTCTAAAATAGGACTTTCTGTAAAAAATCACCTACATTTTAGTCGTCAAGTAACCCATTGATTTGAGCATACTGAATGAGTATGATCGTTTTGGCATCCTTGATTTCGCCAGTGCTCACCATTTCAATGGCCTTGTCGAATGGTAGTTCCAAGACTTCGAGATCTTCTTCCTCATCGGAACCGCCACCGTCATTGACTTTCATGTCGTCTTCATACTCCGCTACAAAGAAGTATAGAATCTCAGTGACAGAACCAGGCGACATATAACTCTCGAATACCTTTCGCACATTGGCGATTCTGTAACCCGTCTCTTCTTCCGTTTCCTTTCGGATGCAGTCTTCCGCGTTATCTTCCTCTAACAAACCGGCACAGGCTTCAATCAGAAAACCATCTGCATTGCCGTTGAGGTAAGTAGGCATTCTGAATTGACGGGTTAATACCATTGTGCCTTTCTCCTTATTATATAAGAGTATAGTTGAGCCATTTCCACGGTCATATGCCTCTCGCTCTTGTCTTTGAACGGAACCATCTTTGGCTGTATAGTCGAAAGTGATTTTTCTGAGGGTATACCAATTGTTGGATAGGACCTCTTTTTTAATAATGTCGATGCGCTTACTCATTGATTATATGCGTGCCTGATAGGTGTACAACTGATAATAGCGACCTTCTTTGGCGATCAATTCGTCATGAGTTCCACGCTCGGCAATTTGCCCTTCTTCGATCACCAATATCTGATCTGCCTGTCGAATAGTACTCAACCTGTGGGCAATCACAAAAGTGGTTCGGCCTTCCATTAGTGTAGACAAACTTTTTTGTATAAAGGTCTCACTTTCAGTATCGAGATTGGAAGTAGCTTCATCCAGGATCAAAATCTTAGGATTTGCCAATACTGCACGCGCAATGGCAATTCTCTGGCGTTGTCCTCCGGATAACTTTACGCCTCGCTCTCCAATCAATGTATCAAGGCCATCCTCAAACCGATCGGTGAACTCATGGACATAAGCGCTTTCTACGGCAGTCTTTAATTCTTCTTCAGTGGCATTTGGTCGAGGGAAAAGAATATTGGCCCTAATAGTACCCTCAAAGAGAAAATCGTCCTGCAATACAACGCCTAGGTTTTGCCGATAGCTTCTCAGTTTAGCCGTGGACAAGTCAATTCCATCCAAAGTGATTTGTCCTTCTCGGGGATTCAAGAATGTAGCCGCCAAACCTGCAATCGTAGACTTACCCGAACCTGAAGTTCCAACCAGAGCCGTCACACTTCCTGAAGGCGCATCAAAACTGATGTTTTTGAGCACCTCTTTATCTTCTTCGTAGGCAAAGCTCACATCGTCAAATATGATATCACCTTTGATTTCTTGGAGTTCGACCGTGCGTTTAGGATCCTCGTCTTCCGTAGATGTTTTCATAATTTCTTCGGTACGATCTAAACCAGCAAAGGCCTCAGTGATTTGACTACCGATATTCGACATTTGAACAATAGGGGCAATCATAACGGCCAGATAAGCAATGAAGGCAACGAGTTCACCAGGAGTCATACTATCCTGAATAATGTAATACCCTCCAATACCGAGAATTCCTGTACTAGCCACACCAGCTAATAAGAAAGTAGCTGAGCTTGTAACAATCGCTGTTGCGGTCAGTGTCTTCTTTACATTCTGATAAAGCTCATCAA
Source organism: Roseivirga sp. 4D4 (assembly GCF_001747095.1). Taxonomy (NCBI): domain Bacteria; kingdom Pseudomonadati; phylum Bacteroidota; class Cytophagia; order Cytophagales; family Roseivirgaceae; genus Roseivirga; species Roseivirga sp. 4D4. The sequence goes on from NZ_MDGP01000001.1 coordinate 4,451,423, forward strand.
CACCATTTTCGAAAGTTTCTATTTCTTGAAGTTCTGCACCAAAACCCTTGATTACTCTTACTCCATTTAAGGTTTCCGTTAGACGACCCGTGACTTCGGCATTAAGCTGCCCTCTTTTTCTGAAGATTGGTCTCAGATATGCGAAGGCTTTCATAGCCACTAATCCAAAAATGACCACAGGGGCAATAACGAATGCTGTCAACTTTGCATTCATATCAATGAGAATATACAAGACCCCAATAGAAGTCAATAGTCCTCCTAAGAGTTGAACAAGACCTGTACCCACCAAGTTTCTAACACCTTCTACATCGGTCATAATCCTAGAAACAAGAGCACCCGATTTTGTACTGTCGAAGTAATTGATGGGCAAGGAGAGAATGTGCTTTTGGACTTTTACCCGGAGTTGGGCGATAAGCTTTTGGGCTTGTACACTCAGCAGTCGAGTAAGTGCAAAGGACGTTCCAGCTTGTGTAATAATGGCCGCGATCGTCACTATAATCACCAGCCAAAGTTTCTGCATGTCTTTGTTGACTACTACATCATCGATAAGGTATCGAGTAGCTCCGGGTAAAACTAGACTTGCTGCACTTCGGAGTAAAATGAGAACTAATCCTATCAATAGGAGCCCTCGTTTGGGCCAAATGATAGTTTTAAATACCTGGCCGACTGTAATATTGTTAAGCTTTTTCTTTTTTGACATGCTGGGATAAGATCAATGAAGGCTAAACGATGTGCGCGCTGAATTGATTCCAAGATATGGAAAGTAATTTAGCTGACATTTGATTTAGATCAATTTAGGCGCCAATGGCTTCAGACACATGATCCCAAAAGCTTGGATAGGACTTATTCACCACGCTCGGATCTTCAATGATGATTTCTTGCTGAGTACATAATGGAGCAAAGGCCATTGCCATACGGTGATCTTCATAAGTGTGAACGCTGACAGTGTCTTGCCCAGGTTCAAACTTAGACTTGACTTCCCAAACACCTTCCTCCGTCTCCTTTAACTTGATGGAGAACTTCTTCAATTCCCTTTTGAGTGCTTTAATTCTGTCAGTCTCCTTTATGCGTAGACTTTCCAGTCCAGTAAAACGACTTTCAATCCTCTTTACACCACACACTACGGCAACTGTTTGGGCAAGGTCAGGGCAGTCAGAGAAATCTATTTCTACTGAATTTCCATGGGGTATCTTTTCCAGAATCACACCGTCCTCTTCGAAAGTGCTCATCACACCGAGTTGGTTCATGATTCTTACAATCGCGATATCTCCTTGAAGGGATTTTTGTCTGAGTCCCAATAGCTTCACCTTGGCCTGATCTGCCAAGGCCACGAAACTATACCAGTAGCTGGCACCGGACCAGTCGGACTCCACTACGTAATCGTATGATCCGTATTGTTGAGCCTTGATCTCAATGGTCTTATTGGTCCATGATGCATCGATTCCGAAAAGGCGCATCATATCCAATGTCATCTGGATGTAGGGTCGACTTCCGACTTTACCTTTCAACTCTAAAGTCAATCCATTCGGTAGGCAAGGGGCAATCATAAGCAGAGCAGAAATATACTGACTGCTCACATCTCCTTTAATGCTAATGAGGTTCTTCTTTTGCTCTACTAGCGGGTGCACCTTAAGTGGAGGAAAGCCATCATTTTCCAAGAACTTGATCTTAGCTCCAATTTGTTTCAGCGCCTTGGCCAAAATCTTTATCGGACGCTGCTGCATCCGCTCTGTTCCTGTGAGTATTCTGGGTTTGTCTCCCAGAATTGAATAAGCGGTAAGAAAACGCATGGTAGTACCGGCATCCAAGACATCCAGAATATCTTCCTCACTGGCCAATAACCGAAGCATGGTCTGTGTATCTCTAGCGTTAGAAAGGTTTTTCAAGCCAGATTCTCCACCTGAAAGCGCATTGATAATCAGGGCACGGTTGCTCTCACTTTTTGAAGCTTCGAGCTGAACCTCCGAGCTTTTAATCACCGGACTGTGTTTCAGCGTAATGGTTTCCAATTTATCGCTTTAAGGTTAAGTAGAAGAACAGGGCATCCATCACATCTTTTTCATCAACAGCTACATCATAACCCGCTCTACCAATCTCGTATAGGAGGGAATGGTTGAGAAAATTGGCCACATTCTTTTTGTCCTGATACATCAACTTGATGATGGATGTAAAGTCTTTCTTCTCAATGCTAAGTTCAGGGTAAATGTTCAGAATTGTGCTACAAATCTCCTGTAGATCGACTTCTTCAAGACCTAATAACTTTTTAGAAACATAGGCTTCACAGATCATTCCGATAGCGATAGCCTCACCATGTAACAAATGATTTTCTGAATCGAGATAAAAGCTTTCTATCGCATGGCCGATCGTGTGGCCGAAGTTTAGAATTTTCCTTAGACCTCCTTCTTTAGGGTCTTGCTTTACAACCTCGTTTTTGATTTCTACAGAATGGGAAATGACGGCATTCCAGTTGTCCTGAGCCAATCCTTTTTTTGCCACTTGTTGGTAGTAATCCTTATCGGTAATTAGCCCATGTTTAATTACTTCAGCAAAGCCAGACCTAAGTTCTTGCTCGGGGAGGGTCTCAAGAAATACGGGATCTATTAATACGGCATTGGGATCTTTAAAGAAACCTATGTGGTTTTTGAAGCCTTTAAAGTCTATGCCCAGTTTACCACCCACGTTTGCATCAACCGCTGCCAATAGGGTAGTGGGGATGTTAATGAAGTCAATACCTCGTTTGTAGGTCACTGCACAGAAACCACCCATGTCCCCAATGACACCACCTCCAAGGTTAATCAGCAATGACTTTCTATCAAAGCCAGCATCAGTAAGTGCCTGCCAGATACTTTGGCAAGTATCGAGCGTTTTGTTGATCTCCCCAGAGGTAATTTCAATCACCATATGTTCTGGGAGTAAGTCCTCGATGATCGGGTAGCAAAATTCTCGTGTCTTTTCATCGACTAAAACTGCCATTTTGGTATGGCTGTTCTCGTCAAAGAACCCTTTGAGACTTGCCTGAATATCATCGATAGTGATTTGACTCATATTGGTTTACACCTTTTCTTTCAGTTGAGCTTCCTGCATTTTTACAGACTCCTCATGTACCGCAAATAAAAAGCTTTTCATGAACTTTTCGGTCATGTTTTTCTTTACGCCTGAGTTGATTCTTGACTCCATAACGTCATGCCATCTGTTAGGTTGGTAAACGGCCAGGTTATGTTCTCTTTTGTACTCACCGATTTGTTTGATCATCTGGAATCTATCGGACAACAATTCGATGATTTGGGTGTCCACTAGGTCAATTTTCTGCCTGAACTCATCTAATTCGCTGATCGCTTCAGGGTGTTTGTCAAGTGTCTCTCTGAAGTTTAGATTCTCATAAATGATTTGGAGTGTTTCCGGAGTCACCTGCTGTTTGGCATCACTCCATGCATTGTCTGGGTCATGGTGCGTTTCTATCATCAAGCCATCCAATCCAAAGTTAATTGCCCTTTGACTCACTGAGGCAATGATTTCTCTCGTTCCGGCAATATGACTTGGGTCGCAGATAACGGAAATGCCTGGCAACATTCTTTTCAAATGAATCGGCATACTCCACTCTGGTTTATTTCTATATCGCTTTTCATATGGATCAGAAAAGCCTCTGTGAATAGCAGCCACCTTGTTGATGCCAACCTTGTTAAGCCTCTCAATAGCACCAAGCCACAATTGCAGGTCTGGGTTAATTGGGTTTTTGACCATAACCGGGATGTCCGTACCTCTTAGCGCTTCGCAAATCTCTTGCACTGAAAATGGATTAACGGTAGTCCTTGCACCAATCCATAGTACATCTATACCAGCTTTTAAGGCGGCTTCTGCATGAGCCGTATTGGCTACTTCCACCGTCAAAGGGACATTCAGAATTTCTCGGGCCTTTTCTAACCAACCGAGCGCCTCAGATCCAATGCCTTCAAACGACCCAGGCCGAGTACGGGGTTTCCAAACTCCGGCTCGGAACATTTCAATATTACTGCCTCTGAGTCCTTTGGCTATGCTCTCAATCTGGTCGGGACTTTCCGCACTACACGGTCCGGCAATTAAAACATGCTCTGATAAACCTATTCCCCAGTCTTTGATGTCTACGATTTCCATTTTTTTGCAATAAAAAAAGCCCGATTCTTGTGAACCGGGCTTATTGTTAATTTTTTAAAATTCTTTACAAGCAGCGGCTCACCTTATTCAAGCTGAAAAAGTAAAAAAAGTAATAGTAAGCTGCTGATGTTCTATTCACGTGATAAACATATGTATCTTCTCGACTAGTCAAAAACTTTCTACTGAAAAGTTTAGTAAATCGATTGAATTATTTTTCTATCAGGCTGAAAGTCGTGGAATTATTGGGCTCGTCCTCGATATTTTCAGAAATAACATGAAGCGCATTATTCTCTAATGCTTCCATACTCGAGATAACCGCACCATGCGGATCTCGATTGTTCTTCAATTCGTCAATCGCTCCAGCAGTACTCGTGCTCGATATAAAAGTGATATGGCTGTACTTTCTAAAAAAACGCTGGGTCTCTTTGATCGCCATGGGGTGCGAATAGATCTTCCTAATAGAATGCAAAGAGTTAGGGTTAATGCTCCCTAAGCAAAGGTGGATAGGCAAATCAAATTCCTCAACAACCTTAAAGCCGCCAAGTTTGATCTTCTCAAGGTTGTTGCTCACGAAACCCGAAGTACTATTCTTTATAGCGATCAATGCCCGATTGATTTTTCCTTCCTTTAATGCCGAAAATACTTCGTCAAAGTTTTTATAAAACGTGGGCTTGACGTTCGGCAAAAACCGTTTTCGGGCAATGTCGTGATAGGTGTTTTCTGGTCCGAGTAGTCCTAGATTAGTCATTAGGATGATTTTGTTCTTCTTCTATCATGTTAAACACCTCAGTCTGCTTTTTCACTGACTGTTGATGCAACAATCTTAGAAGGTCAACGATAAATTCATCATCAAGATTCAATTGTTTTCCCCAATTTGGTCTGGACTTGAATATTTCTTTCCACCGACTGATTTGAAAGATAGCCACATTGTTCTCTTTTTTGAATTCGCCAATCTTCTCGACTAAGTTCATTCTTACTGCGATAGCCTCCAATAATTCTCTGTCTGCCTGATCAATCTGCTCTCGAATGATTTCGAGTTGATCCAGATAGGTCTTTTCTGTGAAGCTGGCATCTCTGGGGTTGAGGCGGCTAATAATCTCCAATAGAGAAGAGGTGCTCACTTGCTGTTGTGCATCGCTAAGTGCTGTAGATGGATCACAGTGTGCTTCAATCATTACACCATCATAATCTAAATCAAGTGCTCTTTGTGCAAGAGGCTCAATAGCCTCTCTCGTACCCCCAATATGACTTGGATCGCAGATTAGCGGAAGGGTCGGAAATTCACTTTTCAGCTCCATTGGAATCTGCCAGAACGGAGCATTCCTATATTTCTTTTTTTCATACGTATGAAAGCCACGATGAATAGCACCCAGCTTGGTAATGCCTGCCTTGGAGAAACGTTCTAAGGCTCCCTTCCAAAGGGAAAGTTCTGGGTGAATAGGGTTTTTTACAAAAACGGGGATGTCCACACCCTCAAGTGCTGATGCTAGCTCACTTACATTAAAAGGGTTGACTGTGGTGCGAGCACCTATCCAAAGCATGTCTACTTCATATTTCAGCGCAAGGGCGATATGTTCAGGAGTAGCTACTTCAGTCGCAAATTTGAAAGGGACTTCTTCTTTGAGCGATTTGATCCACTGTAAGCCTTTTTCGCCAACACCTTCAAATGATCCCGGGCGGGTCCTTGGCTTCCAAATACCGCCACGAATAATGTCCACTTTACCAACCAGTGGACTTACGGATTCGCGAATTTGTTTTTCGTTTTCAACACTGCACGGACCTGAGATGACCAGTGGTTTTTTATACGTTTCTATCCAATCATTTAATGCTTCTATCTGCATCTACTTTAGCTTACTTCTTTGGTATAACAAATGTAACCGACTTACGGTTTGTTAATTATATTTGCCTCTCTAATTCACCCTATGGATCTAAAAAAGTTTGTTGATTTCGATCAAATAGAAATCGCTTTCAAGGCTAAGTCTGATAAGGCACTCAAAAAGAGACATTTCATCTTTTCTACCATGAAATGGCCATGGATGGTTGGCCTGGGCACCTCCTTGACAAAATTTAGTTTAGGTGTTGGCTTGCCAGTCAAGGGCATAGTCAAATCTACCATTTTCGATATTTTCTGTGGAGGAGAAACCCTTGATACTTGTTCGGAAACCTGTGACGAGCTCGAAGCTTATGGAATAGGCGCCATTTTCGATTACTCAGTAGAAGGTGAAAAAACGGAAGCAGGCTTCGAGGCAACGACTAATGAAGTTATCGAAACGATCAAAACGGCCGCCAAGTCTGACGTTATGAAGTTCGCGGCCTTCAAGATCACGGGAATCGGTTCTTTTGACTTACTCGCCAAAATCCATAATGGAGAAACCTTAACCAGTGAAGAAACTGCCGCTTATGACCGCGTGCAAGATAGGGTAGCTAAGATATGCAGCCTGGCAGCAGAGTTGGGTGTTACCGTGCTGATCGATGCTGAGGAAACATGGATTCAGAAGCCGATTGACGACATGACCATCGCTATGATGGAGAAGTACAATAAGGAAAAAGCAGTGGTCTACTATACTTTCCAAATGTATTGTCATGCCATGTTGGAAAACCTGAAAAAGTTGCATAATAGGGCCAAAGGTGATGGTTATGTGCTTGGGGCCAAGCTGGTAAGAGGTGCCTATATGGAAAAGGAGAGTGTCAGAGCTGTGGAAATGAACTACACCGATCCCATTCAACCTGATAAGGCTTCAACGGATCGTGACTTTAATGCCGCATGTAGTTATTGTATCGAACATATTGGTGAGATCGGCTTGTTCGCAGGTTCTCATAATGAGGAATCAAATTATCGGTTGACCTTATTGATGGATGAGCATGGTCTAAAGCCAAATGATGACAGAGTCTATTTTGGTCAGCTGTATGGTATGAGTGACCATATCTCTTTCAATCTTGCCCATGGCGATTATAATGTGATCAAATACGTGCCTTACGGACCGATAAAAGCCACAATCCCTTACCTGATTAGAAGAGCAGCTGAGAATACTTCAGTAAAGGGACAAAGCGGTAGGGAACTAACTTTGGTGCAGAAAGAACTGAAAAGGCGCAGAGCATAATTTGGTTTTTGCATAAAGCGTAAATAAAAAGAGCCAGATGAATTAATTCATCTGGCTCTTTTTGAATACGGGTCACCTAGTTTTTTTGACCGTCCTTCTGCTTAACTCTAAATTCAAAGTCCTTCTTTCTTTCAATTAGCTTTTTGTCATCCATGCTTTCATCAATAAAGGAGTTATAAGCTCTTTTATAAGTTTTTGTAAGGTCTTTGTGCAAGTTAGGGTCTTGCTCATCAATATATTCTACAAAGACATTACCATCTTTTGCCTCTTCCAGTTCCTTGTAGATGGCTCTGGCTTTACGGATTTCGAAAACCGGAATCTCAAACTCCTGTTTTTCTATATCTCCTTCTTCAAAATGTGCCTCGGTTTTAAACTTGAAACCATACTTTGCCTTACCCTCTATAGCGCGTAATGAGTCCACAATCATTAGAACTTTGTCACTAACTGGGTCCACTTCACTAGCACTTATAGGCACTTCTTCAATAATGTCTAGCAGTTCACTTTCGGGCTCTGCTGTTTCTGTACATGCAAAGGCAATGACCAATAATGCCAGTACGGGTAGGGCGAATAGTGTTTTGAATTTTTTCATAACATTTGAGTTTAATTTTTGAATCATTTTTAATCTTGTTTCTATAGGATGTTCGTTGAAATTGGAGATAAGACTGCTATTCACTTGTGATAGCGTCAGCTCCAATAAAGATCTTTGATAACTAGCCGGATTAGTCATTTCCAGTGCGTGCTGATCGGCAATGAATTCGTGCTGAAGCTTGATGGATTTGGCATAGAGATAGCTAAATGGGTTAAACCAGAACACACACTTAAGCACTTCAAAGAAGAACAAGTCCAAGGAGTGCATTCCTTCAATATGAGCAGACTCATGCGCGATAATATGCTGCTTCAATTCTGAATTCTTCCCCAGTTCTTTACCAATGAAGATGGTGTTTAAGAAGCTGTATGCCCCTAACCCCTCAGTTTCTGCAATTTCTATCGGTTTAGCTTTAAGTGATATTCTCTTGCCTATTCGTTTTTTGGCATACATGAATTTTGCCCCTAACAAAAGGAGTGCTATGCCTAAACCGATCTTGTAGATCAAGCCAATTGACAGCACTGGGGATTGTGAAATGGTTTCCACACTGTTCACGCCCTGCTGAACCAAGGCGGGTTGACCAGTTGGTGTAGAGAATAAACTCAATCCAATGTCAAAGCTGAGTAATGGAATTACCAGCGAGATTGCTGCGGTGGTCAATAAATAAAATCGGTTGAGTGAGAGTAGTTTTTCCCTTCTCAGAAAAAGCCAATAGATGCTATAAAAGCACGCAAGGCACACTGATGCTTCTACGATATAATTAATCATTGTCCTTCAATTTTTTCATTAAATCTTCTATCTGTTTCAGGTTGAGCTTTTTTTCCTCTACCATAAATGAGAAGAGTTTTTCCGCGGAACCTTCGAAATAGTTGCTCAAAAAGCCATTCATAAAGCTTTGTGTATAAGCCTTCTTTTTCACCGAAGCAGAATAAGCGAATGTGTTGCCGATCTTGACGCGAGTGACAAAGCCCTTCGTTTCCAAAATCTTTAAAAAAGTACCGACCGTGTTGTAGGCAGGCTTGGGCTCAGGCATGTGATCAACAATGTCTTTGATGAAGAGTTGATCATGCTCCCAGACTACCTGCATTATCTGTTCTTCGGCCTTGGTTAATTCTTTCATCTCCTAATATTTTCGGAAATGTCCTAAAGATTTCGGATTAATCCTAAAACTTTAGGAGAAAATATTTTCGAGTATGTACATGAGAGGGTATAAATGTTTAATTAATCTTATCTAATCACTATCTTTGCGCTCTTCAAAAAAATCGTGAAATGCAGGTTTTAAGCGAACAGGAATTACTAAGAAGACAGGAAAAGGCTGAACTCGAGAAGCTAGGAATCAATCCATATCCATCAGAAACTTTTGAAGTTTCTGCTTTTTCGAAGGAAGTAAAGGAGCAGTTTGATGCACAACCTGAGCGTTTCAAGGAAGTGAGCATGGCGGGTAGGCTAATGAGCCGAAGAATCATGGGTTCGGCTTCTTTTGCAGAATTGCAAGATGCGGAAGGCCGTATACAAATCTACCTTAGAAGAGATGACCTATGCCCAGAGGAGGATAAAACGCTTTACAATACGGTTTTCAAAAAGATTTTAGGTATTGGTGATTTTATCGGCATCAAGGGCTATGCCTTTAAAACTCAGGTAGGTGAGATTTCTGTTCACGTTACCGAGCTAAAGGTACTTGCCAAGTCATTGAAACCACTACCCCTTCCAAAGACGGATGCTGATGGCAATGTACATGATGCCTTTACTGATCCTGAGCAAAGATATCGTCAGCGCTATGTTGACTTAGTTGTGAATCCGCATGTTCGTGATGCCTTTGTCAAAAGAACCCAATTGGTTAACTCCATGAGGAACTTCCTTGCTGATAAAGGTTATTTGGAAGTAGAGACACCAATTCTTCAGCCATTGTATGGCGGAGCGGCTGCACGTCCGTTCAAAACTCATCATAATACGCTAGATATGACACTCTATCTGCGTATTGCCAATGAATTGTACCTTAAAAGATTGATCGTTGGTGGGTTTGATGGTGTCTTTGAATTCTCAAAGGACTTTAGAAACGAGGGAATGTCCAGGTTCCACAATCCAGAGTTTACGCAAGTAGAACTCTATGTGGCTTACAAAGACTACGACTGGATGATGGACCTTGTGGAGGCGATGGTTGAAAAGGTAGCAATGGACCTTCACGGTACCACGGAGGTTCAGGTTGGAGAACATAAGATCAATTTCCAAAGACCTTGGAAACGTTTTACCATGTTCGAAGCCATTGAGCACTTCACCGGAGTAGACATCTCCGAAATGGATGAAGACCAGTTGAGGACTACCGCGAAAGACCTCAAAGTAGAGATTGACGAGACCATGGGTAAAGGCAAGTTGATTGATGAGATTTTTGGCGAGCACTGCGAAGCAAAATTAATTCAGCCAACCTTCATTACAGATTACCCGGTAGAAATGTCTCCTTTGGCCAAGAAACATAGAGACAAAGAAGGTTTGGTAGAAAGGTTCGAGGCGATATGTAATGGTAAAGAGATATGCAATGCTTTCTCCGAATTGAACGATCCGATTGACCAAAGAAAGCGCTTTGAAGAGCAACTGGAGTTGGGCAAAAGGGGAGATGATGAGGCGATGGTGTTAGACGAGGACTTCCTAAGAGCCTTGGAGTATGGTATGCCGCCTACTGCTGGTTTGGGTGTTGGTATCGATCGCTTGTCAATGATCATGACCAATTCCAATTCTATTCAAGATGTGCTCTTCTTTCCTCAAATGAAGCCAGAAAAGAAGGCTGTGGCTATTGAATTAAGCGATGAAGCAAAGGGGATTCTGGAAACGTTGACAAAGTCAGGCAAAACAGAATTACCTGTACTTAAAAAGAGTGCTGGGCTATCTAATAAAAAGTGGGATAAGTCTGTTAAGGAGTTAACTCAGAATGGACTTGCCAAAGTCGAAAAGACAGAAGCAGGCTTATTTATAGAAGCACTTTAATTCGCAGAGATACTCGTATCAAATTGGCTTCTGCGTCTACTGATCTTAAGATCTTTAAGCGCAGAAGCTTTTATTTGGATGTCGATCGTGTAAGACGTGAAGTTTCCAAAAGGAATCCAGTTGGCTCTCATTTCCCAACACCCTAAATCTCGGTATAGACCGATCGAGGTTTGTACAAAGTCTTTGGCATCAAAGTCATAACCCGTATTGTAGGTCATCTGCCATTTTGGAGTCAACTGGACCTGTCCATTTGCTCTGACAGATTGCCGGGTGGTTGTTCCCGTGGTGGACCAACGATAACTATAATCATAGCTAAGCCTTATGTTCCACGGGATGTTAATGTCCACATAAGAATTGGGATCATAGAAATACTCAGGTAAGATGCTATTACCTCCATTATTCAGTGCCCCGAATTGAGTGGGGTCTTCACCAGGGAAATCTCCGAGTGCATTTAAGCCCTCTTCACCCATTGCACCACCACCATTAAAACTCCGGCTACTGGAGCTATTTGCCCGAGAATTTAAATTCGTACTCAACGAGAATCGGGCACTGGTAATTCTTCCAAGTCCCTGACCTGATCTTATGGCCAGTGTGGCTCTCCGCTCGGTTGTAGTTACCCCTTCATTGGTACTGGTTATATAGGTATAGGGATCTAGCGTGGCACCCATTATAATATTGAGCTTCCTGTCGAAAAGAGATGTCCTAGCATTGATGTTAATATTTGAAAGCTGGAAGGAGTCAGCCAAGAAGTTGTAACCTCCCGTAAAAGAGAGGTTGTCCAGTATTGTCACCTTTTTTGCCTGGGCCGTATCGTTTCTTACCTTCATTTCGAGCTTATTGCTCACCGAAAAACTCAGGGCAGCAGACTCACCGAGAGAAGGTGATCCAAAACGGAAGCCATCATAGATAGAAAGCTGTCTAAAGGTACCATCTCCAGTAGTATCAGTTTGAACCGTCTGATAAAAGCCAAACTTAGGGTCACTGAAATCAGGTCTATAGGTAAAGGCGATCGTTGGGGTAACAATGTGTCTAATCGCCTCAATTTTTCGTCCCTTCTTGAATGGGAACATACCATAGATCTGAGTTGACAAGCCCATGCTTGTACTGTAAGTCATAGCCCTACTGAAACCATTGATCGTGTCTATTCTTACTGCATTTTCATCAGGAAGAAATTCATAATTCAGTTCTTCCAAGTACCAGAGCTCCTCCACATTAAAAGAAGGTGTGAATGTAAGGTTCTCTAGAAATGAAAATGAAGTGGAGAGATCAACGTTATGTCGAGCACCATTCTTGGCGTTATCCAATAACTCAGGAATACTCGCGAAGGTAACGGCAATAGTATCGTTGGTTACTGCTCTATTCGCGATGTTGAAACCGGCAGATCCTGGTTGAACCACATTCGTTACTCTATTTGAAGCATTGAAGCGCCATCCTAGGTTCAGTCTTTTGAGGAATTCACCCTTTGACCTTTTAAATGGGGTTATTCTATTCATGGTCATAGAGAATTCTGGTAAAGAAATGTCTACAACACCTGATTGTACGTTTTGATTATGTCTACCACTAATGGCATAGCTAAAAGGCGATCGTGGTATAACCCCACTGAAGTTTACATTAGAGCGAAATTCAGAACGTATGTTATTCTGTAAGTTGACCGTAGATAGGTTATTTTGATTAAACGTGCTCGTTCCGGCTGTGACACTAGCCGAGAAATTAGAGTTTCTTCCCTTCGAGTCTGGTCTATGAGACCAGGAAATCCAAAAGTCTCTTGAGTCAAGGGGTACCTCGTCAGTTTCTGGCGTTCTGTTGCGATTGTAGGTAATGTCTAACGAGCCGCTGTATTTATATCGGTTATTATAAGCTGTCCGTAATTTCAGACCCCAGCTACCTTTTGAGTAGATGTCACCGGTAATGGCGGTATGTATTTTTTCATTCCAGACTTGATACCAGCCTCCCTCTCTTAAGAAAAGACCTCTTCGTTGCTCATCGCCATATTTAGGAAATAAAACACCTGAGGCATCGGTTTCATCTGTATCTGGAAAGAATCCGAAAGGCAGACCCAACGGAGTGGGGATATCACCCACGTAAAGCAGGAAGGGCCCTGTGATCACACTTTTACCGGGGATAACCTTGATTTTCTTCGCCTTAATATAGGTGGTGGCATTGGGGTCGTCCAGACAGGGAATATACTTACCCTCCGAAATGTATGCTGACTGATCGGCATTTCGTTTAATAACATCTCCAGTGAGCTGACCATCAGGCTGTTCCGTGGCTACTCCCTTGATTCTGGCCCTTTGTGTCTCGAAATTATATCGGATTTCCTCCGTTTCATATACACCACCTCTATCTTTAAAAATGGGTCTGCCAATCCAGATACCGGTAGAATCTTGAACTCCACGGGCCATGAGTTCGTTAGTATTTCGATCGATGATGATTTGCTCGGCTCTCAGGTTAATATCGCCATATTCAATTTTGGCTTCGCCATAGAGATAGGTGATATTGGTCTGGGTCTTGGTAATGATAGAGTCCTTTGCGAAGTATTTAATGGTTGTTTCAATGCCATTGACCACTACTGTGGCGGAATCTTGAATACCAGGGAGTGTATCTCTTGCCGCGGGCCGAGAGGTGTCTAAAGAATTGGTACGATTTTGAAGGGTATTAAGCGAGTCAGGTTTTACGGCATTCACTTGTGCCTTCATATTGAAAACTAAAATGAAGAAACAGAGCGAGAAAAATATAATCCGTTTTGAAAACACGCTATTTTTCCGTTTTTCGGAAATTTTAAGATTTTTGCGTAAAGTTATTTTAATCGATCGTTTCATTCGCATCAAAGTGAAAAATTATAGCCTTCTGGTCATCTTTCTGATTGTTTCCTGTTTGCAAGTCAATGCAATGCAGGCTCCAAATGGTGGGGAAAAGAAAAAGTATAAGGTTGTACTTGATGCGGGACATGGTGGTAAAGACCCGGGAACACGTGGGAAAAACCTCAAAGAAAAGGATGTAGTACTACCGGTTACGTTATTGGTCGGTAAATACCTGGAAACACTTACGGATAACATTGAGGTTATTTATACTAGAAAAAATGATGTGTACAGTCACCCCAAAGTTCGTGCCATCATGGCCAATGATGCAGAGGCAGATTTATTCGTTTCTATTCACGCCAATGCGATGAACCCAGGTTATGAGTCAGTTTCAGGTACGGAAGTATTTGTAATGGGAACCAAAAACGAGGGGAGGAACTTTGAGGTAGCCAAGCGCGAAAACTCTGTGATTTTGCTTGAGGAGAATTATGAAGAGATCTATCAAGGCTTTGATCCTAATGCTCCAGAGGTAGACATCATGTTTTCAATTCAACAAGAGGCTTACCAGGAAAATAGCATTCTACTCGCTTCAAATATCGATGAGCAGTTCAAAAAACGAGCTGGAAGAAAAAGCCGAGGTGTAAAGCAGTCTAGTCTTTGGGTACTTTGGAGCACCTATATGCCTAGTGTTTTGGTGGAATTAGGCTATCTTACAAACCCCAAAGAGGAAAAAGACCTGGGAAGTGCCGAGGTGCAAGACTATTTAGCATCTGCCATTTTTAGGGCAATTAGAGATTATTTTGAATATTTAGAGTCAACTGGAAACTAAGCGAGTGGCAAGAGGAAAAGAATTCAAAGTAGGGTTATTTGTACTGCTGACGGCATTTGCATTATACGTTGGCTTTAACTATTTGAGGGGACTCGATGTATTTTCTCCATTAAGTACTTACTACGTTGAATATGAAAACGTCAGTGGGCTAAAAAAAGGAGATAGAGTCATTCTCAATGGGTTGGATGTAGGTAGTGTTATCGATAGGGGCTTCAGTGATGAGAGCTATAATAAGATTTTGGTCACCCTTGCTATCGACAATACAATCAACCTGACGGACAGTACTATTGCACGCCTAACCAAACCTGATTTTCTAGGAGGGATAGAGATAAAACTGGTAATGAATCCGGGTACACGTGTACTCGAGCCCTATGAAACACTGATCAGCGATATTGACGGAGGGATTACAGAATTATTGACCGAGGAGGGACTTTCAGCCGCAAATTCACTTTCTGCCCTAGTAAATAAGATTAATGGTGTACTTGAGCCCTTTGTTGAAAAAGCAGATAGTATCGGTAAAGCGATCGACAATTTCACCGCTGCTTCTGAAAACGTAAAAGATTTAACGGGAAGACTAGAAGGTTCTTTGGACCTAGTTGAAAATAGAATTACCTGGTTAACGGATTCAATAACTTATGCTTTAAGTGGATTAAAACCATTGACTGATCAGTACACAGAATTGGGAGAGAAACTCAATGCGATTGACATAGAATCACGATTAGTCAGTATGGACTCTTTACTCCTTGGAACACGTACCTTCCTTGACAAGCTGAATTCTAATGATGGTACTTTGGGTAAGTTGATGTCGGATGATTCGTTGTATAATACAATGACCCAAACAATGGCCGACTTAGATAGTCTATTTATAGACTTAAGATACAACCCTAAACGCTACATGCACTTCTCTGTCTTTGGCAGAAAGAATAGACCTCCTGCTGACGGAAGAAGTACCGCTGACAAAAAGAAAAAGAACCGATAGGTTTCCGCACTTGAAAAGTCCACTTCTTGGGTCTAATTTTAGTCACAAGTAAACTATGAGGAATTGCCAATGCTCATTGGCACAAATAAGACTTAATGGATATTGAATTCAATAAGAACCAAGACGAATTACAACAACTGATCTTTCAGTTAGACACCAAGCTCAAAAAAGTAAAACTGGGTGGGGGCGAGAAGAAAATTGCGAAGCAGCATGATAAAGGAAAGCTCACTGCGCGTGAGCGAATTAATTACCTAATCGATAAGCCTGAAGACTTTTTGGAGATTGGTGCTTTTGTAGGAGAGGGAATGTATAAAGAGTACGGTGGTTGCCCTTCCGGAGGTGTAGTAACCGGAATTGGAAAAGTAAAAGGTCGATCATGTGTAATCGTAGCAAATGATGCTACTGTTAAGGCAGGTGCTTGGTTTCCAATTACTGCGAAAAAGAACATGAGGGCTCAAGAGGTGGCCATGGAGAATCGTCTACCGATCATTTATCTGGTGGATAGTGCTGGTGTTTTCCTGCCTATGCAGGATGAGATTTTTCCAGATAAGGAGCACTTTGGAAGGCAGTTTCGAAACAATGCGAAGATGACTTCTATGGGCATCATCCAAGTGGCAGCGATCATGGGTAGTTGTGTTGCAGGGGGTGCTTATTTACCTATCATGAGTGATGAAGCGGCCATTGTTGACAAAACAGGTTCTATTTTCTTAGCAGGTTCCTACCTCGTTAAGGCGGCTATCGGAGAAGACATTGATAATGAAACACTGGGAGGCGCAACAACTCATTGCGAAATCTCGGGAGTGACAGATAATAAGTTTCCGAATGACCAAGCTTGTTTGGACTACATAAAAAACATTTTCGACAAGATCGGAGCATTTGAGAAGGCAGGGTTTGACAGAGTTGAGTCCAAAGCGCCTAAGCTTGACCCTGAAGAGATTTTGGGACTCATGCCCTTAGATAGGACTAAACCCTATGATGTAAGAGAGCTTATTAAGCGGTTTGCAGATGACTCCGAGTTTGATGAGTACAAAGAAAAGTATGGTCAGACCATCGTCTGTGGTTATGCACGGATCGATGGTTGGGCAGTAGGCATTGTGGCCAACCAACGAGTTGTAGTTAAGTCCAAAAAAGGAGAAATGCAGATGGGAGGAGTAATCTATTCCGACTCTGCTGACAAGTCCGCACGCTTTATCATGAACTGCAACCAACGCAAAATACCATTGGTCTTCTTGCAAGACGTGAGTGGCTTCATGGTGGGCAGCCGAGCCGAGCACGGTGGCATTATCAAGGATGGAGCGAAAATGGTGAATGCCATGGCCAACTCTGTAGTACCGAAGTTCACTATCATCACAGGTAACTCATTCGGAGCCGGTAATTATGCCATGTGTGGCAAGGCATATGATCCGAGATTGATCTACGCTTGGCCTACCGCACAGATCGCGGTAATGAGTGGAGGTTCGGCAGCTAAGACATTGCTTCAAATCAAAGTGTCTACGCTAAAGGCTCAAGGCAAAGAGATTTCAGCCGAAGAGGAGAAGAAACTGTTGGATGATATTACCGCAAGTTATAATGAACAAATGAGCCCGTATTATGCCGCATCGAGGTTATGGGTTGACGGAATAATTAATCCTTTAGAGACGAGAGAAGTGATTTCGAAAGGTATTGAGGTAGCGAATCAGGCACCAATTACTGAGAAATTCAATGTGGGAGTGATCCAGACATAAGTATGTCAGAAGAAGAACATCTGAATAATAAAGAGCTCAAGGCAATGGTCTCATTGCTGGATGATGACGACTTTGAAATTGTCCAGCATATTGAAGATAAGATCAAGTCAATGGGTACGTATATCATTCCTTATCTGGAGTTTGAATGGGAGAATAGCTTTAACCCTGTCGTTCAAAAGAGGATAGAAGATTTGGTACATAATCTTCAATTTGAGTTACTCAAAGAGAAGCTGTATGCCTGGAAGATAGATGGAGGAAAGGACTTGTTGGAAGGGGTTTGGCTGATCAACACTTATCAGTATCCGGACCTCGAGTATGAGCAATTGAGCAAAGAGTTAGAGCAGCTTTATTATGAGGCCTGGCTTGAATTTAAGGCAGATATCCATCCGGTGGATCAAATCAAAATTCTCAATTCAGTCTTATTCGGGAAGCTTCACTTTGGAGCTAATACCAAAAACTTCCACTCCCCAGGAAATTCGATGCTCAGCGTGGTCTTACAGACCAAGAAAGGTAACCCCATTTCATTATGCATCATCTACATGTTGGTAGCACAGAAATTGAAAATGCCCGTTTTTGGTGTAAACCTTCCCAACCTTTTCGTGATGACCTATAAGCAAGACGATGTCCAGTTTTACATCAATGCCTTTAATCGCGGCCTTGTTTTTTCCAAGAAAGAAGTAGACGAGTACATCGCTAACCTTAAGCTTTCGCCAAACGATCGTTTCTATGAACCCTGCTCACATATCGATATTGTAGCTCGTATGCTAAGAAACCTGATCAACTCTCACGAAAAGTTAGGTCATACTGAAAGGGTGGAGGAGATTAAACTACTCTTGAATATTATTGAAAAGGAGTCCGAGTAGCCTTAATAGGCGCAACAAATATGAATTGGGTCGAGGAAACTACTCGCCAATTGATAATCAGTG
The DNA here is from genome assembly GCF_001747095.1 of Roseivirga sp. 4D4. NCBI lineage: Bacteria > Pseudomonadati > Bacteroidota > Cytophagia > Cytophagales > Roseivirgaceae > Roseivirga > Roseivirga sp. 4D4. Next base: position 4,469,476 of record NZ_MDGP01000001.1, read on the forward strand.
GCGATCTCATTCTCTAGGATTTGGCCTTTTACTTCGCTGCCATTTGAAAAGTCAGAGATGATCAGTTGCTCTGCAAAAGTCAGCTGTGTCCTTCCATGGAGCTTATAGAGTGCTTCTTTGGCTGCCCATACCTTGGTCAACTGTTCTATGTTACCATTCGCCCAACTTGCTTCTGATACATGCAGAAATTTATGTGCGATGCGATGAATCTGAGCTCGCTCGGTTTCAATGTCTATTCCAACTTCTCCTGAGAGGTTAATAGCTGCAGCACCGAATCCCTTCGCATGTGACATAGAAATGCCAATGCTCGTTTCTTTGAGGTGGGGCTTCCCAAATTCGTCCTTATAGATGTAAAACTGGCCGAGCTCATTTACCAAGTGCTTTAAAGCTGTTCTAGCTCCTAACCACTCTAGTCGTCTTGAAGGTGCTTTGACAGCATTTAAATCATCAAGTTCTTCTTCATTCAGGTTTAAATGCTTCAGTAATTCATCTTCGGTTTCAGTGATCTTCCATAAGATATAGGAGACTTCAGGGGTAATCGAAGATTTGTGGGCAATTGGCATGAATGCTAAAAATTATTAATGGCAGCTAAATCCCACCTACTTCATTCGTCATTCCAGAATTTTTCTTCTTTCCTTTTGAAGGAGAAGAAAAATATCCGGAATCTAAAAAGCTCTATTGATTAGATGCCGGATAAAATTATCCATAACTAATCTAATGGATTATTTTTCCGGCATGACCGTTCGTTTTGAACCTCAGCCGACTTAGCTTTACCGCAAATCGAAGATACTAGCTTTTTTATTCATGCCTAAAATCGAAGTCAATAAAGTAAATACCGTTGGAGGGCACTCTGACTGTGTTTATACGCTTGAACAAGGCCCAAAACCAAACGAGTTTTTCTCTTCAGGAGGGGACGGTGTGGTTGCCCTCTGGAATCTTGACGACATGGAGAATGGGCGCATGATGGCTAAAGTGCCTAGTTCTGTGTATGCGCTTTTTTATTATGCTGAAAGAAACGCACTGGTAATAGGCCAAAACTTTGATGGGATACATCTGGTCGATCTTGCTAAAAAGGAAGAGGTGGGTTCCATCAAGCTTGGTACAAGCGCCATTTTCGATATCAAGGTAATTAAGGATCGGATTTTTGCTGCCTTGGCGAATGGGGAGGTGCATGTACTCGATATTACCACGTTAGAGACCGTTCAAGTCATACAGGCATCGGAAAAAAGCGCGAGAACCATTGCTATTTCTGAAGAACTAGGCCACTTGACAGTAGGCTTTAGCGATAATTTTATCCGCATTTATAGCTTAGTAGACTTCAGTCTGATTAAGGAAATTGAAGCACATAAAATATCGGTTTTCACTGTACAATATTCTCCTGATCAGCGTTACTTAATTAGTGGAAGTCGGGACGCTCACTTAAAAATCTGGGATACACAAAAAGGTTATGAAATGCATGAGTCGATCGTGGCTCATATGTTTGCAATTAACCATTTGGTTTTTAGCCCTGATGGCAAACATTTTGTAACTTGTAGCATGGACAAGTCCATAAAGGTCTGGGATGCCGAGACTTTCCAACTCCTGAAAGTCATTGACAAGGCAAGGCATGCAGGCCACGGTACCTCGATCAACAAGGTGCTTTGGACAAACTTCAACAACCTGTTATTGTCGGCCAGTGACGACCGGAGTATATCAATCTGGGATATCAAATTTTAATTTTCGGTAAGTATGAACATTACACCGCTAGAGATAAGGCAAAAGGAATTCGAAAAAGCCTTTCGTGGTTATGACAAAGATGAGGTCAGCGCATTTTTGAACTCTCTTTCCATTGAATGGGAAAGACTCTATGACCAAAACAAAGAGCTAAAGTATAAACTCGAAGCTTCAGAAAATGAAGTAAAGAAACTACGTGAGGTGGAGAACTCCCTGTTCAAAACACTGAAAACGGCTGAAGATACTGGTGCCAATATGGTAGAGCAGGCAACCAAGACTGCCGAACTCCACATGAAAGAAACCGAGATGAGAGCTGATGCCTTGATGAGCGAAGCGAAATCACGAGCTCGGTCTATCATTGAAGATGCTGAGAACAAGTCGCGTGTCATAATTGATGACATGGAAGATGAAATCCGTCAATTAGAGCAGGTATTCCGAAGTATGAATGCCAGTAAGGACTCATTGATGTCCGATTTGAAATTACTTGCCGAAGATATACTGAATAAAATTGGAAGACATCAGGACTTTCCGAGTGATATAAAACCTCACTTAAAGAAGGCCAAGGATTTGGGCCGAGAAGTGAATGATAATACCTCACAACCTGTTGATGTTGAAAGTATTCTGGTAGAGAACGAGCACAAAGCTGCCGAGCAGAGTATTAATGAGATGGTTGATGAGACTGCTCACGAAGTGACTACGGAACCAATTGAAGAGACAGCACCAGAAGAAATGGTTGAGGCGGTAATAGAAGAGCCGAAGGAAGAATCAATTCCTGAAGTAGTTGAAGAGACTATTGAGGTAAATGAAGAACCAGAGGCTGAAATCGAAGAAACGCCACCTTCCGAAGAAGTAACCGCGGCAACAGAATCATCTGAAGAAGAGAAGCAGGAGAGCTCCTTCTTCGATAAGTTCGAATAACATGAGCAAAGACATAGTTTCACTGGAAGGCATGGAATTCTATGCCTTTCATGGTTTTTATGAGGAAGAAAGAGAGAAAGGAAACGAGTTCATTGTGGATGTTCATGTCACCACAGACTTCACTATCGCCTCTGAACATGATGACCTTGACGGCACCGTCAATTATGAAAGAATCTATGCCATTACTAAAGAGGAAATGGCGATTCCTACCAAACTCCTTGAACGTGTGGCACAAAGAATTTTAGAAAGGCTTTTCGAAGCCTTTAATGACATCTTCACTATTGAGATTTCTGTAGCCAAGAAAAACCCACCAGTTGGCGGTCAGGTAAAGCAATCTCGGATAACCATGATTCGTCACAAATAGTACTGCACACAGGTACATTCCAATGACCGAAGCCCAATCTACCATCCAGCATCTCAAGGAACTGCTCCGAATTGAGAAAGACGAAGACTATGCGCAATACCAGCGTAAGATGCTTCATACTTCAATTGAGGAAAGAAGGCAGAAGGGTGTGACATGGTATCCGGTTCAATTGATGAATCAATACATCAGCACAGGCGATCGATATACGCTTGAGTTGGATCGGACCACGCATTTAGAACAGAATCATGCTTTTCAGGTCGGTGCTATTGCCAGTGTCTTCTCAGGTCATGGTGAAGATGCTGATGCTGTTTCTGGTGTCATCAGTTATGTCAGGAATGACAAAGTTCGTATCGTGCTCAATTCTAGTGATATCCCTGATTGGATTAGAGATGGAAAACTGGGTGTGAACCTGCTCTTCGATGAGGGTGGCTATCGCGAAATGCAAAAGGCATTGAAGGAAGTGCATAGTGCTGAAACTGGACGGTTGGCTGATCTAAGAGAGATACTCTATGGCGATAAGCCAGCATCCTTTAAGAAGGGCTTCGATTTTCAGTCGGTAAATCTTAATGAGGGTCAGAATAAGGCACTGACGCAAATCTTCAATGCCAAGGATGTGGCAATAATTCATGGCCCTCCGGGTACTGGGAAAACCACCACCTTGGTCAATGCCATCAAAGAAGTGGTAAAGACGGAAAAGCAGGTTTTGGTCTGTGCTCAAAGTAATGCTGCGGTAGACCTCTTAGTAGAGAAACTCGATGGTCTTGGTATTGAAGTCTTGAGAATTGGTCACCCGGCTCGACTGACACCTGAGGTAATTGAAAATAGCCTGGATGTAAAGATATCCAAACACCCATTTTTTAAAGAATTGAAAGACATTCGGAAGCGTGCCGATGAGTACCGAAAGATGGGGCAGAAATACAAAAGAAACTTTGGGTACGAAGAACGAATGCAGCGTAAGCTGGTCATGCAAGAAGCCCGAATGCTAAAAGGCGATGCCGATCGTATCGAATCCCAAATTATGGAAGATCTGGTTGATCGAGCCCAAGTGGTGGCTTGTACCCTCGTTGGATCGACACACCGACTGATTCAAGACTGTACCTTTAAATCTGTATTTATCGATGAGGCCTCTCAGGCATTAGAGCCTGCTTGCTGGATCGCAATACGCAAAGCACACCGCGTGATTATGGCTGGGGATCATCTACAATTGCCTCCAACAATTAAGTCGCTTCAGGCAGCTAAGGATGGCCTTGCTCATACCCTATTTGAAAAGGCCATAGCCCATATTGAAGGGTCCGTAATGCTCGAAACGCAGTATCGAATGCACCCTGATATCATGAAATTCTCTGGAGATCATTTCTATGATGGAAAGCTAAAGACTGCTGAAGAAGTACTTCAAAGAGAGAAAGGTAGCGAAATAGAGCACTTTCAGTTTATTGACACCGCTGGTTGTGGTTTTCACGAAAAGGTCAATAAGGAAACTTTGAGTACTTACAATGAGGAGGAGGCAGATCTTTTGCTTAAACACTTGGCCAATAATCTTTCCTTGGAGAAATCAGTAGGTATTATTGCCCCATATAAAGCACAAATCGAGTTGCTGAAAGACCTGCTCATAAAGAATCCAGCCTTTGATGCCGTTAGAGAACAAATCTCTGTGAACACAGTGGATGCGTTTCAGGGGCAGGAGAGGGATGTAATCTATATCGGCCTGACGAGGAGCAATGAACAGAATGAGATAGGTTTCTTAAAAGAGTATCGCAGAATGAATGTAGCCATGACCCGAGCCAAAACACAGCTGGTCATTATTGGAGATTCTGCAACGCTTGGACGCGATTCCTTTTACAATTCGGTGATCGACTACGCGAATAAAGTAGGTGGATATAAAAGCGCTTTTGAGTTTTTGTATTCTTCCGAATAGACTATTTCTGTTTATGGTATAGTGTTTTGGGAATGCTTTTTCCGGCCAAAGTGAAGGAGGTATCATTGATGACCTGAAACCTGTAAGCAGAAATTTTATCTTCTATAGTGAATTCATTAGCGGGTTTTAAGTATACGCGGATCTTTGCGGAGGCGCTTTTTATCGTATCCAGTTGAATTTTGAGAGTTCTGTAACCCATGGCCCGAACAGTAAGAATATTCTCTTTTATTGGTTTGAATAGTAACATAGACAGTTTACCATTTTCATCAGTGTGTAAGATTCTTGAGGCTTTTGTTCCTTCATAATTGATATCGATCCATGCAGCTGGGAAGCTAGAGGAATCAGAACTCACAAATACTTGCAGTGATAATGATAGGAGTACAGTGCTTTTTTGATGGTCAAGGTCAATCGAATAAGCAGACAATTGAGCTGGGTCTAATTTCAAAGATTCATAATGGAAGTAAATACTGTCTTGTTCAAAACTATAGCTCCCTCCTCCTCTATAGGTTGTACCTAGGTGACCATATCCAGTGTACTTGAACCTATTGCCTTCTAAGAATTCATATGTAAAATAGGGATCGGCATATACCGGCCCATAAACCCCAAGTTCAAACTCTTGTGCATCAATATGAGCCTGGAAAAAAGTAAAAAAAAGGAATGTCCAGAAAAGTTCTTTCATTCTCTTGGAAGAAACCAATGAACATAATCACAATTATCGCATACCAGACATGTGGCTTCTGTGTCGGCCCAATCGATACCAAGTAATGTTGAAACTTGAGTGTTAAGTTGAGCTTGTCGTTCTTCAAACTCTTCATGTTGGCAAACGACACACTTCATTCGCGTTCCGTTAACTTCATATGTTCTGGTTTTATCTCTACTAAAAAATCCCATAGGTCATCTGTTAATGTTGGATTCAATGCATAATACGTAAATCTCAGAGAGAACTATAATGCCTTCGCTAAAACCTGAGTAGCCTCTAGGTGTAATCTAACTCACAACTCTGGCTCAAATGGCTCCAGTGTTACAAGAGCCATCTGGTTATTATTGGAGGTTCTGCAACGCTTGACTGTGATTCCTTTAACAATTTGGTAATCGACAGTGCAAATAAAATGCGGAGCTACAAAAGCGCTTTCGAGTTTATTTATAGCTAACCCATCTTAAACAATAAATTCTGATTAGTTACAGCTCGAAAAGACTTCATTCGAGAGATCAAGATAAAAGTCGATTTGTAGCGAATCCAAGTTGCCGAAATCGATACTCTTGGTCCTTATTTCCTGATAAAGCATACTTCTAGCTGACAAACGAAATTCAACATCTAAATTCCTCATTACCATCATTCGATAGTTTCCAATGTTGTCTGAAATCTCAGTTGTACAAGCCCATTTAATGAAACTTGCTGGCAATGGTTCTTTCTTTTGAATTGACTCTATCTTTCCGAAGATCAACACAGAATCTGACAGACTTTGGTCAGAGGATTCGTATTTATCGATGGTGTAACCGCCTTCATTGTCAGTTGGGAATAGTGTCTGTTTTTCTGGATTACAGCCGAGAGTAATTAAGGTCAAAGGTAGGGGCAGAAGGGCCTTGAAAATCTTGCTTCGATTCATTTTTCAAGTGGATTACTTTGGAAAGAAGAAGCGATATTATGAGCAAAAACCCAAGAGAACTATAGCTTTTCGGCTAAAATTCTGGCAGCTTTTGGATATAGCCTAAACCAAAGCTCTGGCTCAATCAACTCTAATTCAATAAGAGCCAATTGATCATTATTATCCCTAATTATATCCACTCGAGCATAGGTAGGTTGAGGATCACAGGCCTTCACCACCTTTTCGGCAAAAGCAATTTCTTCTTGTGACGGGTCATAGAGCTGTACCGTACCCCCAAAATCATCTTGTACACGGAAGTCACCGGGCTTAGCTACTTTCAATACTGCATGGGTAAATGTTCCACCCATAACCATCAAGGAGACTTCTCCTTTCTCTACTATATTCTTCTGAAAAGGCTGAAGCATCATGGCCTCTTTCGCGATCAGTTCCTGTAAGATTGCCTCATGATCATTGAGGTTGTCGGCATTGAGTTTATAGGTATGTCGTGCTGCTCCAGAGATACAGGGCTTTAGAATACAATCTTTCCATCCAGTTTCGCTGGTGAGTTGGGCCAAGCTAGTTTCTTCCCCAATTTCAATATATCGGGTAGGAGGGATATTGATTCCTTGTTTTTCGAGATCACCCAAGTAGTGTTTATCCATATTCCATTCGATCAGCTCGTAGGAGTTGATCATTTGGGTAAGTTTGCTGGTATGGGCTAACCATGATTTCCATTCTTCGAAACGATCGAAGTAATCCCAGGTGGTTCGGAAGATGATCGCTTTGGTATTGGACCAGTCGAATTCCGGATCGGACCAACTTTTTCGTGATACCCTATACCCCTTTGCTTGAAGGGCTTCCATAACTAAACGATCTTCATCAAGAACATTTTGTATATACTGATCGATTTGACCAGGTGAAACGTGGTGATCGTCCGTGAGAACTACAAAGTCATAAAGGTACATGGAGTCATTTTTCTCAAATATATAGCTAGTGATTTATGTATTTCAATCTTGCCTCAATATCTTACTCTATGTTCACACATGATGCCATTAGATTACCTTTTAAATTCGATCCAGTACGGCTCAAAAAGGATATGATTGACCTGCAGAAAGTTTCTTGGATTGATCATTTTGTCACCCAAAACTACGAGGGCAATTGGTCGGTGATTCCATTGACCGCCCAAAGAGGTAGGGACCACCCTGTTTTGATGGCTTCTGCTGTTCCAGATAATGATGATTTTGTTCCAACCCCTTACCTCAAAGAATGCCCATACTATCAAGAGTTACTCGGCATATTTGAGACTAAGCTTTTATCAGTTCGGCTTATGAAGTTAACAGCAGGTTCTGAAATAAAGGAGCATCGAGACTATGATTTGGATGAAGAGGATGTAAGGCTTCATATACCGATACAGACCAATGAAGATGTTCATTTCTATGTCAACCAAAAGGAGGTATTAATGGCAGAAGGCGAATGCTGGTACCTTCGGCTGTCCGATCCGCATAGGGTGATGAATAATAGTGAGCAAGACCGGATTCATTTGGTGATGGATATGAAACTCAATGACTGGCTGACAAAGACCTTAAGCGATTCTGCCTAAGGCTTTTGGAAAAATTATTCCGATGTAACACTATTTGGGTTTACAAAAGTAAAGCCTCTCGCATCGCTTCCCTCATAAAAATCTACCTCAAGCCCTACCAGATACATAGTTTGCCTTTTTTCAATGTGCACGGTGATGCCCTGTACCTCATAAGTGAGGTCTCCTTCTTGGGGTTTATCGAAGCCTAACATAAAACCATGTCCGCCACAGCCACCACCTCCTTTGACACCAATACGTAGACCATAGCCCTCAGGTATGCTCTTATTGTTCATGATGTTTTTTACTTCCTCAACAGCCTTTTCTGTAAGGCTTACCGGTTCAATGGTCATAAGAATGAGAATTATTTCACGTTTTCAGATGTAAACTTAAATACCTATTCGAGATTCTCACTAATTTCAGTTTTTAAATGAAAAGCACCGAAGTGTATTCCGATTTATGGACTATGTAACCGAGTTTTTGAAATTATTAGTTCCAGCTGCCCTGGTCATGTATGCCATGTATCTGGTTATGCGAAATTTTTTACAGAAGCAGTTTGATAACAGGCTTCTAGATATAAAGATTAAAAACAACGAAACTGTTTTGCCCATTCGCCTGCAGGCTTATGAACGCGTGGCTTTGTTGTTGGAACGTATTTCTCCGAACAACATGCTTTTGAGGCTAAGTGATCCGTCTATCAGTGCCTATGATTTTCAACAATTGCTATTAAAAGAAATTAGGGAAGAGTTCAATCATAACCTCTCACAGCAAGTATATATTTCTGATGGCGTTTGGACGAGAGTTCGGGCTACGGTTAACGATATTGTCACGGCTGTTCAAGAGTCTTCTCAAAAAATGGATGAAAAGAAAAATGCAATCGATCTGGCGGAGGCGATTTTTGATTATATGATTAAATTGGATAGAGATCCTGTAGGGGAGACACTATCAGTTGTTAAAGAGGAAATAAGACAATTATTCTAACACCCAATACATGGCCAAGGAACCATCTGCACGAGAAAAAAAGCACTTTAACCGATTCAAAAAGAAGGCTGCCGCAATTGTCAATGACAGCGAGTCTTTGAAAAACCTTTTGGTGAAGCTAAAAGCGAAGTTAGATGATTCAGAGAAAGATGATTCTCTCCGTGAAAAACTGGTTGAATACCTGAAACTGGTCTCTCGCATGGTAACCAATACGGTGAGCGGCACCTATAAAGATATGCCTTGGCAAACTTTGGTGATGATAATTGCAGGATTACTCTACTTCATCGCACCACTAGACGCACTTCCTGATTTTATCCCAGTAGCGGGCCTGCTAGATGATGCCACTATTCTCGTGTGGCTGGGTAAATGCTTCCGCGAAGACCTGGAAAATTATAAAACTTGGGAACAAGCGAACTTTTCTGAATAACAATTATGTTAACTCAGTGTTAGAACATTGAAGATAACATTATGTCACTTTTGATTAATCAGTCCCTTATCAACAAAGCTTATACCTACGCTTCTTATCGTGAGTTTTTAGATGGTCTATTGGCCAAAGGAAAAACTACAGGAGCCAATCAGTCCGAGAGTATGATCAACTACGCTACGCTGAATCAGAAGCGCATGCGCAAGTGGGAGAAGATCGGCAAGATTACACCAGAATTAATGGGTAAACTACAGGCTGTTGATCAAAAAATGACCTGGCTTGTCATCACCGAAGGTTGGTGTGGTGATGCCGCTCAGAATTTGCCATTTCTTAATAAAATGGCAGAATTAAATCCAAACATTGACCTAAGGTTTGTCCTAAGGGATGAAAACTTGCCGCTGATCGATGCATTTTTGACCAATGGCGGCCGTTCCATTCCTAAATTGATTGCTTTGGACGATTCTTTGGAAGTTTTAGGCACTTGGGGTCCAAGACCTGAACCTATGCAGAAGGCGTTTCTTGATAACAAAGTGAGTCAGGAAAAGACAGGCAAGGAGTTTACTGAGTACTTACATTTATGGTATGCGAAAGACAAGGGGCTTACGCTTCAAAATGAATTTTTGGCTATTTTAGATGTATGGAATCAAAAACTGCAATCATTGCCGGTGCAAGCGGGCTGATTGGCCAGTCACTTACTCAAATGTTACTGAATAGCAAAGACTATGGTCAAGTCATTGCGCTAGTGAGAAAGCCACTCGGAATCCAGCACGATAAATTAAAAGAACTTACTGTCAACTTCGATCAATTGGCTGATATGGATGAATTTCCAGAGGCCGATGATATCTATTGTACACTTGGAACAACCATTAAGAATGCGGGTTCACAGGATGCATTCTATAAAGTGGATTTCACTTACCCAATGGAGTTGGCAAAGCGCGCCCTCAAAGCCGGAGCCAAACGCTTTTTTCTTGTCTCCGCCATGGGATCAAATATGAACTCTAGGAATTTCTACAGCCGTGTTAAAGGGGAGTTGGAAGATAAAATTTCGTTTCTCGACTATCGTACGATTTACATTTTCAAGCCTTCACTTCTGAGGGGCAATCGAAAAGAGAATCGTCCCGGTGAAAAGATGGCTCAGCTTTTTACGAGGATTGTTCCTTTTATCGGTCCTTGGAAAAAATACCGTCCCATCCATGCCGATAAAGTGGCTGACGCTATGATGAAAGTAGCCAAGCAAGAAGACAAAGGCTGCTATTTCTATCAGTCAGAGATTATGCAGAAGATGTAGTAGCACTTTTCCCCGTCACCCTGAACTTGTTTCAGGGTCTTAAATATTTGTGGACTTCCAAGATGCTTTATATAAGCTTGCCTGTCGACAGACGGCTAAGACTTTTTATATTGTTTTGACACTATACAAGGCCGAGATCCTGAAAAGAGCCTGCCAGTCGGTAGACAGGTTCAGTATGACGATCGATTGGTTCTCAAGGTGGCGGATGGAGCTTGGTATTTAGACCATTTACTTGGTGGCATTCTCAAACGCTGCTTTTCCTCCTACTACAGGAATTGAAATGGAAGTTCCATTAAGGTCGACCATTAGCTTTGTACCTGGTTCTGGGTGTAGAGTAAACTCACTATCACTCGAGAAGATCATAATGCCAATTTGTTGGCCAGCAGGAATGATCTGATCATCCGGCTGTAAGTCGAACTTCAGTGCAACAAACTTACCGGGGGTAAGTGGATTGCTCTTTCGAAGTGATTTACTGTTCTGAGGATCTGCCCAGCCTCTAGTGATGATATTGTCTGTGATTTTTGTGCCGTCACCTTCGTTCCAAGGTAAAGAGACCATCCATACCGATAAGTTCACTGCTGGCTTGTCACTGGCAACTTTAATGGTGATAGTAGATAAGCCGGAGAGGTGAAGATCCTCTTTCAAAATAGGTGTAACAAACAGCAGACGGTTGTCTGACGTAGTGGCCTGAGCTAATACGGCTCCAGACTTGGTATAATCGTCAGTGACTGTTTCGGTCATCTTTCCTTTGGGCTTGGAGGTGGTCAAATTGCCGACAGCTGGGGCATTACCCTCCAGATAGAGTTTTACGGGTTTGGCCTCGGGATTAGGATAATCGGCATAGGCAGTTGGTTCTGTTCTGGTATCATTCTCTCTGACGATCCATGCCTTCGGATCATTTTCGACACCATTTTCAATGCCATGTAGGTATCGCGTAAACCAACGGTTCATCATTTTCATTGGAGGTGGACCTCCATGACCATTTTGGTGGTAGTAAATCTGTGTCGGGATGCCCATTTTCTTTGCCGCTTGAGCAATGCGGTTGCTGTGCTCAGGCATTACATTCCAATCGTTAAAACCATGAGACATTAGCAAAGCGGCCTTCATGGGCTTCATGTCATTGAGATAATCTCGTCCTGCCCAAAAGTCATTATAGTCGCCTGTAATGCGATCCATATTGTTGGCCATTTCGGTATCTCTGACAGTCTTATTGTTATAAGGCCTTTTGTCTTCTGCACCGGAATGAATGAAGTCGTACAGTACGTCAATGTCTTCTCCCAAATAGCCACCAGGGCTTCTTACCAATCCATTCGAGCGGTAATAGTGGTAATAAGAGGTGTTTGGGGCAATTGGGATGATCGCCTTTAGCGCATCCACACCTGTAGTGGCAGCGGCTAGGGGTATGGTTCCGTTATAAGAAGTACCTGTCATTCCTACATTACCGGTCGACCAAAAAGCTTCGACTTTTTCATCACCATCAGGAGTAGTATAGCCGTTGTCTTTTCCAGCTAGCCATTCAATCACCGCCTTAGGTGCCAATGATTCATTGTCGCCTCCTACAGTCGGTGCACCTTGTGACAAACCTGTTCCAGGAGAAGAAGAATGTACAACGATATATCCCCTAGGTACCCACCTACTGATTTGTGAATTAGAGATGATGGGTCTTTGACCTCTTCTTTGAACCTCTACATGGTTTCTCGGAGGAGGAGTAGCACCAATTTCATGTTTAACATTCCAAAACAAGCCAGGTGCGTTACCGGCAGTTCCTGCATAGTAAGGGCTTGACTCATAAACAACAGGCAGCTTTAATCCTTCGGTTTCTGTCTGCATGGGCCTTGTCACAGCCACGTGTACACGATCTATTTTACCATCACCATCCGTGTCGAATTCTGTTTCTACCCAGAGGTCATGACGAATCCAATCAGCCGAATTGCTGAAGGCTTCTACAATCTGCGCTTCACCATCTTTAAAGACAGGCACAGCAGTTGACTGGGCTATGGCAGTTAATGAAACACAGAACAAAATGATTAAAGAGAGAAAAGCCGGACGCTTCATAAGGTCTAATTAAGGTTGATACTTAAAGCGCCTAATTTAAGAAAGAATAGTCTTTCAATTCACTTCATCACACTTAACCTCATCACTCTATTTAAGATAAAGGCTACTATTAATGTATACGCTAGTATGATCAGGACTATACTTGATTCGGCAAATTCAGGATACCAGCTTTGCCAAACCTCCCATTCAAAGGCAGGGTTTGGAATGCTTTTGTAAAGCATCGTTAATGGCAACGATAATATGCCTAGGGTTAGAAGGTGCTTGGTGTTGAGTTCTCTTAGTTCATAGATGATCCAGGTGGCAATAAATGGAAATCCCAAATAGATAATGCGTGTCATGTCACCTCCGGCTAAAATGCCAAATGCCAAATAGGTCAGGCTGAAAATGAGCAGGAGGTTTCGCCTATTATCGTATCGATGGCTTTTAGCATATTGGCCAAAAGTTAGAAAGAGAGCCGGGCCAAAGGCCATGGCCATAGCCGCCAACCATCGAACAATTTCGAAAGGATTTAAAATGGCTTCCTTGGCATGGAAACCTATTGTAATGAAAGCGCCTTTTCCGGATTCAATAGGAAGAAAGTTTCCGGTGATAAGAGATTGTGTTACCACAGCCAATACTAAAGATGCGGCAATCAGCGGGAGGTCGTAATAACCTTCTTGCGACTTTCTATCGTGATACCATGCATAAAGCAACAATACGATCATCAGGGCAATGAAGGATTCCTTTTGGGCTGTGGCGAGCGGTGCCAGCCAAAGAAGGTGAACGAACTTTCGCTTCAGAATGAGCCAAACGAAAAGAGCTTGAAAGCAATACAGCGGTACGTCCACGGTGATTGGGTCAAATGCATTAAGTCTAATCAGACCTGTCCAATGAAAAAGCAGCCAGATGAAGCCTGCAATAAACCATTTGATCTCAAAGCCTAACTGTCTCCAAAGCATAAAGGTGATCCAAACCGCGAGAAGAGAAAAGATCAGATTAACGATTTGAAAATCGAACAAGATGTCTCCCGAGTTGATAAGAGCGGCTAAAGCCGGAACTAGAATGCGCTGATGGAATGGAAAAGCAACTTGATATTCGGATTGCGTACCAGTGAAGTATTCGTAGATATTTCTGTAGTCATTGCCGTCAAATTCTGAGGCCAAATCATAGCTGATCGGTTCTTGCAATTGCTGGTATCCGAAGAAGCAGGCGATAGTAATTCCTAAAAAAATATACAGCCAATAGAGCCGAATGCGCATGAAGTGAAAATATGCAATTAATACCAAATGGAACATACTATGATGCTGCCTTTCTGCCAATTTCTCCCTGAAAGGCGTTGAGAATACTCGATGTAGCGATGCTATATCTGCGTTTCTCGCCTTTTTCAGAAAGAAATGGCCAACGAAATTCTCACATCATTCTACATTCGATATGGTATAACTTGAATCCTAAATTATTTATCGGGTTTTTTGCATCCCATGATCGCAGTGATACAGCGTGTTAAAGAGTCTTCGGTAAGCATTAATAATATAGTTAAGGCCAGTATTGGGGTGGGCACAATGGTCCTTCTGGGTATCGAAGCATCAGACGACCAAACTGATGTGGAATGGCTTAGTAGGAAGATTGTAAATATGCGTATTTTTCCTGATGATGAGGGCGTAATGAACAAGAGCTTATTGGATATTAATGGAGAAGCTTTGGTCATTAGTCAGTTTACACTCCATGCGAGTACAAAAAAGGGAAATAGGCCTTCTTATATAAAAGCAGCAAAACCGGAGATTTCCGTTCCGCTTTATGAGGCATTTATAAAACAATTGGCTTCAGATTTGAGCAAGCCTGTTGGTTCGGGAGAGTTCGGTGCTGATATGCAAGTTTCATTGGTAAATGATGGTCCAGTTACCATCATTATTGATACTAAAGACAAGAAATGATGACAACAGAAAATAAACCTTTGTCCTCTGTTCAGGAGGAAGTAGATACCTGGATCAAGGAGTTTGGTGTACGCTATTTTAACGAACTGACGAATATGGCTCAGCTCACCGAGGAGGTTGGAGAGGTAGCTAGAATCATTGCCAGAAGGTATGGAGAACAGTCGGAGAAAGACTCGGATAAGTCTAAAGACCTCGGTGAAGAATTAGCGGATGTACTTTTTGTGGTAGTTTGCCTGGCCAATCAAACCGGGGTAGACCTACAATCGGCCTGGAGGGCTAGAATGGATAAAAAAACATCCAGAGATAAGGATAGGCATAAGAATAATGAGAAACTACAATAACTGAACGATATGAAATTTAAAAAGGAGATTTTGGCCTTATTAGGCCTATTTGTGGCGCTGAATCTTTCGGCACAGAAGCCAACTGAATATAAGCTCAATAAGGGCGATCAATTCAGAGTGTCAGTCGTTGTGAAACAAGATATTGAACAAAACATGTTTGGTCAGAATATGACCACTACACAAGAAATCACCACGATAGACCTGTATGAGGTAGTTGACACGAATAATGATGGGTTCTTATTCAAAACTACAGGCTTGTCAAGGACATTACTTTCCAAGACTCCACAGGGATCGATGAGTATGGATTCTGATTTAGACGGAGATGAGCATTTGGCCTTTAGAGCACTTAGCGGAAAGAGCTATTACATCTGGATGAATAAATATGGAAAAGTCTTGTCCATTGAAGGTTTGGATGAATTAGGGGAAGCAGTGAAGAAAGATCTTACTGGCACCGTACTAGAATCATCTGCTGATCAATTACTGACATCATTTGATGCTAAGACGCTCACAACTTCATTTGATGGCCAATTCTACATTTATAAAGAGCCTGGTAAACAATGGGATCGTGAAGCCAATATGGTTGTCAATAACTTACCTATTAGTGTCACTTATGCATTTTCTTATTCTGGTGACGCTGAAATCACTTCAGAAGGAGATATGATCCTTAGTGGGGAATTCGAAACCATGGGGCAGCAGATGACTGCCGAAATGATCGGTACGCAAAAAAGTGTCTTCTCTTTAGATGCTCAGACAGGTATGAGTAAAAGTATTAAAACTATTCAGGAATTGGAAGGTGAACTAAGTATCCAGGGTACCTCGGTTCCTATGAGCTTGAAAACCGAAGTGACCGTAGAAATTACAAAATGAAATAATTAAGAAGGGATGATGAGAAGCGCAAAATTCGTTTTGGTGCTCCTATGCTTTAATGCTATTGGAGTTCTCGCCCAAAAACCTAGGGGATACGACCTGAAGAAAGGGGATGTCTATATCATGACGGCCACAGTAAAACAGGATATTCAACAGCAAGTTCAAGGACAGTCTCTGTCTACTGATCAAAATTTGATCAACACTGATAAGTTAGAAGTGATGGCTGTGGATGGTGATGTATATACCATTAAAGTTACTGGAGTGAGGAGAGTCATCTCTTTAAAGTCTCCTATGGGGAACACGGAAATGGATTCTGATGACCAAGACCAGACCAGTCTGCCGTTAAGGATTATGAATGGCAAATCCTATACAGTAGAGATGAATCGTCTGGGTAAAATACTCAGTATTTCGGGCACCTCCGACATGAGGGATGCAATTAGGAATGAGTTTAATAATGTAGGGATGGGTGCTGTGGCAGACCAAATGTTGACCAACTATAATGACGATCTATTAAAGAACTCAATGGAGTCATTGATGGCAATTTATGATCAGGACAATGGTGCTGATTGGACGATAAAAACTGCTTCCGTGGTTAATAATATTCCTGTCGAGATGGAAAATACTTTTAGTTGGAGTGATGATGATACATTACTTGCGCTTGCCAAAATTAATGTCAACGGTACAATGAGTGTCATGGGTACTGAAGTGAATACCGAAATGAATGGTAATCAAGAGACAACGATTGATTTAGATGTCAAAACCGGTATGCCTAAAAAAGTCAAAGCCATTCAAACAGTCGAGGGTAAACTATATGCCCCAGGCATAACAATCCCGATGACCATCATTTCAGAAACCAATACCACATTCGAAAAGAAGTAAGAGGCTCAATAGATTTTGGAAAAGAAAGCTTGTCTCATGAACTGAGATAGGCTTTTTTTCGTTTTTGTGTTGGATTACTCATTAAACACAAACTAAATCTAACGGACCAATATGATTATTCTTCAGATACTGGGGGGTATAATAGTTGTCTTTCTCCTCTTAAACATCATTCTATACTTCATAGAGCCAAGTCTAATTGCCATTAGCTTTTCGCTGATACTCAGACTCTTCAATAAGAACCCGCCCATTGTTGATTTAGAAGAACACTTCAGATCACACCAATTGCTAAAGGACAACTGGGAAATCATTCGGGACGAGTTGATCGAGGTGCTTCGAGTTGAAAAAGATATACCGAAGTTTCATGAAGTCGATAAAATTCAGAGGTTCATCAACGATGGAGATAAATCGTCATGGAGGGTATTTATGTTCATGGCTTACGGGAACTGGCAAGAAGAGAACTGCGGTCGCGCTCCAAAAACCACGGAACTCTTGAAACAAATACCCGGTATTACTACAGCAATGTTCTCTATTCTAGGGCCTCAAAAGCATATTCCTCCACATAATGGATTCTACAAAGGTGTGTATCGTTATCACCTAGGGTTGGTTATCCCCAAAGAAGGGGAGTGTTATATTATAAATGGTGGAGAACGGTACGACTGGAAAGAAGGAGAAGATATTCTCTTTGACGACACATATAAACATGCCGTGTGGAATAAAACAGAGGAAACCCGAGTAGTACTCTTCTGTGATATTTTCAGAACTGATATGCCGAAAATCTTTCAGCCCATTAATAGATGGGTATATGGCCTGAGAGAGAAAAGCAAACGCCTGAAGAATGTGATCAAGAATGCCGAGGTCCAAGTAGACCTAAATGTTGACTAGCTCGAGACTGTCAGCACCTCATTTTTCAGTCTTGGTAATACGCTAAATTCATCCGTCCTGGAGCAGTATTCAATATCCTTCATGATACCAAACTTTGAGAGTCTGGCAGCGTGATTACTTCTGCTGATGTAGTAGAACAAATCCTTTTGCATTGACTCATATAAATAGAAAGCCGCTGTCACTCCATCCGAATCGAAATCAGCTGTTTTCTTTAGTCCATCGCAAACTGCCCCTGCGAAAAGGCTGTCTTCCAGATTATACTTACCCTTCCAACCCGCACAAAACAAGAGAATATCCCTTTCTTGGGATTTTAGGTAATCGACAACTGCAGACAGGTTTAGAAAAGCACCAATGATTACTTCAGGCGCCTCTTTGGAGAGGTCAATGGCTCTAGTGCCATTGGTAGTTGTTGCAGCGATGTCTTTTCCTTTCAGTGAGGTTTGCATATAGTCGAAAGGAGAGTTCCCAATGTCGAACTGCTCCAACTTTTTACCCCCTCTTTCACCAGCCATTATATAGCCTTGTTGACCGAGTGCTTCGCATTCTTCAACAGTGGCTACGGGCTTAATGCTCTTGACACCTGAACCAAGTCCAGCCACCATACATGAAGTAGCCCTCAAAACATCGATAACCACAACGCATTTGTCTGAAACATCAAATTGATGAATCAACTCAGGAGTATAACAAATATCTATTTTCATTATTTGTAGAAAGGCAATTTTACGATCTCGGCTTTAAGTCTCCGCTTACGCACTGCCACCAAGATTTCCGTACCGATTTTGCTGCTTTCCTTGGTCACATAGCCTAGTCCAATGCCATAACCCAAGGAAGGAGACATTGTGCCTGATGTGACTTCTCCAATCTTATTTTCTTCATTATCAAGAAGCTCATAATGACTTCTCGGAATGCCTTTGTCAATCATTTTGAAGGCAACCAGTTTGTTGGATATACCTTCTTCTTTTTGCTTTTGAAGTGCAGCTGAATTGGTGAATTCCTTAGTGAACTTCGTGACCCAACCAAGCCCGGCTTCAAGAGGAGATGTTTCATCGGTTATGTCGTTGCCATACAGGCAATAGCCCATTTCCATTCTTAACGTATCGCGAGCACCTAGACCTATAGGTTTGATATCAAATTCTTCACCAGCTTCGAAAATCTGTTTCCAGACAGATTCTGCATGATCATTATGTAGGTAGATTTCAAAGCCACCAGCACCTGTATATCCCGTTGCAGAAATTATCACATGCTCAACACCTGCAAATGGACCTACTACAAAGTTGTAGTATTTGATTTCGGATAAGTTGACGGAAGTCAGTTTTTGTAGCGCCTCGACTGCTTTCGGGCCTTGTACCGCAAACAGAGAATGAGAGTCTGATACATTCTTCATACCAACACCTTTGGTATTGTATTTAGACACCCAAGCCCAGTCTTTGTCGATATTCGAAGCATTGACTACGAGCATATATTTCTCAGCATTGAATCTGTAGACAAGAAGGTCATCTACCACTCCGCCAGTTTCGTTGGGGAAGTAAGAATACTGAGCCTGTCCGTCCACAAGTTTGGAGGCATCATTACTAGTAACGCGTTGGATTAAGTCAAGTGCATCTGGTCCGCTCAAAACAAACTCTCCCATGTGGGAAACGTCAAAAACACCAATACCATTTCTCACTGTGTTATGTTCTTCGATATCAGAAGAGTAACGTACGGGCATGTTATAGCCAGCAAAAGGGACCATTTTGCCTCCAAGTTGCTCATGAAGGTCGTTTAATGCTACTTTTTTTAATTCCATTTTTCCATAAGTTTTCTGTTGACAAAAGTAACTATAGCCGCTTATATTCAAGGCCTACAAGTGGAAAAGTTCGAGATTGAAAAAAATCAACTAATTTGTTAGTTGAATGTTCGAAAATTCATGCAACCTTTAAGGCTAAACTTGTATCTACTATTTATATCTCAAACCAAAAGGTCAAATCATGTTTAAGAATTTTTTTAAGGTCACTGTGAGGAGCTTGATGAAAAGCAAGTTCTTTGTTCTCATCAATATCATCGGTTTAGGTTTAGCGCTTGCCTGCTGTATAGTAGCCTATCTCAATTATGATTTTGCTACCACATTTGACAGGCAGCATGAAAACTACGATGAGCTCTATGCGATCTCAATCTATCGGGATCAGGGAGGTGCAAATGTCCCCTACGGTATGGTGCCGATGCCACTCGGGCCGAACCTGAAAAACGAAATTCCTGGACTGAAGGGGGTTTCAAGAATTGAAAGGGCTGGTATCACCATTAAAAGGGATCAGAATGTATTCACCAGGCGAATGGCTTTTGTGGATGGTGACTTTATGGACATGTTCAGCTTTAATGTGATCCACGGCAATAAGAATGCCTACAAAGAACTTTCCAACGTGCTGATCTCTTCTAGCACGGCTATCTCACTTTTTGGTAAGGAGAATGCCGTTGGAGAAACTGTTGAGGTCGTTATTGAGGGTAAGCCCAATCAGTTTGTTACTGTTGGGGGAGTGTTTGAAGATGTTGGACAAAAAAGCACACTGCAGTTTCAGCTGGTTTCTGATTTTGAAAATTTTCACCGAATTCTTGGAGTGGAGAAAGGGAATTGGGGACGCTTCATTGATGGAGTGTTTATACAGACTGAAGATGAAAATGTGATGAAAACAGCCCCTGCGTTGATTCAAAAGTATGCCGCTGTTCAGAGTGAGATTCGAAAGGATTTTCCCGTTAGCGGTTTCTGGGTTCAGGATATGAAAGACCTACCATTCAATCAGAGAGATATGAATGGAACAGATTTGGGAGCTGAAGCATTACACCCTGCCCATATCATGGCGCCAGGGATTATGGCGATTCTCATTTTACTCTTGGCCTGTTTTAACTTTACCAATACGGCCATTGCCATGTCTAACAAAAGACTAAAGGAGATAGGTGTTAGAAAGACGGTAGGTGGTAGTAGAGCACAGCTTGTGTTCCAGTTTCTAGGAGAAAATTTGCTTCTCTGTTTATTATCTCTGGGTTTAGGACTCCTCTTTGCGATGTGGTTGGTGCCTCAGTACAGTAATATGTGGCCCAACATGAACATACTGCTGAGCCTCTCTGAAAACCCCGCACTGGTTTTGTTTTTAACAGGAGTATTATTGGCAACAGCACTATTGGCAGGTGGTTATCCTGCACTATTTGTGAGCCGTTTTAGACCAGTATCTATCCTTAGAGGTACTTTGAGAGTTGGTAGTTCTAGTATTCTCTCCAAAGTCTTGCTTGGCTTTCAGTTCATGATCTCTGTGCTGGCTTTGATCTCTGGTTTTGCTTTCCTTCAGAACTCAGCGTATCAAGATAGTATTGATCAGGGTTATGATAAGGAGAGTATGGTGCTCGCTTTCCTGAATTCACCACTTGAAGCTGAGCGCTTCAAGACATCAATCATGGAGAACCCAGCTATAGAAGAAATATCATTGACACGCCATCATGTAGGGTGGGGTGCTAATGGTGCTGCCATTAAAAGTGCAGGTCAGGAGTACGAGGTTTCCATTATGGATGTGGGGCTTCACTATGCTGAAGTTGCCGGTTTCCAGGTTGTTGAAGGTCGTGGATTTGACGAGCAGAACCGCCAGTCAGATAGAAATAACAGTATCCTCGTAAATGAGAAAATGGCCGCCAGATATGGTTGGGACAATGCGATCGGCCAGCAAGTGACCCTTTACGATACGATCAGGTACAATGTAGTGGGTATGGTGAAGGACTTTTTCATCTATGGTCTTTGGGAAGAACTTGATCCTATGATGATACGGCTAAGAGACGATAGTGAGCTTTCCATGTTAGTAGCGAGGGTAGATCCAAATGAGATTCAAGATGTTAAAGCCTATATGGAGACCAAATGGGGTGAATTGATTACCGATCGACCCGCGGATATTCTGATCCACGAACAAGGAGTTTTAGGTGAGGCGCGAACGGTAAATGATAACATTGTTGCCATATTCTTATTCCTGGCGGTGATCGCAGTCGTTCTTTCCGCTATTGGCTTGTTTACTTTAGTTTCTATCAACATACTGAGCAGAACAAAAGAGATCGGTATCAGGAAAGTTTTAGGGGCGACTGTCCTGCGGATTGGTACACTGATCAATCGACCATTCCTGATCATTGTTGGGATCGCTTCAATATTGGGCGCTATTTCGGCCTTTATGCTTACAGGAGTCCTTATGGACAGTATATGGAAATACCACATGGACCTCAACTTTTTGAGTTTCTTTATACCAATTTTTGGAATGCTGTTGATTTCACTTGTTTCGATTTCTGGAAAGGTGGTCAAGGCTGCAAGAAGAAATCCAGTAGAATCACTGAGGTACGAATAAAGATTACTTTGGAATTCATGAGAGTCGGCTTTTGGTCGACTCTTTTTTTGTAACCTAGAAAGACATTTACAAGTCTGTACTATGTAACCACTTACAAAAACCAATACTATGAAGAAGACTCAAATTATTATTCTTGCAGCCCTTGTGCTGGTGTCAACCAGCTTGGCATTTACTTTTAAGTCCGATGAAGATGAAGCTGCAAAAGAGGAGGTCAAAGAGCTAGTGCTTAAAGCATACGTAAACGGTGCTTTCAATGAGTTGGATGTTGATGCCATGAGAAAAGGTTTTCACGAAGACTTTGCTATTTACTCCCCAAAGGGAGAGGCGATCAGTAAGTACCCTATTAAGGTCTGGGCAGATGGAACTGCGAAAAGAAAAGCCAATGGCTATGATGCCAGTGCTGAAAAGAACAAATGGGATCATAACTTCGCTTCAGTTGATGTAACAGGCAATGCAGCTCAAGTGAAGATTGAATTACACAATCAGGGTAAACACGTCTATACCGATTACTTGAGCTTACTTAAGTTCGACAGTGGTTGGAGAATTGTTGCTAAAGTTTACCACCAACACTAAAACCTTTTAAAAAAGATTGTTGAGAACCGCATCAGACTATGATGCGGTTTTTCTTTTAGAATAAATCGAGCTGTTCTGGGAGCAGTCTAAACGACTTCCTATGTAATGGGGTGATCCCTAATTCTCGAATAGCGTCCCTATGCTTTTTGGTAGGATAACCGGCATTAGTTTCCCAGCCATAGCCCGGGTATTGTTGAGCTGCATTGGTCATAAATCGATCTCTATGGGTCTTGGCCAGAATTGAGGCCGCAGCGATCGACATATACTTCCCATCACCTTTGATCACACATTCGTGGGGAATTCCATTATAGGGTTTGAATCGGTTGCCATCTATGAGTAAAAGTTCTGGTTTGATATTCAGCCGGTCTACTGCCCTATGCATTGCGATGAAAGATGCATTTAGGATATTAATTTCATCGATCTCAGTATGGCTTACTTCGATCACTTTCCACGCTAGTGCGTCTCTTTTGATTTCTACTTCAAGTTGTTCAAGGACCTTTTTTGTGAGTTTCTTAGAATCATTTAGTAATGGGTTGGCATAGTTAGCCGGAAGAACTACTGCCGATGCCACCACAGGACCTGCCAAAGGGCCCCTACCTGCTTCGTCACAACCCGCTTCAATTTTACCTGAGCCAAAACTTGATTTTAACATGATGAGGATAAACTTAGGCACTAAGCCTCAGAACTTGAAACCTTTCCATAATTTTGGAGCATGTCCGAAAATAATAACCCTTGGAAGACCTTAAGAGGAGAACTTGTCTACGAAAATCAATGGATTCGTCTTGACGAATATCAGGTGATCAATCCATCGGGGGGGAAAGGTATTTATGGCAAAGTCTCATTTTACAATAAGGCTATTGCGATCATTCCGATAGACGATGAGATGAATACTTGGTTAGTGGGCCAATATCGATATACCTTGAATGAATACAGTTGGGAAATACCAATGGGTGGGGTGCCGATGAACGAAGATTCGAAAGAGGGAGCTCTTCGGGAGCTTGAAGAAGAGACAGGGCTTACAGCTGGAAGCATTGAGTTTTTATGCAAGATACACACATCAAACTCCATCACAGATGAGGTTGGTGCTGTGTATGTAGCCAGGGGACTAACTGAGGGGGAAACGAATTTTGACGAAACAGAAGACATCACTGTCAAAAAACTTCCCTTCAAAGAAGCCATTGATTGGGTGATGGATGGAAAAATCACAGATAGTTTGTCCGTAGGAGGTATCTTAAGATATGCCCGTGAAATAGGGATGTAACCAATGAAGCCACTTACCTACAAAGTACATTTTAATAAAACCTTCAACCTGGCTTATCCGGTTATGCTCAGTCAGCTAGGGCATATCATGGTAGGTATGGCTGACAGTATTATGGTAGGGCAGCTTGGTCAGACACCATTGGCTGCGGCCTCATTTGCCAATGGTTTTTTGGGTGTATTTCTCATGTTCGGTATTGGGCTATCCTATGGTATTACACCTTTGGTAGCTCAGGCTGATGGACAGCATGATGACCATAAGATTACCCGACTGTTGAGGCATGGAATAATTTTGTGTGGGGCAGCGGGCGTCATTTTGTTTCTGGTCTTATTTAGCTCGACCTACCTCTTCCCGTACTTAAGGCAACCAGAGGAGGTGCTGATCCTTGGAACCCCATATTTACTGATAATTGCCTCGTCTTTAATCCCGTTGATGATCTTTCAGAACTTTCGACAGTTCGCGGAGGGTCTTTCAGTGACTAAACCAACAATGTATATCACCATTGCGGCAAACCTCCTGAATATTCTATTGAATTACCTCTTGATTTATGGAAAGCTAGGTTTACCAGAACTTGGATTAAATGGTGCTGGCTGGGCTACCTTTATTTCCAGGGTCTTGATGGCCATAGGATTATATGTCTTTGTCATCAAATATGACAGGTTCAAGGCTTATCGATCGGCATTTCAGTTTGCTAAAATCAAGGCGGACTTTTTCAAGCCTATGCTGAAAATAGGCGTACCTAGTGGTATTCAGTTCGTATTTGAGGTAGGTGCTTTTACCGTTGCCGCAATAATGATGGGCTGGTTAGGTACAGGACCTCTGGCGGCTCATCAAATCGCATTGAGTTTGGTGTCGTTAAGTTATATGATGGCGTCTGGGATATCAGCGGCCTCAACAGTACGCATAGGAAATCAAATAGGAGCCAAAGATGGTTTCAACTTGCAAAGGGTAGGTAATACAAGCTTTTTAATGTCTCTCACCTTCATGGCTTGTTGTGCCATTCTTTTCATTAGCCTGAGTAGCTTTTTTCCGACTTTGTATGTCGATGAACCCGAGGTAATTTCTATTGCCACTACACTTATTATAGTTGCAGGGTTCTTTCAATTGTCAGATGGTGTTCAGGTGGTTGGTCTGGGAGCGCTTAGGGGTATGTCGGACGTAAAGGTGCCGACCATCATTACACTAATCGCCTATTGGGGGCTTGCGATTCCTATGAGTTATCTGCTCGGTTTTACTATGGATCTTGGACCAGAAGGTATTTGGTATGGGTTATTAATCGGCCTGACCGCAGCGGCTCTTGCCTTGTTTATTCGATTCAAGCGACTGGCCAGAAAAAAGGCAGCTGATTTTATTAAAAAGGAACAAGAGAATGCAACCCTTGATCTTGAGGTGAGTCTTTAATTTGAATTAAATAATACTATGATGAAAACGTTATTGGCCACATGCTTAATGCTCATTACACTTACTGCCTTTTCACAAAACAGAGAGACACGAGATGTTGGTGATTTTGACGAGGTAGTGATGAGGCTATCCGGGAAAGTCTATATCAAGCAAGGTGATAAGAACGAAGTGATTCTCGAGGGGGATGAAGATGTATTAGAGAGAGTAGAAACGGATGTTAGAGGTGGAAGACTGAACATAGGAGAAGAAGGAAAAAGCAGATGGAGCTGGAGAAGGTCAAGAACGAGGCTCAATGTTTACATCACAGTAAAGGAATTAAACGGAGCCTTTGTTAGTGGCTCTGGCGATATTATTGGTCAAACAGTATTCAAATCAGATGATTTTAGGGTATCAGTTTCTGGCTCAGGTGATATTGAGTTAGAGCTTGACGCCAAGGATGTAGACTCAAGAATTTCAGGTTCTGGAAATATTGAATTGTCAGGTGCTGCACAATATGCCAAACTTAATATCAGTGGTTCTGGAAAGTACCTGGCCGAGGAAATGAAAGTTGACGATTACGAGATATCCATTTCAGGTTCAGGTAGAGGTTCTATCAACGCGCAGGAGAATTTGGATGTTAGGATTTCAGGAAGCGGAAGTGTTTACTATCGCGGTCGACCCTCCGTTAATTCAAGTGTTGCCGGTAGTGGCAGAGTAAGAAGGATCAACTAAGCCTCTCTTTGAAAAAAAAATTAAGATCCGGCTTCTGGCCGGATTTTTTGTATAAAGACAATAAGACCTTGCACTATTAGGAATTGGGCCACGATGTAGGTCAGCATGATCAGAAAGTCTGCCAGTGCAAAGTCCTGACTAAATTTAGAGTAGGCAAGAATGGAGTCACTGATGATGAAACTAATAGCTCCTGCCATGATGAGCATAAAACTCATTTTATCAGTTCTATTTCTGCGTTTTTTTGCTGTGATGGCCATCATACAGATGACCACTGTATAGATTAATGCTGGAATGTACATATCCCCTAGATTGTCATTGATCACAGAGAATATGGCAAAACCATATGCCACAAAAATCAGATCAGACCACTCGAATTTCAATGTGCGATCTTCCGAATTCACCGCATTCATATTGATTAGAATGTAAACCAAATGGGCCAGTAAGAAGGACACTAATCCTGCAAGAAAGAAGGTTTCTGATCTTGGAACGAACATTAACAGCGTGTCTCCAAGAAAGGAGAGAAGCAGGGCAAGAAATATAAATTTGTTTAAGGGTGTAGGTGCCGCTTTTTGGAAAAAGTAGAAAATCAATGCGGGGATCAACAGTGGCTTTGTGATCATAAGGAGTTCGTCCATATGATTAAGCCGTCCTGCTAGATCCAGAATTGAGATGACAAGAAATGGAAATAAGGACTTATGAACTTTCATGACTGATGTATCTTTTAAAGACTCTCTCGGACCAATTTAAACCAAAAACAAGAAATAGGAAGCCTAAAAATGCTGTCATGGCACAGACAATGAACACGGTTCTGAGGTTTTCTATCTCATTGCTGTAAATATAGCCTGCTATGAATGCACCTAGGCCAATTCCAATTTCCAATGCGATGTACATGGTCGCGATGCCTTTACCTCTGGCTTTGTCAAGACTCAGATCGATGGTCCAGGCATAGATAGTGGGTGTATTCATACCGACCGCAACTCCGAAAGCAATAGAACTGGCAATTAGCATGGTTTGAGAAGTGGTGAAGGCAACCATTAGATCGGCTATGACAATGGCGATAGCAGCATATTTTAAGACGATGACCCGCCCAAATTTATCTGAAGCCTTTCCTGCTAAGACACGAATAATGAGTGAAGAAAGAACGAACACTCCAAAAAAGATTCCTTTGTTTGATTGACTGAAACCAACATCAATGGCAAGGTCTGGCATTAGGGTCAGTGCTGCCCCAAATGAGAATGAGGTAAGCAGAAAAAACAATGATGGGTTGAAGACCCGAGGTTCAAAGATTTCATTTTTCCTTACCCTCAGCAGACGTGGGTGAAAACGTTGTTTGGTTTTCAAAGTTTCTTTCATTCCAATAAGAATGAGAACGGAAAGCAATGCAAGTACCGATGAGGTGTGAAACATGGTTTCTAAGCCGAAGGCCTCTGTAATCTTAGGGCCAAAACTTGGGCCTGCGGCCATGCCAATACTACCAAAGAGTCCTGAATAACCCATGGCTTCCCCTCTGCGATGAGCAGGCACTATGTCAGCGATATAGGCAGAGGTACCTGTCGGTTTGAACCCTGTAGAAAAGCCATGCAAAAACCTTAGCAGTAGAAATGCCCAAACTGTGCCAACTAAGGGGTACATAAAACCCATAATAAAGCATACACCGGCCCCTAGGATCATCACCGGAATTCGCCCAATGGTATCAGATAGCTTCCCACTGAAGGGCCTGGATAAGCCAGCAGTGATGGTAAATAATGAGATAACGTAACCCTTCATTTCTCCACCACCCATAGAGGTGAGGTAGTCATAGAGATCGGGTACGATCATATTAAAGCTCGAGAAGAAAAGGAACGAACTGAGGCAGAGCAAGAAAAACTGAAGTGAGAAGATGTTTTTTTGCTCTGTCATCAATTACTGTTGCATTAAGAATGCTTTTATAAAGTCGTCTAAGTCTCCATCCAATACGTTCTGGACGTCCGTTCTTTCCACAGAGGTTCTATTGTCTTTGATCAGCTTATAAGGGTGTAATACATAGTTTCTGATTTGAGAGCCAAAGTCTACACGCATTTTCTCGCTCTCTACCTTGTCACGCTCCTGCATGCGCTTTTCCATCTCCAATTGGTAAAGCCTTGACTTTAACATAGACATGGCGCGTTCTCTATTCTCGAGCTGCGATCGAGTTTCGGTGTTTTCAATGCTAATACCGGTAGGTGCGTGTTTGATCCGTACACCAGTTTCTACTTTGTTCACATTTTGGCCACCAGCCCCACCTGAGCGGAAGGTATCCCAAGAGATGTCGGAAGGATTGACATGAATCTCGATGGTATCATCTATAATAGGATAGGCAAATACCGAAGAAAAAGAAGTATGCCTTCTTCCTCCAGAATCGAAAGGTGAGATTCTAACCAAGCGGTGTACTCCAGATTCGGATTTGAGTTGTCCATAGGCAAAGTCACCTTCAAATTCTAAGGTCGCTGATTTTATTCCAGCAACGTCACCTGGTTGGTAATTGACCTGCTTTACCTTCATGCCGTGCTTCTCACCCCACATGATGTACATGCGCATTAGCATTTCGGCCCAATCGTTACTTTCTGTGCCACCAGCTCCGGGATTGATCTCAATCATCGCATTGAGTTGATCCTCTTCGCCACTAAGCATTTTCTTAAACTCTAGTTCTTCCAGGATTTCTGTGGCTTTCTGGAATTCTTTCTCGATTTCTTCAGGATCACCCTCGCCCATTTCAAGGAACTCATTGAGTGTTTCAAGATCTTCAACAGCGTCATTGGCTTTTTCAAAACCCGTGGTCCATACCTTTTTGGTACGAATGGCTTTTAGCACCTTTTCGGCTTCTTTAGGGTCGTTCCAGAAATCGGGCTGAGCTGTAACGAGTTCTTCCTCTTCTACTTCTCGCTTCTTGACATCATAGTCAAAGATACCCCCTCAAGGCCGCAATACGAGCCTTTAAATCCTTCAGCTGATCTGCTGTCATGGTGTTGAAATTTTGAAGATGCAAAGGTGGCGAAATGGGCCGGATTATTCAAGGTTTCAAAGAACCTAAGTTTGAGAGAAAATCGGACTCAGGGAATCTAGAACGATCCAATGATGAAGGCCTCAAATTTGGGGTTGGTGAGATCTACTTTCTTACGCCTCATCCATTTCAGGCTATACCCGGTCAGTACCAATGCTGCACTTGTAGCCGTGGTACCAGTGTCAAAAGTGAATGGATTTCCCTCAATTACACTATTGTTGAATAGATCAATTGCTAAAAGGCCATAACCAGCTACTGGCAATACATCTTCGGCACTTCTGAGTAGGGGAGAGCGATTTGAAAAAGCATTTGAAACGTTCACCACCTCAATCTGATCCAGAGTGATGATATTATTTTCCAGTACTACTGTGCTATCTGCAAAATCTGTAATCCGATCGGTAAAAAAGTCTGACTCCCCTTTTTGCTTGTAGACAATGTAATTGCCTACACGGTATTCATACCTACGGGTAGTACCCTTTTTTCGCAGTACCATATAAGCTTGGGCAGATACTGCTTGAAAGCAAAAAAGCAGCCCCAGAACGAAAAACAGTTTTTTCAAATTCATATAGGCCGCTAAATAAGTTAAAATCGTTGTTAAGTAATGTTAAACTTTATAAGTCCAACCGTATTTATCTTCAATCACACCGGTTCTAATGTCATTGAGCTCTTTCAGAATTTTACTTGAAAACTCACCTCCAGATGGATTGTTAATTTCCAGTATTTCTTCCTCGTAGCCGATTTTTGCAATCGGAGCAATTGTGGCAGCAGTTCCTACACCAAATGCCTCTTCAAGTCTGCCTTCTCTCGCAGCCGCTACTATTTCTTTTACGGCAATAGGCCTTTCTTCAACTTCAATTCCCCATTCTCTGGCGATGGTTAAAACACTGTCTCTGGTGATTCCCTTAAGAATTGTTCCAGAAGTGGGTGCCGTAAGAATTTTTCCATCTACAACGAACATTACGTTCATGGTACCCGACTCTTCGATATACTCGTGCGTCTTTCCATCTGTCCAGATTAACTGATGAAAGCCTTTTTCCTGAGCAAGCTTGGCTGGATACATACTAGCAGCATAGTTTCCGCCAGCCTTAGCAAATCCTGTTCCGCCATCAAAAGCACGCGAAAACTTAGTTTCGATTTTCACATTGACAGGCTGTGAGTAATAAGCACCTACAGGACAAGTGATAATCATAAAACGGAAATTCTCTGAAGGCCTAATGCCGATATACTCGTCTGCTCCGAAAACAAATGGTCGGATATAAAGAGCAGTATTCGGTGATGAAGGAACCCAACTGCTGTCTAACTTGATCAATTCAGTCAGTGCCTCCATAAAAAGTGCCTCTGGCACTTCAGGAATACACATTCTTTCAGCAGAGATATTCAACCTTTTTGCATTGGCTTCAGGTCTGAAAATCATGATTTCACCTTGTGGGTTTCTGTAGGCCTTCAAGCCTTCAAAAATTGTGATGCCATAGTGTAGGGCACTATTGGCGGGACTAACCGAGATGTTTTGATAGGGCTCAATCCTTAAATCCTGCCATTCGCCATCTTTATAGTCAGCAATAAACATATGGTCAGAATATAACTGTCCAAACGGAATGTTGCTTTCGTCCAGTGTGTTTACTCTGGATTGACTAGTCTGTTGAATGCGGATGGTCTGAGTATCTATCATCTATTCAGTTCATTTAAAATTTGGAATGCAAAGGTACACCGAAAACGCTCAAATTGCAAACGTTGTCACGAATGTAAAATGTTAATATTCAACTACTTACAATCCTTAATAGCCAAATAATATTAAGGAGAAAGTGTCTTTAAGGGAAGGAATCTTTTGTCAGAAAATTACAGAACCCAATTATTTATGGAATTCACTTTTTTGATTTTCTGGGTTCCCAAAGTACTTCCTCAGCCTTTAAGTCTTGAGCCATTTTTCGGCCTAATACAAATAAGTAATCCGAAAGTCTATTAAGGTATCTAACGACCAGCCCGTCTATCGGTTCAAGTTCATTGAGACTAATTACCAGTCTTTCTGTCCTTCTACAGACACATCTTGCTATATGGGCAAAGGAAACGGATTGATGTCCGCCAGGTAAAATGAAGTTGGTAAGAGCGGGAAGTTCCTGATCCATTGCATCCATTGCCTCTTCGAGTTGGACAACATCCTCTTCGAAGAGGTCGGGTTTCACCACTTTGTCTTTTCCAGGCTCTGTGGCAAGTTCAGCACCTAATGTAAAGAGCCTGTCTTGTATGTTTTTGAGTATGTCCTTACGATTCGTATTGACATCTTGATCCCGAAGTAGCCCTATGTAGCTATTGAGCTCATCCACAGTTCCATAGGCTTCAATTCTGATGTGTGCCTTTGAAACACGAGCACCACCCAATAATGAGGTGGTGCCTGAATCTCCTGTTTTAGTATATATTTTCAAATTTACGCTTCTTCGCTTTGTAATCGCAGAGGGTTCACCTTGGTAGGGTTCTCGTTGATTTCATCCTTTTCAACAAGACCATCCCTCAATCTGACGATTCTATGTGAATATTGAGCAATATCGTCTTCATGCGTTACCATGATGATGGTATTGCCCTTGTCATGCAATTGAGCAAACAAATCCATGATATCATATGAGGTCTTAGAGTCCAAGTTTCCTGTTGGCTCATCCGCCAGGATAATCGATGGATCATTAACAAGCGCTCTAGCAATGGCAACCCTTTGTCGCTGTCCACCAGACAGTTCGTTTGGCTTATGATGTGCTCTATCGCCAAGTCCTACCCCCGTAAGTGCCGCTAAGGCTTTCTCTTCACGTTCAGACTTGCTGTATCCAGCATAAATCAATGGTAGTGCTACATTCTCTAGAGATGAAGCTCTTGGTAAAAGATTAAATGTCTGGAAAACGAAGCCAATTTCTTTATTTCTGATTTCAGCGAGTTCATTTTCGGTCATGTCACTCACATCATTTCCGTTCAGGATATATTGTCCACCAGAAGGGGTATCCAAGCAACCAATCATGTTCATGAGGGTAGACTTACCAGAACCAGAAGGTCCCATAAAGGAAACGTACTCACCCTGATTGATATTGATGCTCACGGATTTCAAAGCCCTAATGGTTTCACTACCCATTTGGTAGATCTTTGAAATATCTGATGTTTGAATTACAGTTTTGCTCATACTCGTTTGACGTCAGTAATCGACTAAAAGTTTAATACACTACTAAATAATTATGCAAAAGGTTTAATACTTCAAAAGAATCAAAAAGAAGACAGGGTTTAAAACCTCTTTACGTAAACGGATAACCTAACGGATTATAGGTGCAATGAGCTATTAAACCAGTCCTAGCGGTTGAGTAAGTCTTCCCTTCGAGCGCTAATTAGTCTTTCGAACTCGAGTGAAATCTCGTTATGAATGGTGGCGTCTACCATACCTTCAATTTTAGACAATGCGGTTCTTCCAAAGCTACTGAAGCCTGTTTTCGCACATTGATAGATATATTCCTCTAAGAGGACCGGGGAATCAATATTGACTGTAATGGCTTCCAGAAGCAGATCATAAATGGCATTCTCTGAATAACTGATTTCTCGCAGAAGATTTATGGCTTTCAATGTGGTTTTCTCGTCAAATGCATTTTTGAGGGCAATTGACTCTAATCGCTTGGTATAGTCAGCACTATCTAAACTAGCACGATTATCCTCTAATCTTGATAGCAGCGAGCTGATATCCGCTTTTTCGGTGTAGACATCGAGGACCTTGATCTTATCAATAAAGCTTTTCACTTGAGGTTCATTATAGCCATTCTTCTGGGCCCTGTCCAAACCTTCAATTGTCAGGTCTACCTGACCCTGATCATATGCCCAAATGGCCTTAACGAAATAGGGAAAGCCTGCCGCACCTTGGTTGGAGGATATGGAAGTTTCTATGGTCTTAAAGGCTTGATTGATTTCCCCGGCATTGTAAAGTGCCATTGCTTTGGCAATCAGAAGGAAATTAGAATAGATGTTATTCTTCTGACTACCGAGATAATAGTCTATGGACTTAAGAATTGATGATTGGTCCAGGGTGTTTTGACTCAAAGCAGCATTGTACAGATAAAATAGGTCTTCCCTTATCAGCAAAGTGTCTTTATCTAATTCAAGCTTAAAGGCAATCTGATCCTTCTGGGCATTGGCTAACGCCTGGCGATTGATCATCACATGAATGTCTTCGGTGTGATCGTAGGTGACAGTCGTATCAAAATTGACATTGGCTGCCAAATCATAATTTAATGCTGCTAAGTTCGCCTCACTGATTACAGAAGATTCGTTTTTAGCAAAGTAGCTATAGGCCGAATCGTAATTGCTGTATCGATAATGGGATAAGCCTAGGTTGTTTCTCACCTGCTCACTTGATGAGCTTTCAGGGCTATTCATGAGAGAAGTTAACTCCCTGTAGAGTAGGTCGCGATCGGCATAGTAGTTTGCAAAGGCAATTCTGGCTTTAGGATTAATTGAAGCCTCCAAAATACTTCTTAGCTGATTGGGTACTTCATTGACTTCTCTTTGGCCTTCGGCAATTCTAGTCAGGGAATAGTTTGCCTTAAAATTATAGAAGTCGAAATACACACTCTGTTTGTAGTACTGATCGGTCAATAGCTCATTGTCAATTCTATTCGCTAAAGAAGCCAACATGGAGTATTGACCTGCCTTTACCTGATAATAGGGCCTGTTTTCTAAATAGAAGATACCTCCAAGAAAAAGTACGAATGCCATAAGGCGTACCATCAAAATGGGAGTTCTCAAACCCTTGAAGAAGATGGGCCACACTTCCAGATTTGAAAGTAAAGGAGGGATGAAGTTGATCAATGCATAAGCAAAAAAGGCAATACCGAAGGTCATATGACTAATGATGATCACCCATTCTATGGCATTAACAATGGAGTCGTTGACAGTCAAATGAGCCCAGGAGATAAGACAAAACATGAGGCTTGCACCAAGGGGGTAGAGCCAGTAGCGAATAAGCCTCAGATCAATATTCTGAGCCATATTTTCCAGTTTCCGCTCGATACTGAAGAAACCTGAGATTACAGAGAATGTAAGCAGAACATAAGGGTTGAGGAAGTAGATATCAATTTCAGTGGAGCCTATTCGCTGTAGGAAGAGTAGAATGGCGAGTAGTACATAGATGCTTCCAATAATGGAAAAGTGCTTCAAACTATTCTTACCATTGACAGCCCCCTGTGTAGTCAGCTTGAAGAGACTGAAAATGTTGTCTCCCGCTATGAAAACGATGAAAATTGTAATGAAGATGATAGGGCTTAATACGCCATAAGAAATATTGAGTAGGTATGGGTCAGCCGCGTTGGTCAAGAGGAGAATAATCGCTACAAGTGCTCCATACAAGGTCATACTGGCCACCAGCCTAACCCAAAGCTTGGTCTGAGGAAAGAAACTCTGAAAGAGATAAGTAAGGACAAAGTAGCCACCTATGGCACCATAGGTGAGGTATGGGTCCGAAATCCCTAACTCTTCAAGCCGAAGCTGTATTAGTGTGAATACTACAACTCCAGAGACCATGAAATAGGAGAATCTATCAAAGTAGCTGACAAGGGTGGTGATGCTGACCAATGCTAAATAGAAAACAAGGAATAATAAAGCCTCTGGCCAGGCCAGGTAATTGATATCTCCTGTGGTGTATTTTTGCCAGCTTATGATTTGGTCTATGTACAGGCCTGATGCTTCACCATTGAGTTGGAAATATTCAAGTAGTAGGGGGCGCGTTTTGAAGGTGGTCTGTACTTCCCAAGGAAGAGCCAAGTTGTCTCCCACAAATAAGGCATAGATGAAAAGTCCAAAGCAGCACACCGTTAGAGTATAACTGAAAACTTTGAAGTAGTTGATTCCTTTATTATTCAATGCCTCGATTTATCTGCAACGCTACAACAAAGCTATGCATTGCGCTTCATAACGTTAGGTACTTTAAAGAATTGATCGTCATGATCAGGGGCATTCTTTAACCCAGCATCGGTATTGATGGTCTTCTTTGCAATATCAGAACGTAGCGCGTTTACCTCGTTCGTCATATGAGTGAGTGGTGCTACTCCATCGGTGTCTAACTCTTTCAGTTTATCAACCCAGGTAAGTATTTCGGTCATGTCCTTTTGCAGCTTTTCTTCCTGCTCAGGCTTAATGTTCAATCTGGCCAAGTGAGCTACCTTTGCTAAACTTTCTTTATCAACCTCCATCGCTGTAAAATTTATCCATCTGAGCTTCAATTGTGCTCCGTACTTTTTGCTTGAGCGCTTTTACGGCCTCGTCATCCTTGCCTTCAGGCCAAATAGGCTCATGTACATGAACTCGTACTTTTCCCGGGTGCATGGTGAGCGGCATGCCGTCTGGTAAAAGTATATGATTGTAAGGAATTGTGATAGGCACTATTGGGATTTGTTGTTCCACGGCAATACGGAAACTACCTTCTTTAAAAGCCACCATTTTAGGTGGTTCTTTTGATAAGATTCCTCCTTCGGGAAAGAAAACAATACTAAAGCCTCGAGCGATCGCTTCTTTGGCATTTAGCCAGGTGCTGTGCTTGCTTCGCATACTCTTGCGGTCTACGAGAATGTGGAGTTTGTCATACATATAGCCCCAGATCGGAACTTTCTTAAGAGAAGCTTTCCCAATGAATTTGAAGTTATGACCGATCAAGCCGATGGTTGGAATGTCGAGGTAGGAGGTGTGGTTTGCACAGAAAATATAGCGTTGTTTTCTATTCAGCTTTTGATCAAAGGTTATTTTGGTCCGATTGAGGAAAAGGAAGAAAAAGAAAAGCCTTGCCCATATGTAATTAAGGGTAGAGGCCATTTTTTCCAATGGCTTGATGAAAATGGCGAGTAAGAAAAAGGGTAGAAGTAGAAGAAATACTAAGGCGAAAACGATAAGCCCGTAGACAGAATAAATTAATAGTAGCCTCCTTTTCATCTATGGCTGCGAATATAGGGAAAACGACAAACAAAAGGCCCCACCCCGAAACTTCGGGGCGGGGCCATTTTTATCTGAATCGTGTATTTCAACTAAGCATCTTCTTCTGTTTCACTATCAGAATCTACTT
The DNA here is from genome assembly GCF_001747095.1 of Roseivirga sp. 4D4. Classification (NCBI taxonomy): domain Bacteria; kingdom Pseudomonadati; phylum Bacteroidota; class Cytophagia; order Cytophagales; family Roseivirgaceae; genus Roseivirga; species Roseivirga sp. 4D4. The sequence continues at coordinate 4,505,552 of NZ_MDGP01000001.1, forward strand.
CATCTACCTCATCTGCTTCTTCAACAGCTTCACCATGTTTGTCTTGTATACTGGCTAGAACATCATTGGCGGTCATACTACCTAAATAGTCTGGAAGGTCGATGCCTACCTGCTTAGCCAGATCATGAACTGGAGGCAATGCACTGATAAAATTTCTGATAAAGCCTGACGTAGCATTTGTGCCATCACCTCCCGAAGATCCACTACCAGAATCCCAAACCGTGATCTTATCGATTTTGAGGTTAGAAAGCGCCTCAGTTTGTCTGCTCACTAAAGTTTCCATTTGCTCAAGTAGCAGTAGGGTAGCTGCTGCTTTGCTGTCGCCACCGCAAGCCTCAATGATTTCCTTATAACCTGCTGCTTTGGCATTTAGCAATTCTTCCATACCCTTGGCTTCCGCTTGGAATTTCAAGAGGGTAGAGTCTGCTTCACCTTTGGCAAGGTTGATGGTTTCCTGAGCTTTTGCTTCCGCATCGATGACTTGCTTACGTTTGTTGATCTCATTTCTGATGATCTCTTCTTTCTCAAGTCGAGCTAACTCAGCAATCTTCTCAGCTTCGAGAATCGCTTTCAATGATTCTGCTCTTGCTACATCACTACGTCTTTTAGCTTCTGCTTTCCTTTCTTCAAGTTCTGCCACCGAGATGGCTTCTTTCGCTGAAGACTCATTTTCGCCAGCAATTGCCTCTGCTTCCAGGTTCGCGATTTTTACACGCTTTTGTGCCTCAGCAGCTTTTCTACCTTCATCTGAAAGTGCGTCTTGCTCGGCTACCTGAATTTCCTGCTGACTTTGCGCTTTAGCCTCACCTACTGCTGCTTGTGTTTCTACATTGGCGATAGCAATTCTTTTCTTCGCTTCGGCCTCTTTCACACCCTCTTCAGATTGGGCCCTTTCTACTGCGACTTGAACATCTTTTTCTCTGAAAGCTTTAGCCTGACCCATAGCTCCAGAAGACTCTTGTTGTGCTACTTCAACAATGGCTTGGTTGATTGCTTCCGCTGCTGCTTTCTTACCGATAGCTTCGATATAGCCTGATTCGTCCGTAATATCTTTGATGTTTACGTTGATCAGCTCCAAACCAATCTTATTCAACTCACTGGCTACGTGCTTATTGATAAGGCTCAGAAACTGCTCTCTGTCTTTGTTAATTTCTTCAATGGAAAGCGTGGCAATTACAAGTCTTAGTTGACCGATAATAATGTCCAATGCTTGCATTTTGACTTCATCTTCAGAAAGCCCTAAAAGACGTTCTGCAGCATTAAGCATGATTTCTTCTTTGATAGAAATACCTACGGTAAAAGTACTGGGCGTATTAATCCTGATATTCTGCTTTGAGAGGGCACCCTTGAGATCTATCTCGATCGGGATGGGACTGAGGTTTAGATATTGCCAGTCTTGGATTACGGGGATGACCAAGGCACCACCACCATGGATACATTTGGCACTTTTATCATTTCCTACTTTGCCATATACCACCAGAATCTTATTCGATGGACATCGCTTATAGCGAGATATTAAAATGATTACCAGTAAGAATAATAGGCCAATCCCTATGGCCAAGATTGTTGAAGTAAATTCCATATAGTCTTTTAAGTTAAATTGTATTTTTCCACAAGTAATTTTCTGTTTTCGGTGTCATAAACCAATACTTGCTCACCGGTTGGAATAGCATCGCCCTTAGTTTGCGCGTAGTACGTTCTGAGTCCACCTTGAAGTGTAATTTGAATTTGACCATCTCCTTGCTGATTGGCAGGAATGGTAAGGTAGACCGTACCAGTTTGTCCAATAGCTCCTTCGATACGAACATTGCCTTTGGTTTCAATGCCCTTTAGTTTGTCTAAGAAATAAATGCTGACAATGTAAAAGACGACACCAACCGCCACAGATGTACCTAAAATTAATGTGCTACCCATGTCTGTCATGTCATGCGCGAGATACCCAGTCCATCCGGCAATACAGAAAAAAGCAATGAGTGCATTAAAAGAGAAGGCATCTCCGAGACCATCAATTTCAATTTCGTCTACATCAAAACCGAAAAGATTGAGTAAAACGAGAATGCCTAAGAGGGAGCTCGAGATAATCGCAATATTCCAATAGAGATCTACAGTCATTTGAAATTGGGTTTTAAAAGTGCAATGAATCGTCCATAGAAAGATATCTAATTGGACTAATTATATCTTCATAATACCTCCAAAATATTATATCTTTTTATGAAGAATTAGCGGAAGGATTCTAGTGCTGATAAACGGTTTTGGGCTGTGGTATTGTACTCTTAACTTGAGTGCTCTCGCATTTATCAGAGTCCTCTTTGAGAGACTCTGATGGAGTTAGAGTATATTTATTAGTGGTGATGTTTCTCAAATGAACGTTTTCTTGCAGACCTGAAGCCAGAATGAAAATAACAATTGCCTTTATGGTTTTGCTCCTTCTTTGCTCAGGTTGCAAGAGGTTCGATGCTGAAGAGTACTATGCATTGAGTGAGGAAACTGTAAGCGAAGTAATTATTGATTACACTAAGATTAATGGAGATTATTCTTCCATTAAGAGGGTTGTGTTAAATGAGGGAAAGTCTATAGGTGAGTTTCTATTATATTTCAATAAGACTGAAGTCAACAAGTTGACAAGAATGGTTACGCGCTCGACAACTAGTTCTGCAGAAGTTAGTGTGTTTCAAGGGGATGAGAAATTACGATTTGATATAGGATTGATAGAGGAGCAGAAAGGGTATATCAGGTTTTTGACAGAGAGAGGTGTTAGTTCTAAATTTCATGGTGAGAAACCTGCTACCAAATTCGCGAAGTACGTATTCTCTCTTCTACCTAATGATTAATTGCCAATGACTGAAGACCGCGTCAGAGTGATATTGTTTTCACTGTTCTTCGTTATGTGTGTCGCTTTTTGGGTGTCTGACAAAATAAGGGCTGATAATGATCTAAAAGAGTTTTATAGATCAAGTTTCGAATTTCGAAGGGAAATTGTATGGCTTAAGAATTTTGATGACGGGTTGAAAGAGGTGCAGATTCACTCAAGTGATTCGAATATGGTTTTTAGTAACATTAGCTTTCATTTTCTTGATTTGAAAGTGGGAGATCATTTGAAAAAAGATTCTAATTCCTTGATCTTGAAAGTCAAAAGGAATGGGAGAGTCGAGGAGCATGTTTATCAGAGGTGATATATTCTAAGTATGGAAGATTCAATCTATTCTAAAATTATACCTCCTAGAAAACACTCTTATAGAGATGGGTTTTCTAATTTGAGTGCAATAGATTCCTTGACGGGAAGTCAATTAAAGGCCTTAGAAAAGCGATTGCTAATTGACATAGTGATTGGTGATAATGGAAAAGTTGATTCTTTGGTAGTGGATACCTTGGTCTATGTAAATTCCACAGAAGCGGTCTTGAGTTTTGAGAAACTTATAAAAGACAATAAAATTGGGATTTACAGTAAATTAATACTGATCACGGCAATTTACAGACTCTCCGGTGACGAAAGCCATTTAAACATGGCTATATCCATTTTCCATGAGTTGAGGTCAGAATCTCAAGTCATAGGTGGGATGTATTATTTGAGCTTTTTTAAATCAAGATCAAGGAGGGTTAGAAACATTCTGAGAAAATTGGTTTTTAATCAAAACTACTTTGTAAGATATAATGCATGGAAATTTTTGAAACGGTCGGTTTGAGTCTCTTTAGCGTTCACTTCTGTGAGAACTAACCTTCTCGAAGAGGATGCCTAGCCTTGAGAAGACCAGTTCGCATTGAAAGCGCGAACTATTGATGTCCTCCTCTGGAGGAGGTGCCCAGAGGGCGGAGGAGGTATTGTTTTTTCTCTAGATTCTTTACCTGTTAATCATATGCAGTGCTGCCTTGTACACATAATCCCAAAACTCATCTTTCTCTTTTTCAGCAAAAGTGGCTTTCTCTAGTGCATTGTGCATATGTTGTAACCAGTGCGTGGCTTCTTCTTTACCGATCTCCCATTGAAAATGCCTTCTCCTGAGCATAGGATGTCCCCGTTCGTCTGTATAGGTCTGGTGTCCGCCTAAGGCCTGAATTAGGAAGAGTTTTAGTCTGTTCTTGGCTGGTAGAAGATCCTCTGGGTACATCTTTCGAATGAGCTCATCCGTTTCGACTCCTGCATAGAAGTCATCTACGAGCTGAAGAATATTGTCCTCACCGATACGATCGTATAGGGTTTGTGCCTCAGCCATCAGATTTGATTCAGGGCCTGGTCGAAGTCCGAAATTAGATCATCAGGATTTTCAATACCTACTGAGATGCGAATGAGGCTTTCGGTGATGTTGTTCTTAATCCGATCTTCCTCATTCATATTGGAACTGCTCATGGTATAAGGGTGAGAAGCCAGAGTTTCAGTGCTGCCCAGAGAGACAGCCAGTTTGGCTAATTCCAAGCTGTTCAGAAACTTGAAAGCCTCTGTTTCTCCACCAGCGACTTCGAAGGCCATCATGGCACCGGCTGAGTTTTGCTGCTTCCGGTATATGGCATGTTGTGCAGTACCTTCATCTAAATGTCCTAAGAAGTAGACTTTTTTCACTTTGGAATGACCTTTCAAAAAGTCGGCAAGTTTTTCGGCATTTGACGCTTGCTTTTCCATGCGAAGCGCTACTGTCTCAAGGCTTCTGGTTACTAACCAAGAAGTAAAAGGGGAGGCCATGCAGCCAAGCGTTGTCCTTAGGCCTTTGATCGCCTGGATCAACTCCTCTTTACCGGAACAGGCACCTGCAATTACATCGCTATGGCCACCAATGTATTTAGTTGCAGAGTAGAGATTGAGGTCAGCTCCGTGATCCAATGGTTTCTGGAAGATCGGACCCAAATAAGTATTGTCAACCGCGATCACTGCTTCTATTTCTTTAGATCGTAAATCTTCACGAAGGTTAGCAATCATTCCAATATCAGTAAGCGATAATGTGGGATTGGCTGGGGTTTCCACATAGATCATTTTGAGCTGCTTGGCTCTAGGGTGCTTGAGTACCTTTTGCTCGATGTCTTCTTGCGTACTTTCCGAGTCGAACTCAATCCACTCCACGTCAAAGTGATTGAGTGTACGCTTAATGAATGTATCTGTGCCACCATAGAGTGGTGAAGACATCAGTATCAAATCACCCGCCTTACAGAAGGTCATGACGGTGGTAGAGATGGCCGCCATGCCACTTTCAAAGAAGGCTGCATCTTCGGCACCATCGAGTTGTGCTAAACGAAATTCGGCTGCCGTAAGGTTGGGGTGGTTTAGCCTAGTGTAAATCAGGCTACTGTTTCTTTCTTCAAGTGTATCTGCTCCCTTATACTGATCGAAAAAGGCTTTGCCCTCTTCGGCAGTATTGAACATAAAGGTGGAGGTCTGAAAAATCGGATTTTTCAGTGAGTTTAAAACCCCCATAGGATCGTGTCCGTCCGCCACTACCAGGCTTTCGGCACTAAACTTTGCTCTATTCTTTTTATCCATTATTTGAGGGCTCTGACTTTTAGCGAGCTGCCTTCCTGACTAATCACAACAACTTTTTCGCCTGCTTCTACATATTCTCCGCGAGTATAGGCATCATAGATTTCTCCTTCTATTTCTATTCTACCGCTGGGCCGAAGTATTGTATTTGCGGTCCCTTGTCTGCCCACGAGGTCTAGGGTATGGAAAGTGGCTACGTAACCATCTTCTTTTTCCTGGCTTGAAGTCAGGGCTACACGATCGAACATCTTAGACTGAGTAAACCGATAGCCAAAGACGAACAAGAGAATTATTGACCCAACCACCCCGGCACCGACCACGCCAGCCGCTGTAGAGATTTCACCAACGGGGACGTTATCAAAATTGAAGTTGTCATTGCCTAGCATGATGAAGATCAAGGCACCAACCGTACAAATGATGCCCGCGACTCCTGCAACACCAAAACCCGGAATGACGAATACTTCCAACGCAATAAGGGCAAAGCCAATAAAGAAGACAGCGATCTCCCAATTAGCTGCTAAGCCATTGAGATAATAAGGCACCAGGTAAAGCACCAAAGCAATTCCAGCTGCTGCTAATGGAAAACCGACTCCAGGTGTCTGTAGTTCAAAGAAGATTCCTGCAGTGATTACTAAGATCAAAAGCCCACTAACAAAGGGGTTGAGGAAGAAGGAAATCACCTTTTCAGTGCCTGATAGCTCATATCGAATCAATTCGTAATCGACAATATTATTCTTTTCCAGAATGTCTTGAATGCTAGCCACTTCTCTTTCGCAATAGCCATTGGCGATGGCTTCGGAAGTGGTGAAGGTGATGATTTTACCGTCTTCAGTTACACCTTCAATTTCAACACGATCATCGACCATGCCTTCGGCAATCAGCGGATCTCTATTATTCTCTTCTGCCGTGGATCGCATGATCGACCGCATATAAGATTGGTATTTATCAGGCGCTTGTGAACCATCGGCCCCATTAACTACTGTAGCAGCACCAATATTAGCACCGGGCACCATGTAGATGCTGTCACAGGCTATGGAAATCAATGCGCCAGCAGAGGCAGCATCATTGTTAATATAGACCCAAACAGGTTTCTCATATTCCAATATTCTGGTACGAATGTCATTGGCATCGTTTACAGCTCCACCATAAGTGTCCATATCAATTAAGACAATGTCGGCCTCTACTTCTGTTGCTTGATTGAATGCCAGGTCGACATAGCGATTCATTCGGGGGTCTATGTTATCACGGATTTCCATTAAGAAAACCTTGATCGTGCCCTCTTGATATTTAGACTGCTCGGATGCCCAGGCAATCGCGGTGAGTAATAGAATACTGCTTAAAACAATTCCTCTGACTACGTTTCTAATTCCTTTGATCCCCACTTGAATAGCTTATTTTTGCTTCAAATTACGAATAAAGGACTTGTCAAAACAGTTGCAACACGATTTTTCACAGGACTTCACTGCCGATATTTGGGAGGTGCTTTCTCATGGCAATCAGCTGTTGATCACCACAAGAGATAGTGAAAAACTGACCGTTAGTTTTTCTTTATTCAACCTAAGTACTAAATCATTTCTCTGGAAAGAGATCAGCTTTGAAGAATCATGGTGGATCAGTGTTTATCACTTTACTGAGGGAGTAATCATATTTCAGACTTATGACGATACTCAGAACATAGAAGCCAGGTCTGTCTTTGGTTTTGATACAGTCAGTTTGGAAGCTATCTGGTCAGTCGATCAGGTAAAGCTTTTCAATGTAACTTCTGGCTTGTTGACTATGGCGTCAATGGACGATCCTGAAGCACAATTCAGAATCGATATTAGAAGCGGTCTTGAAGCTGATGAGAGTGAGGTGAGCTTGCCAGAACCAAATACTTCACAAGCTACTTATCCCTTACATTACGAACCCGAGAGTCCTCATTTCGAAACTGTCTCGCGGTTTTTAAAGGATCGCCAGGATATAGTATTGGAAGGGAGTTGCGATTATTTGGAGTGGGAGGGGCACTTTGCCGTTGCAGCAAATAGTAAGGAAGATACAGGCTATAACTTAGATTTATTCGTATTTAGCTTATCGGGTGACTTGTTGCTGCACGAACCGCTCGAAAAAGGATTGAAGGGTCTGGCGACTGGCACGTTTTTTATAGTTAACCAAGCACTTATATTTGTTAAGGGTAAGCGAAATTTGGTAGTTTATGGCTTTTAAGCATATGAAAAAATACTTTGGAGTATTGGTGGTTCTTTTCCTTACAATATCTGCCGGCTTTGCGCAGTCAGATTCATTGGGGATTGAGAAAAAGGGAGATAAGGTATTTGTCGTGCACAAGGTATTATCAAAGCAGACGCTTTTCTCTTTAGCTAAAAGGTACCAAACCACGGTTACCGAAATCAACGAGGCTAATCCTGCCCTGGCTAGTGGCCTTCAAGTAGGTCAAACCCTTAAAATTCCTTTTGGCGGAACTTTGCCTACTGAGGAGAAAAGTTTGAAACTTACCGTTACGAGTAACAAAACACATAAAGTTGCTGCTGGTGAAACACTCTTTGCAATCGCCAAACAGTATGATGTGAGCATTACCGATCTAAAGGCATGGAATAACCTGTCCTCTAACTCTCTCTCCTTAGGGCAAGAGTTATTGGTGAAAGTTGAGAGTGAGGTGGAAACAACCCCGGTGGAACAGACATCTTCTGTTACAGTGCCCTCTCAAGTGGAAACACAGACGGACCCCGATCCTGTTGCGGTTATCGCTATAGATACAATTAAAACGGAGACGGTTCAAGCTCCCGAACCCGAAAACTACGGAGGTACCAAGCTTGTACCTTACGAAGTGGAAGGACTGGCAGAGGTGATTGAAGAAGCTGAACCGACTACCAAGTTTTTTGCCCTGCACAGAACAGCGAAAGTGGGAACAGTGATTAAAGTAAAGAACCTAATGAACGACCTTACTGTCTATGTGAGAGTCGTTGGTGCTATGCCCAATGTGACCGATGAAAAGGTGATTATTAAGCTTAATCAAAAGGCCTACGATCACCTAAAGGCTATCGATAAACGATTCAGAGTTCAGCTGAGCTACTTTCAATAGATGTCTCGAGCCGACTTCGATAGACTAAAAACCTTTCTAGACGAAAAGGTAGAAGTCTATAATCAACCTTCGTTCATTCATCCTGATCCCATCAACATTCCACATGCTTATTCGAGGAAAGAAGATATTGAGATCACTGGTTTTTGGGCATCAATACTGGCCTGGGGTCAACGGGTGACCATCATCAATAAGTGCCATGAGCTATTTGCTATGATGGATAACCAGCCTTATGATTTTATCCTTAATCATAGTGAAAATGACTTGAAGCCACTGCTAAAGTTCAAGCACAGGACTTTCAATGATATTGATACGCTTTATTTTGTTTCCTATTTCAAGAATTTTTACCAGAAGCATAATTCCTTAGAGGAGGCATTTTTAATAGGTTTGAGAGAGAATGATGATCATGTAGGTAATGCACTCATTCACTTTCATGATCAATTCTTTGCCTTGCCTGATGCACCTCAGCGTACCAGGAAGCATATTGCTACTCCAGCCCGAAAGTCTGCCTGTAAGCGAATTAACATGTTCCTTCGCTGGATGGTGCGCCAAGATGATAAAGGAGTCGATTTTGGTATTTGGAAGAATATCAAGCCATCGCAATTAATTTGCCCTTGCGATTTACATGTGGAACGCGTAGCCAGAAAGCTTGGATTGATTGAGCGCAAACAAATGGACTGGCGGACGGCTCTGGAGTTGACCGAAAACTTACGACAATTTGACCCCAAAGATCCTGTTAAATATGACTTTGCCTTATTTGGCTTGGGCGTGGAAGAGAAGTTTTAATTCGAGAAGTAAGAATTAAGAATTAAGAATTAAGAATTAAGAATTAAGAATTAAGAATTAAGAATTAAGAATTAAGAATTAAGAATTAAGAATTAAGAATTAAGAATTAAGAATTAAGAATTAAGAATTAAGAATGTAACCTTCTATTTGAGATCAAGTTTTACCAATACCCAATACCCAATACCCAATACCCAATACCCAATACCCAATTATCCCCAATTCGAAGGATCATTTCTCCATTCTTCAAGGGAAGCCACATCTGATGCATCGATATAGCCGAGCTCTGTAGCCTTTTCTAGCATGACCTGATAATTGCTTAGGCAGTGTAATTGAATACCCGCTGCTTTGAAATTCTCATCAGCCAGAGGAAATCCATAAGTGAAAATCGCCAACATACCCATGACCTCAAAGCCTGAGGCAGTAAGTGCTTCGGCAGCCTTTAAAGAACTACCACCAGTCGATACTAGATCTTCTACTACAATCACCTTTTGTCCAGGAGTCACCTTACCTTCAATAAGGTTTTCCATACCATGTCCTTTAGGTTTCGAACGTACATAAATGAAAGGTACCCCTAGGGCTTCTGCCAAAAGTGCTCCTTGTGGAATGCCCGCAGTGGCAACACCTGCTACCGCCTCATAGCCTGGGAACTTGGCCTTCGCAGCTTCGGCCAGCGATTCTTTTATAAAAGTTCTGGTCTCTGGGAAAGAGAGAGAAAGTCTGTTGTCACAATATATAGGCGATTTCCATCCTGAGCTCCAGGTAAAAGGATTTTCCTTGCTTAATTTAATGGCTTTGATTTGAAGTAAATCAGATGCGACTTTTAGTGCTATTTCTTTTTCGGTATGCGGGCTTTCCATGTCGCGAATTTAAGATATTTTTTTTCTGAAATGTCACGATCTTCTTTCACCTACTTAGAGATTTTTTTTTCATATTGACAAAGAATTAAGCCCTTCAATGAGGATTTATATCAAGGACACCCCATTAAGGATCAAGAGGCCTGAAAACATCAAAGATCAGAGTCTTTTTGACGAAGTTATCCAAGAGGATGACCTATTGATCAATGAGCGTAAGTTCAGGGGCAATATGCTCATCCGTAATGCTAATCGTGATACCATTAAAAGTATACTTTTCATTCTGCACAACAAGAAGATCAAGGGACTGGATTCTGTTACCGTAGTAACTCCTTTTTACGATGAAGCGGTAGAATACATCAAAAGCAAGTTCAAGATCATCAATGCGGGAGGTGGAGTGGTTTATAAGAACGGAAAGATTCTTATGATCCATCGCTTAGGTAAATGGGATTTACCTAAAGGCAAGATTGAGGGTAAAGAATCGGTTTTAGAAGGTGCTAAAAGAGAGGTGGAAGAAGAATGCAATGTCAAAGTAAATGTGCTCAATAAGATTTGCACCACTTGGCATACGTATACAACAGGACAGAAAAGCATCTTAAAGAAGACGGTTTGGTATCATATGGAATGTCTTGATGACAGCGAAATGAAGCCTCAGGTAGATGAGGGGATTGATGAAGTCAGATGGATGAGTAAAAAAGAGGTAGAAGTGGCTCAATTCAATGCCTTTCGTTCAATTAGGCACGTCTACAAGAAATTCAAGAAGCAGCTACTGGCTCACAAATCGTAAGGCAGATATTTCTGAACCTCCCCACCATAGCGGTGAACCTCACGAATAATTGATGAATTAACCGCTGCAAGCTCAGCAGAAGTAATCAAAAAGACCGTTTCAAGCCGATCGTTTAAGTCACGATTCACCTGAGAAATACTGTTTTCATATTCGAAGTCGGTCGTGTTTCTTAATCCCCTTAAAATATAGGAGGCTTCTAATTTATCGGCAATCTGAGCGGTTAGTTCGTTATAAACCAATACGGAAACTTCCGGTACGTCTTTAAAGGTCTCATTGATCTTTTCCTCCATATACTCAATCTCGAAATAACGATTCGCCTTTTTGCTGTTATAGCCAATGGCCACGATGATTTCGTCAAAAAGCTTGAGCCCACGCATCACGATATCTTCATGACCTTTGGTAAATGGGTCGAATGAACCGGGGAATAGTGCTATGCGCTTCATATCTTAAATCTAAGCAATTAAACTAGAGGTTCGAAAGGACATCGAAATACTCCATTTGTTCAAGCTCATTGAACAATGGGTGCATGTGGATGTCAGATGGTCGTTGACCCAATTCAATATTGCTGAAATATTTCTTTAATGTCGGATAGTGTTGGTCGACCTGATTTTTACTGCCGTGCAATAAAACAGGGATCGATTGACCTTCTTCGCTAAACTGCCTGGCAGTGGACAAGATACGTTTAACCAAATCCATTGAGTCAGAGAATTCAAACTGGTTATAGATAGCTACGCGACTTAGGTTAAAGCCTGCTATCATTACCTCATTCTCATTCAGCATAAGGTATATGCTGCTTTGTGCCCTGTTTCTTAAATGACTTTGTAGCCCTTTCAGATAGGCAATACTCTGGTGGTTGAATTTTAAGCCGTTATTTGGGTATTTATCCTTAAACCATGCTTTCACATCAGCTGCATAGGCAAATGCCATGGTTAAGCCTAACTCATCCATAATCTTGAATCGATATTCGTCTTGATTCGGATCGGTAGGTTCGTTTAACTGAATGTATTGCTGAAGCAAAGACTTGTCGAATACAGGAACCGGAACTAGAGAGAATTGCTTGTTCCGAACATAAACCTGAACCTCCTTCCAAAAACCTGCAGCGATTAGAATATGATCATCATAAAGTGCTTCGAGATTCTCTACAAGACTTAATTCTGATTGAAAGGCCACGTCTTCCAATAGAAGAAGAAGCTTCTTCTGGATATCGAGTATACTGATCTGACAGGAGTCTTCTCCAATAAAAAACGAAAGACGATACTGATCAATTCGATCAATATCCAGTCTTTCGTCTTTTAATGATATTCTTGTTGGCGTATTAGTAGAACGCAATTTTATTGCCAGTTACCTGCTGTAGTAATGTCAGTTCTAGAACCGAATCTAAGAGGTCTCCTTCTCTCATTTTCATTATCCTCAGTCCTTGTTCTGTCAAATGGGTAAGTGTCAACAACCTCAATGTAATCAACGCTCACACCAGACTTAATAGAATCTTTGGCATAAAGAGAGAAGTACTTTCCACTTGAGTGAGGCAATTCAGGAAGCTTTGTGAAATCATATCCCGCAGTAAAAAGCGAGTCTCTCACAGGAATAATTCCTAAAGTGTCATACACGAAAGTTGATCTCTCCGCACCGTAGTCCAAAATTTCAATTTCTTCAGTTCTCTGGATCACGTAGATGTTTCCAGAATCAGCATAGGAGATTAGTTTCTCCCAAGTGTCTGCGTAATCTCCGTATGTACTTTGATAAGCAATTTGAGTATCACGGATAAGCTCAAGTTTTGCTTTCACCAAGTTCTCTACTCTTTCAATTTCTTTTGCTTCTTCTATGGTGGAGTTGATGCCATCATAAAGGAAATAGGCCACTACAATCGCTAGTACAAAGAAAACTCCAGTCAGTATTTTAGTAAGGTTCATTTTTGAGGTCGATTTTCGCTAAATTAACTAATTATTTAGGTAATCCATAATAAATGGAACCGCTAGTTTATGGATAATTAATGATATTTGAAATAACCTTTTCGATTAATCAGCGCATCGATTGATTCAGAATTTTGAAGCACATAATGCAGGCTTTCCAATTGACCTGCTCTAAGGGTGTCTAAATCGAAGTAACCAACTTCCGTAAGTATCTGATCATCAGAGGGCATCTCAGGGTCTGTTCCTAAATTCAATTCCCCCGATACCGGATGTACTAAGAAGAAAAGCTCTATGCCGTGCAATGGAGGATCGAGATACTCATGAACAAATAAGAACTCTTTGACATCAATGGTCAATCCTGTTTCTTCTTTGAACTCCCGAATCATTGCCTCCTTGGCACTTTCTCCATACTCCATTCCACCACCAGGTGGTGCCCATAACGAACCTGTTTTGCCCAGCGATTTGTGATGAACCAATAAAATCTGGTTGTCCTTGATGCAAACGCCACACACACGCACCCTCAGCTTTTGGCCATAGGCCTCGGATATCTTAGCATCTATCTGGGTCATCTGTAGGGGTGATGGGTACTAGTGAATATATTTGCACAAATTGTAGTCTATGGTAAAGGTATTTAATCCTGACTTCAAGTCAAGGATTGAGAAATTTCTGGAACGACAGCACTTTATGAAACTAGTCGGCTTTGATCTCAATGTGATTGAAGCAGGAAGGACAGAAGGCTGGTTGGATTTAACCCAAGATCACAAGCAGCAAACGGGTTTGGTGCATGGAGGTGTCACCGCAACTTTGGCAGATATTGTTGCAGGATTTGCTGCTGTTACCGTTGTGGCGGAAGATCAACATGTAGTTACGGGAGAAATCAAGATTTCCTATTTCACACCAGGTAGAGGTCAAAAATTACACGCGAAGGGATGGGTAGTGAAGCAAGGCCGAAAAATGAGTTTTTGTGAGGCTGAAGTTTGGTCAGTAGATGGTGAAGAACGTACACTCATTGCCAAAGCAAGCACCACGATGGTCACTATTTTTCCTGAGGACAAGAAAAAGTCTTAGGATTGGCCAAACCCTCAGAGATATTAATCAGCAAGTTTCCCTTCGCACCCACCGATGGACAAAAAAGACTATTCGGCCTATTTGATGACTTCTTGCTAGATCGAAAACTCCGCAAACCTGTGCTGGTCCTCAGAGGTTATGCAGGAACTGGTAAAACCACGGTGGTTGGCGCGATTGTGAAGATGCTGCCCTTCTTTAATTTCAAGTACGTCTTGATGGCCCCAACAGGGCGGGCAGCAAAAGTAATGGCGGGATATACGAACAGAACAGCATTCACGATTCACAAAAAGGTATTTCAGCAAACCGCGGAGCCAGGAGGAGGACTCGTTTTCAAAAGGCAGAACAACTATCATAAGAATACCCTATTTATTGTTGATGAGGCATCCATGATTTCTAATCAGGCCGAGTATGGAAAGAATGGATTATTGGCTGATTTGATGGATTATGTCTTTTCTCAGGAAGGGAATCGACTTTTGTTGATCGGGGATGTGGCACAATTACCTCCTGTTGGCTCCTTGGAGAGTCCAGCATTAGAAAGTGATTTCCTCGCCCAATCCTTCGGCAATGATGTGAGTGCATTAGAACTGACAGAGGTGATGCGGCAGGAGGAAGAATCGGGTATTCTTTTTAATGCGACCAATCTGCGGAACGAACTCCTTAATGAGGATTTCAAGATCAAACTAGCGACCTCAAGATTTAAGGATGTTTTTAAGATGACGGCCGAAAGGCTAGAGGATGGTTTGCGGTACGCCTATGATAAATATGGTACTGAAAACGCAGTCATCATCTGTAGAAGTAATAAAAATGCTGTCCAGTACAATCAATATATCCGAAGAGCGATCCAGTACCGGGAAGATGAAATCGAAGCAGGAGATATCCTGATGATCGTTCGGAATAACTATCACTTCTTACCTGAAAATGCACCTGCAGGTTTTTTGGCAAACGGTGACTTCGTGGAAGTAATGAAAATCATCAAATTCGAAGAGTACTACGGACTTCGCTTTGCTGAACTCAGGGTACAGTTATTAGACTATCCTGAACAAGAACCTTTCGAAGCAAAAGTTATCCTTGATACGCTCTATTCCCCCGAGGCATCCCTGAATAATACGGATTACAAAAGGCTTTACGAGGAGGTAACCGAAGGCTATGCCGATCTTCCGACAAAAAAGGAGAGAATCAAGGCAATCAAAAGCGATCCACATTTAAATGCCCTGCAGGTGAAGTTCGCCTATGCATTGACTTGTCATAAGTCACAGGGTGGTCAGTGGGACGCAGTTTTTATTGATCAGGGTTACTTAACAGAAGAAATGGTCGATCGGGAATATGTGCGATGGTTATACACTGCCGTTACCCGAGCTACTAAAGAGCTCTTTATGGTCAACTTCCACCCAAGGTTCTATTGACCTAGACCGATTTTGAGACACCCAGAATCATAAACACCCAACCCATGATAAAGGCCAGTCCACCAATCGGGGTAATGGCACCCAGCCATGTCATATTGGTCAAGCTGAGGGTATAGAGCGATCCGCTAAAAATCACAATACCAATGAGAAAGCTGACGCCCGCATAGCTGAAGTAATTGCTTTGAACATTAAGCATCAATATACCCAATAGTATAAGTGCGAGTGTATGATAGAATTGGTATTTAACAGCCGTTTCGAAGGTTTCTAATCTACCATTGGCCGTTAATGTGGCTTCTAAACCATGGGCTCCGAATGCACCGATCGCTACGGAAAGGGCTCCTAGAATTCCCCCTAGAATAAGGATTGTCTTTGCTGTCATTTTGCTACTGTTGAGGATAATTTCGTGCGCCAAAAATGGCGCTTCCAATTCTAACCATGGTGCTGCCAGCTTCGCAGGCTTCAATATAGTCACTCGTCATGCCCATGGATAGTTCTTGCATATCGACATTCTCCAGGTCAATATTGTTTTTAATCTGGTCAAAAAGCGACCTCAACTGGTTGAACTCTTTGCTTACCTGAGCTTTATCGCTGGTATTGGTAGCCATACCCATCAAGCCAAGTACTTTGATGTTCTGGTGTTCCTTTAATACATCACTATTTAAGAATTCCATCAGTTCCGTTTCATCAAAACCAAACTTGGTTTCTTCTTCGGCAATGTGAACCTGCAATAAACAGGAAATGACCCTATCGTTTTTGAGGGCTTGTTTGTTGATTTCTGCCAATAGTCTTGGGCTATCCACTGCATGAATCAAATGTACAAAGGGGGCTATGTACTTAACCTTATTCCTTTGCAAATGACCTATCATATGCCATTTAATGTCCTTAGGCATAACTTCCTGCTTGGCAGTGAGCTCCTGAACCTTGTTCTCACCAAAATCTCTTTGTCCACCTTCATAGGCATGTAACAAATCCTCGACAGGTTTAGTCTTACTCACAGCAATAAGTTGCGTGTTGTAAGGAGCCAGTTGCTCATTGTAGTGGTTAATGTTATTTACAATTGACATATTGCAGAAGTGCGATCGAGTTTAGATTTCTATTATCTTTGACCAAATGATCGGTCGGTCAAAGTTAGAAGATTTTAATCTCTAGCATAAGGTCATTTTTAGAGAACACAACTACCAATGCCAATAATTGGATCAATTTTAAAAAAAGGCATAAAGCTCCGTGAAACGCTTGAGCAAGACTATACCTCTCCCTACGACCTTCAGAAAAAGGAATTGTCAAAACTCCTTATCAGTGCGCGTAATACGCAGTTTGGCCGAGCCTACGACTTTCATGCTGTTTTAGAACAGTTTAGAAGTTTCGGTCAGCATGACTTCTTTGAAAAATTTAAAGAACTCGTTCCTGTGTCTGATTATGATAAAATGGACGAGGGATGGTGGCATAAGATGCGCGAAGGCGAATCGGATGTCAGTTGGCCAGGCAAAACCAAGTTTTTTGCATTGAGCTCAGGTACATCTGGAGCGGCTTCTAAATACATTCCTGTCACCAAAGATATGATCCGTCAGATCAGAAAGACAGGGACAAGGCATATTTACACGCTTTCTAAATATGATTTCCCCGATCAATTCTTCCAGTCTGGTATGTTGATGTTAGGAGGGAGTACGGCATTAAACTTCTCAGGAAACTATTATTATGGCGACTTGAGTGGTATCACCACTGGGCAATTACCCCTATGGGTTCAAGGCTTTTCAAGACCAACACCAAAAATCAAGAAGCATAAGGACTGGGAGATCAAGCTAGAAGAGATTGTAGAGTCTGCACCGAAGTGGAATATCGGTATGATCGTGGGAGTACCGGCTTGGATGACCATTTTGCTTGAAAGAATTATCGAGCGATATGGCGTCAAAGATATCCATGAAATTTGGCCAAACCTGGGTTCATTCGTGCATGGTGGAGTGGCTTTTGAGCCTTATAAAAAGAGCTTTGATAAACTACTAGGCCGACCAATACATTACATCGAGACTTATTTGGCATCAGAGGGCTTTATTGCTTTTCAAGATGCTCCTGAGAAACGGGGCATGCGATTGATGCTCAATGGTGGCATCTTCCATGAGTTTGTTCCTTTTAATGAGGAGAACTTTGACGAAGACGGACAAATTGTTGACAATCCTGAGACGCTTATGATCGATCAGGTAGAAGAAGGTAAAGACTATGCCCTGTTGATTTCTACCTGCTCCGGTGCCTGGAGGTACTTGATTGGTGATACAGTCAGGTTTGTAGATAAGCACAGCTCTGAGATCATTATCACGGGTAGAACCAAGCATTTCTTAAGTCTCTGTGGCGAACACCTTTCAGTAGATAATATGAATCGGGCCGTTGAAATGGCTTCTGAAGAGTTTAATATCGGCATCAAAGAATTTACTGTGGCTGGAGTGCCTGATGGTAAGTTATTTTCTCACCATTGGTTTATTGGCACGGACGACCCTGTTGACACTGAGGCCTTAAAAGTCCGAATAGACAATTGCCTGAATGAATTAAATGATGACTATGCAGTAGAGCGAAAGCATGCCTTGAAGAATATCGAGATGGATGTATTACCCACCGAAGTTTTCTATGATTGGTTAAGGTCACAGGGCAAAGAAGGAGGTCAGACCAAATTCCCTCGTGTTTTAAAGAAAGAAAAACTTGAAAGCTGGCTATCCTTTGTTGGCAATAAGGTCTAGACTGCATGGACATAGTCATTAATGGTTTCTTGTTTGGGTTATTACTGTGTGTCTTAATTGGACCGGTATTCTTTGCCTTGATTCAAAATGCAATTGAGAAGGGATTCTTCTCTGGCTTCTTTATGGCCGTGGGTATCGCCCTTAGTGATACAATCTATATCTTCATCACCTATTTGGGAATTTCTCAACTTACTGATAACCCCTCGTTTAATATGTGGTTGGGTGGCGTAGGAGGTACCATCATGTTAGTGTTTGGTATTTTCTATATGTTTAAGCCTATTCCGACCAAGGGCTTGAAACAATTGCATGCTGAGGAGACCAAATGGTTTCAACAGATTGTCAAGGGCTTTGTCCTTAATGGAATTAATCCATTCGTATTAATCTTCTGGATCGGCATTGTCAGTAAGATTACGGTTGACTTTCAGTATACCACCAATGAGGCCATAACCTTCTTCATTGTGCTTATTGCCACTGTTTTTTCAGTGGATGTGCTCAAATCATATTTTGCGGTTAAGCTTAGTCAAATTGTTACCCCTCGTTTTATGAGAATCATGAATCGGGTAGTGGGTGTCGCCCTAGTGCTATTCAGCTTGAGGCTTTTCAACTATGTACTTGAGGGCTTTGGGATAGAGTTATTCTAGCCCACTGTCATACCGTCATTCCGATCCCGAGTCATCTGGAGAAGGAATCTCATCATCGTAAATATCATTCTGAACCTGCCTGTCGCAGGCAGGTCACACTGATTCGCACTTGCAGTGCGGACCTATTTTATGACAGTATCAATATCTAGAATATCAGTCTGATCAAGGCTAGCATTCACTAGTAGTCAGCGCCAGAAATAGTAATAAAAATCCATTCTCTAAACCCTTAGCTTATTTCTCAGTTGTTTATTCATTAGCCTTAAGCCATGAAGAAATACTTATTTATCGCCATTATTCTGGCAGTATTCAGTTGGGACGCTATCGCCCAAACCACTGACCTCACACTGGTTCGCACTTGCAGTGCGGACCTATTTTATGACAGTATCAATATCTAGAATATCAGTCTGACCAAGGCTGGCATTTGCGAAAAGGAGGTGCCAGAAATAGTAATAAAAATCCATTCTCTAAACCCTTAGCTTATTTCTCAGTTGTTTATTCATTAGCCTTAAGCCATGAAGAAATACTTATTTATCGCCATTATTCTGGCTGTATTCAGTTGGGATGCCGTTGCCCAAACCACCGACCTCACTTCTTTTAATACCGAAAGGCTGCAAGTCAATAAGGTAGGTATGATTGTGCTTGGAAGTTGGGCCCTTGGTAATATGGCCACCAATGGGGTACTACTCAGCAATCCTTCGTCTAACGAGCAGGCCCACTTCTACCGCATGAATATCTTCTGGAATGTGGTCAACCTGGCGCTAGCAGTGCCCGGTTTAAGACATTCCATGATTACAGACCCAAGCTCCTTGTCCTTGGCAGAAACGGTGGCAGAATACAGCTCTATGAAGCGGATCGTCTTGATGAACGCAGCTCTCGATGTGGCCTATATCACCGGTGGTTTCTTAATGAAAGAAATGGCGAAAACCCGCGAGAATAAAAGGGATATTCTTCGCGGTTATGGAAAATCACTCATCCTTCAAGGAGGCTTTTTACTGGCGTTTGACGCAGTTCTTTATATGGCCTTGCAGTCCAAGAGCAAAGGCTTGACGAACATCCTAGATAAGGTCACAATAACAACTGAAAGTATTGGTCTAGTGTTCAGGTTCTAGTCTTCCAGTACATTGCTGATGAAGGTGCTTTTGGAAAGCAGATAGAGCAAGAAGAACACAATACCCCAACTCAGATAGATGCTGTAGAAGTCTGTTGTGTTCTTATAACGGGTTTCTTTGATTTCGGCTTTCTCGTACTGATCGATCAGTTCGAATACGTTCTGTAGAGCCTCATTATCAGAAACTCGATAGAACTCGCCATTACCGATTTTAGCAATCTCACGAAGTGTAGTTTCATCCAAGGTGTTTTCAACATAGTTTGGTCTGCCAAAGAAATCTTTGCCGAAAGGCACTTTCCCTTCTTTACCAATGCCAATCGTATATATTTTAATGTCGTAGGCAGAAGCCAATTCTGCAGCGGTAACAGGATCAATATTACCCGCAGTGTTATCACCGTCAGAGAGTAAGATCATCACCTTAGAAGCGGCTGTAGACTCACGCATGCGGTTAGTTCCTACAGCAATGGCACTACCGATGGCGGTGCCTCTGTTCTCGATTTTATTGAAGTCAATCTCTTCTTCTATAAACTTATACAGTAATTCGTAATCTGTCGTCAGAGGAGAGAGGGAGTAAGCATCACCGGAAAAGATAACAAGCCCGATACGGTCCTGGCTTCTTCCAGTGATAAAGTCCCTTGCCGTTCGCTTGGCAGCTTCTAGTCGATTGGGTTTAAAGTCCTCAATCTGCATCGATTCTGAGATATCAATCACTAAGGCTATGTCTATACCTTCTGACCATTGCTCTACCTCTTCATTAGTCCTTTGTGGTCGTGCTAGTGCGACAAGCAATAAGATAATAGAAAGGGCCATCAAGGCGTTGGGGATAAACCTCAGATAGCTTGCCCAGTGCTTTTTGATCTCCTTTTTCGGAAGTGCAACGGGAAGCTTCTGCTTAATTTTACTGCCTATCAGCCACTTGAGAATAAATAGGAGTAGCACGAGTGGGATTAAGTACAGCACAAAGAAAAACTCCCAGTCAAAAGACTTGAAAGCTGTGGGTGTAAACCACTCCAGCGAATACCATTTGTATAGTGTTTCGTCAAGCATTCTTTATCTCTTCCGTTACGTGATTGTATCTATCCTCAGAGTAATCCTTCAAAAACTCAAAGTCATTCTGTAAAGCAGATACCTCAATTGGGCTGTAAATATTCTTATCAATAGACTTCAAAGTCTCCTCTAGAGAAGAGCTCTGCTGAACTAAAACGATCTCTTTAGTCGTAAGTTTGGTATAAGGCACTTTCTCAAGTTTTTCCATATAGCCTTTCCAGAACTTCAATACGGATTCAATCTTGATTTTGGTAGTATCTGTCATTAGCTCATCAATTTCTAGGTCAAACTGTTCTTTGAACTTGATCAATTGCTTATTGAGCCTGTAAAGTTTGATTTTCTTCTGGATCGCTTTGCCCCAAACAATCAATACGATCACGGCTAGAATACCTAGCACAATTAAGCCGATCACCCAATAAGGGTAGTTGAACTCTAGAGAGACCGGCATATAAGCCGAGGTCTCAGCCAGATTAACAGAGTCAGGCATCTGAGTTACTACCTGATCAAGGATGATAGAATCCATCAAACTGTAAAGCTCAAGGCTGTCTGTACCTGTATAAAGAAATACCGGTAAGCTGAGTCTTTGTACTGTGTCAATTTCGAAAGTAGCCAGATGATACACTGCACTGTCAATACTGTTGATAGAGTCTGATTGGGTATCGAAATACTGTTTATCTAGTAACTCAAAAGGAGAGAAGTCATATAAGGAATCTGGGAAGAAAACCGGGCGGTTTTTTCGATCCTTATAGCTCAAAGAATAGGAGATAGATTCCCCAATCTTCACACTATCTTTTAAGAAGAAACCAACAGGTTTGAGCTCCTGTGCTGAAGCTGCTCCTACCATAAAAACCAATAAAATCAGAGATGCTAGTAACTTTCTAATCACGCTTCATCGATTTATTCCTGATCATAAAAAGCTTAATAAGCTGTGGGACGTAGTTGTCCTTGGTATTGATTTCGAGATAGTTGATCTGATGCTTTCGGCAGAACTTTTCCAGTTCGCCTTTATTCACCGAATAGGTCTTCTCTAGTTTTTTTCTAAAGTCTTTGGAGGAAGTGTTTACCCAAACCGTTTTGCGACTTTCTTTGTCATAAATGGGTACGATCCCCAGATTAGGTAATTCCGTCTCACGATCATCTTTCAGGTGTATCACTACAAGATCATGTCGTTTCGCGATGAGCCTTAGATTTTGCTCATAGCCCTCATCGATAAAGTCAGAGATCAGAATGATCACACTCTTTTTATGAATGATCTCTAGTGCTCGTTTAATTCCCTCGCTAATATCGGTTTTGGTAGACTTTGGCGTATGACTGTAAAGTTCATGGATAATGGCATAACCATGCTTGACACCTTTGCCCGATTTTACATACTTCTCCTTCTGATCGGAAAAAGTAAGTAAACCCACACGGTTCTGCTGCTTTACAGCAGCCAGAGTCAGCACCCCAGCGATTTCCTTACCAATGTCTACTTTCTGCGCACCGGGAGTTCCTATCTCTTGCGAAGCACTCACATCCAGAAGAAAGAATACGGTCTGCTCTTTTTCCTCTTTAAAGGTTTTGACAAAGGTGCCATGACCTTTTGCAGAGACATTCCAGTCGATCGTTCTGGTGTCATCCCCGTATTGGTATTCCCTTACTCCGTCAAACTCCATACCCGAACCCTTGAATATAGAATGAAAATCACCCTGCATCCTCGAATTAATGGCTTTTCTAATTTGAATCTCGTACTTCCGAAGTTTGGAAATAATGTGCTCCATAATAAAGGGTCAAAAATATGACTTATTTGAGTTCTGGAAAGTCCTTTAGTTCTTAATTTTGGTTAATTCTGGGGTTTTCCTCCGTCATATCTTTTACTTTTGCTTCCACGTAAGAACAAAGTGTTCTCGAAATTAACTTGGACGTGTTGAGGTGAAAAAGGTTTTTTTATTTACGGTTGCTCTGATGGTTTTCTCTTGTGGCGACAAAGAGCAAATTCCAGACAATATCTTAAGTGAAGCCCAGATGGTGGACCTGATGATTGATATTCGTATTGCCGAAGGAAAAGTCTCCACAATCACCTTAAGCAATGACTCTTCAGCTGCCTTATATAAAGTGTTAGAAGAGCAAGTTTTCGAGGATCATAACATTGACTCTACAGAATATATTACGAGCTACAATTACTACCTGTTGAACCCTGCAAAATTCTTGCGCATTACGGATATTGTGATCGACAGTTTGAAAGTACGACAGCAAGAACTTACCACGGGAAGAAGGCCCGCCAACTAAATGTTATATCCCAAGAATCTAGAGCAAAAGCTGGGTTTTGACAAAGTCAGACAGCATCTACAATCCTTTTGTGAGAGTAACTTAGGAAGTCAGTTTGTTGAAAAAATTAAGTTCTCATCCAATCGAGAGCATATAGATCAGTGGCTCTCTCAAACCGATGAGTTTGTGAAGATCATCCAAAGTGGTGAACTCTTTCCAAACTCAAACTACATCGATATCACGCCTTACTTTGCCAAGATTAGGGTGCAGGATGCGCATCTGACCGAAGAGGAGTTCTTTGATGTAATTCTATCCCTCAAAACGCTTGACAAGTGCCTTGATTTCTTCAGGGAAAAGCGGGAAGAATACTCCGTGCTATCGGAATTGACCCATCCCGTGTTTTTTAACTCCGATGTGCTATGGACACTGGATCGGGTTTTTGATGAGAGAGGTAAACTGAAAGACAATGCCAGCGATCGGCTTTACGAGATTAGAAAAGGGGTCGCTGCTGAAAAGCAAAGACTTCGCGGTGCACTGGATCGTATTATAGCCCATTCTAAAAAGGAAGGCTATACGCCAGATGACTTGTCCATTACCATTCGAAATGGTAGAATGGTGATCCCGATGTTTGCGGAGCATAAACGTAGAATCAAAGGCCTCGTTCATGGAGAGTCGGCCACGGGCCAAACCGTTTACCTGGAGCCTACGGAAGTTTTTGAAATCAACAATGAGGTTCAAGAACTCGAGTATGCCGAACATCGCGAGGTAGCTAGGATCCTGATCTCACTAACCGATGAGTTGCGTCCAGAGATAGAAAGTCTTCAGGGCATCATGAAATTTCTCGGGCTGATCGATTTCATTCGAGCAAAAGCACGGTTTGCTATGGATATTGAAGCCTGCAAGCCGCTATGGTCGGACAGCAAGAAGTTTAAATGGGAAAATGCCCAGCACCCCATATTGCTGATGAGCCACCGCGAACTAGGAAAAGAAGTGGTCCCTTTGGGTATTGGTCTCAGCGCTGATGAAAGAATACTCCTGATCTCAGGTCCAAATGCAGGGGGTAAGAGTGTTTGCCTCAAGACGGTTGGATTGCTACAATACATGTTTCAATGTGGTCTTTTGGTTTCGGTCAATGAAGCTTCCGAGTTCACCATTTTCAATGATTTATTTATCGATATCGGTGACGAGCAATCCATCGAAAACGATCTGAGTACTTACAGTTCTCACTTGATCAACATGAAGAACCTTTTGATTCATGTCAATAAGAGGAGCCTCTTCCTGATCGATGAATTTGGAACCGGAACAGAACCTCAATATGGTGGAGCAATTGCCGAATCCATCTTGATGGAGCTGTCTGCTTCTAAGGGAATGGGCGTGATTACCACTCACTATGGCAACCTGAAAGAGTATGCAGATAAAAACCCTGGCTTGCTTAATGGAGCCATGCGTTACGACATTCAGAAGCTGCAGCCACTTTATGAACTGGAAGTCGGTAAACCGGGTAGCTCTTTTGCCTTAGAGATCGCGACAAAAATTGGCTTACCCAAGTCGACTATTGACAAAGCCAAGAAGAAGGTAGGTGTCAAGCAAGTGTCCTTCGATCAAATGCTCGGTCAGTTGCAAGCGCAAAAGCAGGAAGTGAACAAGGCTGAGCAGCGCATTAAGCAGCGTGAGCAAGACTTGAATGAGCTGACTTCACAGTATGAAGACCTAAAGGCCCATCTCGAAAAGCAAGAGAAGCGGATTTTAAACAAAGCCAAGCAAGAAGCTTCGCAGATCGTTCAGGAAGCAAATAAGGAAGTGGAGAAGGCTATCCGTGTGATCAAGGAGAAGAAAGCCGATAAGGAAGTGGTCAAAAAGCAACGCGAAAAACTTGAGGCGGTGAAGCAAAAGAATGTGGTCAAGGCCGAAGCAAAGGCTAAGGCGGATGCTGAAATCAAAGTGGGAGACTACGTTCGCGTGATAGGGCAGGATACTGTAGGTCAAATTGCTGCCATCAAAGGCAAAGATGCTGAGTTGAAAATGGGAGCCCTGACTTCCTTTGTGAAGCTCAATCGCCTAGAGAAAGTCAATAAGAAAGCCTTTAAAAATCAGGGTCAGGCACAATCCTATTCCGGTTTTGACTACACCACCAAGCGAGCTGAGTTTTCAGCAAAGATTGACCTAAGAGGTAAACGAGCCGAAGAGGTAATTCCTTTACTCGATGTTTGGTTAGACGAAGCCATTCTATTAGATGCCAAGGAACTCCACATCCTTCATGGTAAAGGCAATGGCGTACTGAGACAGATCACCCGCAATCATTTGGGTACATATAAAGAAGTAAGTACCTACCGCGATGAACATGTTGACCGTGGGGGGGCAGGAATCACCGTGGTGGAGTTGAGGTAGGTTCTCCAACTTTATTGGTACGTCATTTCAAGTCTTGAGTCTCTTAGGCCTCCTTTTTACACCGACTATGCGGAGGTGTCTAAGATACTTCGGCAAGCTCAGTATAGGAAAGGGGAGGGAGTTAGCCGTCTGACTACCTGCCTAGCGCTCAATTGTAGTGAGTGTTGGTCGTATGCTACATTTTTAGCGTGATCATTGTATCTTTTAAGATAGGTCCGCACTACAAGTGCGAACCAGGGTAGGAAATCTTTACCATGCAGAAAGTCAAGCTCTGTTTTCAAGACATGGAGATTCCTTCTCCCGAAGTCTCGGGATCGGCATGACGAAAGGGAAAAACATTACTTAAACCGTTCAAAGGCTGCCTTTTCCAAGCTCTCCCGATGATCAGGATGTGCAATCTCAGTTAAAGCCTTAGCCCTTTGCCTTAAGTTCTTTCCGTACAAATTAGCGACACCATATTCCGTAGCGACATATTGAACATGTGCTCGAGTAGTTACCACACCTGCCCCAGGTTTCAAGACGCTGGAAATCTTCGATTCACCCCTTCGGGTGGTGGAGGTCAAGGCAATGATCGGCTTGCCTCCTTTGGAAAGAGAAGCCCCACGGATGAAATCCATTTGTCCACCGACACCCGAATACATGGTTGTGCCTATGGAATCTGCACAGACCTGTCCCGTCAGATCGACTTCAATAGCGCTATTGATACTGATCATATTGTCGATTTTCCGAATCACCTTGGTGTCGTTTACATATTCGATATCTAGCATCCGAATCATGGGGTTGTCATCGACAAAATCATAAAGTTTACGGCTGCCAATCATAAAGCCAGAAACCAAAACATCCTTATGTCTTGATTTATACTTGTTGGTAATCACGCCCTTTTCCATTAGGGGAATTACACCATCCGAAAACATCTCAGTATGTACCCCAAGGTCTTTGTGGTTGCCGAGACAGGCTAATACTGCATCGGGAATAGCACCAATACCCATCTGAAGCGTTGCCCTGTCATCGATCAATTGAGCCACATGCTCACCGATGGCTTTTTCTTCAGGAGTCAGGGCATGCGGAGGTAGTTCGGGGAGCTCCGTTGTAGCTTCGAAGTAGCGGGTCAATCGGCTGATATGAATCAGCCCATCCCCATGTGTTCTCGGCATTCTGGGATTCACCTGTGCGATGATTACTTTGGCACAATCCACCGCTGCTTTGGTTGCGTCAATTGAGATACCCAGTGAACAATAGCCATGTTTATCTGGTGGTGAAACCTGAATCAAGGCAACATCTACAGGAATAACGCCTGAGCGGATCATGATGGGTACCTCACTTAGAAAGCATGGAATAAAGTTGACTCGACCTGCCGAATGGGCTTTGCGCACATTGCCACCCAGAAAGAGCGAATTGATTTCGAATGATTTATGATGCGCTTCATCTGCATAGGCGGCAGCACCTTCTGTGTGCATATGGTAGACTTTGACATCGTGCAGTTCTGGCGCGCGTTCCGACATGGCTTCCACTAAAGGAACAGGCGTGGCAGCCGCAGTATGGACAAACACAGACTGGTCAGATTCGATAATTGCAACAGCTTCTTGGGCAGAGTTGACCTTCATTGTTTTTTTCTCAAAAGTGGTGGTTGAAAATTACCAATACCCTGATGAAAGTCAGGTTTCTGGATTTAATATCAAGAATTTTGTATGTAAATGAATAATTTAACATAAAGACTATATAATTGTAATATAAAATTATTGATGAACGGTACTTGTTCATTGAATTTTATTTTTAATATTCATAGGGGTATATACTGTTTCTTTATAGACTAATATGAGTTACAATTATGTCTATTAGATATTATTTAGTTGCAAGTTTTTTTATTAAACCTATATTCCTATGCGTAAAATATATGTTTCAATTTATCTTCTGTTAATAGTCACTTTTTCCCTTAGTGCTCAGAATTTTTCATCTCCTCTCACAGTAACTACTAATTCAGATAGCCCTCTGACCTTCAACAACACTGATAACTCATGGCAATACCTACAGTTTAAGCAGTCCGGTACACGCAAAATGTGGATGGGTTTGAATAGTGGGAATGACTTTTCCTTTACTAAAGAAGGTGGGGGTAACTTACTTTTTTCTGGAGGTAACTTTAACTTTAGCGGAGGACAGTTTAATTTCTCAGAGTCTAATTTCTTGGGCGAATTTCACTCGACTACTCCATATTCATGGCTTAAGATTAGCAATAATCAAGGTGCGGCTACTCTTGGCTATAATAATGACATTTTCTGGCTAAATACTGGAGGTGCTCCTTCTGATGGTTTGACGGTTCAAGCTAATAATGTTGGAATAGGTACGGCTACACCAACGGCAAAACTGGATGTCAATGGAGATATGGTTGTTACTGGCGAAGTCGAAACCAAAAAGATTAATGTCACAGCCACTCCAGGCTCTTTCCCAGACTATGTCTTCAAACCCGATTATAAACTCAGAAGCCTCTCTGAATTAAGTGCTTTTATCAAAGAAAATGGTCATTTACCTAATATCCCCAAAGCTGCAGAGGTAGAATCCAATGGCCAGGACTTAGGTCTTATCCAACAAAAGCTTTTAGAGAAAATTGAGGAGTTGACCCTTTATGTTATCGAGTTGAAACAGGAGAATATCAAGCAGCAGAAGGAAATAGATAAACTCAAAACTACAAAAGATGAAAATTAGACTAACGCTGGCCCTTCTATTGTTTGGTGGGCTTTCAGTTTTTGCCCAAACCTTATCGGAAACTCAAAAAATAAATGCCCGTGCTACTGGCTATGCAATTGTCGCAGCGAGAAATCCAGGGATTAAATTCTCCATAATAATGATCCCTTGGGATGGCCAAAACACCTTGGAATACAACGCCAACAATCAGATTAACTCAGGTTGGCATGCTCAAGCGGCTATTAAAGGCAATTACTTTACTCAACCTTTTGACGGTACGGATTTTAGTACCTACAGCTCCGTAGTTGTAAGTCAGGCTGAATTTGATGCTTATAAACAACATGGTACTCAATGGTGGATAGTCTGTAGTACACTTCAGCCTTTTAGCAATATTGGCAATACCAACCAAACGCTCGAAGGAACCACCACTTTTACTGGGCCCATTCGAGGCTATGTCAATGGAGCCTTGCACATACTTTCAGATGGAGGCTATATCCAATTAGGTTCTCAGAATACCCAATGGGCACACATCAATACGGACAGACCCAGCTTTTACTTTAATAGAAGGCTTACAGTTAACGAAGGTATTTTAAGTAGCTACGATGAGGATTTGAAATTACAGACCCAAGGAACAACCAGAATGACTATCAAGAGATCATCTGGAGATATTGTAGTTAACAATAACCTCGAATCCAAAAAAGTAAAAGTCACGGCCACTCCCGGCTCCTTTCCAGACTATGTTTTTAAACCAGATTACAAACTCAGAAGTCTTTCTGAACTAAGCGCCTTTATCAAGGAGAATGGGCACCTCCCCAATATTCCCAAAGCGGTAGAAGTAGAGGCCAATGGTCAGGACTTAGGCCTTATCCAGCAAAAGCTTTTAGAGAAAATTGAGGAGCTGACGCTTTATGTGATTGACTTGAAACAAGAGAATAATGAGCTAAAAAGTAGAATATCTAAAGTCGAAAAAAATGAAAAATAAGAGCTATTTGATCATGCTAGTGTTGTGTATCTGCTCTGCTATATATGCACAGAACGAGACTGTTAATGGGACACTTTACGTTACTGGAAACTCGATAGCTGGATATTCCAATCATGATGGAAATGCAACAATTCTGAAAAATGTAATTCTTAATCCAAATCCTGAGGGTTCCATGGTTGTGAACCCCTATATGGCAAATGATCTGGCTCACGTTAGGCTAAGGGGGGCTACTGTCAGTGCTTCGGGCCTTAACACGAGCACTCAGGATCGACTTTTCGATCAGACTGCAAACTTTGTGCATCTTGCCTCTGGAATCGTTAATGCAGGATACGCAATTGAGATTACTGATTTGACCACAGCTGGTGTCGGTATTTCTTATGCAGGGAAGTACGGTTTAGCATTTGGGCACCCTACATGGAGGTCTAAATATGTCAAGCTTGAGTCACAGCGTAATGGAGTCTGGCAGACAGATTTAGAGCTCTTTAATAATTCAAACGATGTTGTGGTCACGAACGTAACATCCGCCAGTGGGACAACTCTCACTGGCATTAGAATAACGCTAGATGATGCTTATCATACATCAGGAGTAAGAATCAATAGCATCTTTGCCTTTGACTACAACTCGAATATGGCCAGTAATTACTATATGTCAGCGGCCGGTGGTACTGTTTATGGAAATATGAATGTAAACGGCAACTATTCCACAAATGGGGGCTCCCTACAACTTACAAACACCAATGACTCAGACAGTAAAGTGTCTATTTATTCTGATTATTCAGGAAGCGAGGGGGGTATAGCAATAACAGATAGAACCGGTGCACTCTCTTTTCAACATAATGCCAACGGTAGTTCCACTTTCTTAGGAGGGCAAACAACTATAGATGGGAAGGCCATTGTTAAAGGAGATGTCGAATCGGAAAAGGTTAAAGTAACCGCTACCCCCGGCTCCTTCCCAGATTATGTGTTCAAGCCTGACTACGAACTCAGGAGCCTTTCTGAACTAAGTGTCTTTATCAAAGAAAATGGTCACCTCCCGAATATTCCTAAAGCGGTAGAGGTAGAAGCCAATGGTCAGGATCTGGGCCTAATCCAACAGAAACTTTTGGAGAAAATTGAGGAGTTGACGCTTTATGTGATTGAGGCTGATGTTAAGAACAAAGAATTGTCTGAGGAAAATAATCGACAAGGGCTGGAGCTGAAGAAGTTAAGACTTGCCTTGAACAAGATGATGTCACGGCTTGAGCAATTAGAAAAGAAGAGTACAAATAACAAAAATTGAGGAACACGCATATGAAAAAGACTTACACACTTCTATTTACTGTGCTTCTGACAGTAGTACTTAATGCACAAACTGATATACCTCAGGTTGTGCCTCCAAGCCCTAATGCGGCTAAACTGGTACAGTTCGATATCACTCCAACCAGTCCATATACTGGGAAACAAAATCTGAGTGTTCCTCTCTACACGGTTCAGTTTGATGGTGCTCAGTTTCCAATTTCCATAAACTACTCCAGCGGAGGAATTAAGGCTTCTGAAGAGGCAAGTTATGTTGGTTTGGGTTGGGGGTTATCCATAGGAGGAACTATTTCTAGGACCGTAAAGTCTCTCAATGATATCCAAGGAGGAGGTTGGCTGTTTGACGACCAGTTAATGCCGGAGACATATAATCCTACAGTCCAACCTCAAGGAGAGATTGACGGCACACCGACTACACAGCATCCTTTTTGGCTTTATATCTCCGGCAATGGAGGACAAAAAGATACTGAGCCGGATATTTTCAATTATAACTTCATGGGCTTTAGCGGTTCTTTTGTGCTACCCAAGGGCCATGGTGATGGGCATTCAACCACCTCAAGCGCGGCATCTACAAGCGCTATAGTTAAGCTTGAAGAGGACCCAACCAAAATTTACTTCGATAATCCTGGTAAGTTTTTTACTATAACTACTCCAGCTGGTTTTGTGGGAGAATTCAAAGTTAAGGAGTGGGTAACTTCATTAGGTGCGGGAGATCCAGATAATGGTGGACCATTAACTGGTTGCAGTTTTGGAGAACCCGATATTGCACAAACTTTAAATACACATAAAAGATCTATTACCACTTGGTACTTGAGTAAGGTGATTTCACCAAATGGCCGTCAATTGCATTTTGAGTATGATGTAAAGACGAATGGATTTAGTGATTACATCTCTCAGTCCGCTCCCAATTTCAGTGAAAAAAGATCTGTAGACGGTGCCTGGCAGACTGTAACAGATGATGTTCAAAGTTGTTCCTACACTATCGTGGAGCATGTTTATCCTAAGCGAATTTACAGCACATATAATGGCCTTGATATTAACTTCACTAAGACGGCCAGAGCAGATGTATCAGCCTTAGCCAATTATCATATCAACTTTGCTCAAAAGAGGGGCGAAGTAAATGGTAGTAATCAACCCACCTTTTCTATTCTTTCACCACAAAGGGTGACAGGCTTCACAGTAGGCAGCACAAATAGTCTTTCAAGCTTGAACCATACGATAAGTTTTTCTCAGTCGTATTTTAACAATAGCTCAAGCAATGCCTATCAAATGAAGCGACTGAAGCTTGACGGTGTAACTATAGACGATCAAGTCTATACTTTCGAATATGAAAATGGTGCTAATGGGCTACCTGATAAATCTACTTTCGGGGTGGATTATTGGGGGTACTATAATGGAAAAGACAATAATACCTCTTTAGTACCAGTGACTGTAGGTTATACCACAGCTACAAATTTCTATGGGCCTAGTATAAACACTTATTTACCCAATGATCTATTTTATTATCAGACTGATGAACGTAAGGCAAACTTCAATTATGGAAAAGCCGGATTATTGAAGAAAGTTAACTACCCAACTGGAGGTTTTACAGATTACGAGTATGAAGGTCATGAATACTTCCTTGAGGGCAGAGAGGTTATTCCAGTCAGCGGTTCGAAAATAGTTTCTGTTGAAGGCCCTAAAAGCTCCGTTCAGACAGTGACCAGTAGTAACTACGCTTATAATGGGTTTGTCATTACTGGGGGTAGTTGCAACTCACCTATTACTATTAATTATACCGTTGCATGTGCTAATTTTTTCTTGGGCGCCCCTGATGGAATTTGTGATTTACCTTTTAGCTCAAATCTCTGGGGTACACCAGCTGTAGAAGTAGTGAATGCGAGCACAAACGCAGTTGTATTTGTTAAGCAGTTCAGTGAGCTCGGTAATGCCATCGATCAGAGTACTCCTCAGTATAATGTGAGTGGAACATTCTCTTTGAATGTTGGTCCAGGAACATACTTTCTCCGTGCAAGATCAGTAAGTTACAATGGAACCTACGCTTATGGAGGTATTTCAATCTCCTATCCTAAATCCTGTGAAACAGGTGCTGCATCTACAGTAGTTCAAAGTGATAATGACCAAGCTGCCGGTGGAGCGAGAATAAAGACTATAACCAATTATGATGGTGACAATTCAGTAGTGGCTAAGCGCAGATACGACTATACGGATCATAGCGCTGGAACACAGTTTTCCACAGGCCGTCTTATGAATCCATTGATGAACTTCTCCATCAC
Source organism: Roseivirga sp. 4D4 (assembly GCF_001747095.1). Taxonomy (NCBI): domain Bacteria; kingdom Pseudomonadati; phylum Bacteroidota; class Cytophagia; order Cytophagales; family Roseivirgaceae; genus Roseivirga; species Roseivirga sp. 4D4. Next base: position 4,538,281 of record NZ_MDGP01000001.1, read on the forward strand.
CAATAGTACTGGAGGATCAGATTTGCTGAATTTCTACGCCTTTATGTCTGGCTCAGTCTTGGCTGATGGAGGTGCTGCTCAAGGCAGTCATATCGGCTACACTTGGGTCAGAGAGTATTTCGAAGGTTCAGGCACGGGGAATAATGGTTTCAGGGATTATCACTATATCAATGACCCTAATGTGCCAGGCTTTTATGGATTGTCTGCGAAGGCTACTTACGGTCATTCGAACGGCCAAATGGAAGATTTATCTAATTATAGCAGTGGATTGACGAAACTGGATAAGACAGACTACAATGATATTGTTGAAGACCTTACGAATGATATTAAAGCTGTCAAGGTTGACTGGTTGGGTAATAGTCCTGGTATTATGGAAACCTATACCCTTGAGAGGCACTTTGTGACCCCGAAAGAAATTATAACGGAGACCTATCTCACGGGTGGTACTTTATCACAAACAGTGAATAGGACCTACAACAATCGCTACTTGCTTGAATCAGAAACCAATACTAATAGCAATGGTAATGTAATTTTGAAGGAGTATAAATATGCCTCCGATATATCTGGACCAACTGGTGTTGTTTCAGGGATGGTCAATGGTAATTTTATCAGTGCTCCAATAGAACAAACCACCAAGGTGAACGGAGTAGTTGAAAGTGCCTCAGGTATTTTATATCAACAAGTAGGCAATAATTATTTGCCCGATAAGGTCCATGTTTTTAATAGTGATGCTGGAAGTTTCTCTTCAACTACCACAGGATTGTCTTTTGGTGGAGGCTACGAAGAGCGACTCGAATACAAATTATACGACAGCTATGGAAACATTCGTGAGTTTGTCAATGAAGCAGGGGTTTCTACTACAGTGCTTTGGGGGTATGGAAGTGTTTATCCTGTGGCACAGATTGAGAATGCCACCTATGCTGAGGTTTCTCCTCTGATCTCTCAGTCCACTTTGGATTCACCAGGTAGTCAGGTAAACATGAGGAATGCTCTAGATGCATTAAGGAATAATGCTGCGATGAAAAACGCTCGTATCACTACGATGACCTACGATTTAGGCGTGGGTATGCTTTCCCAAACAAGTCCTAATGGTATCAAAATGTTCTATGAATATGATACTTATGGTCGACTGAAACGCATAAAGGATCAGGACGGCAATATTGTCAAGGTAGTCGAATATGCCTACAAGCAGATCATTCCTAACACACAACAAAACTAGAGATGGCTATGAAGACTTTAACAAGATTTATCCAGAGCCTTGCCGTAGTTGTTTTTTTAACAACTAATCTAACGGCACAGAACAAACCAATTCCTGAATTTGCGCCTACACAGAGTGTCAGTCTAATTAGTCACCCTGGCGCTTATGTAAACGGACATTATATCAATTATGTCCGTAGTTATGATGTCTTAAAACCAGGTCTGACAGAGAGTGCAATCCTATCCAGCGGACAGTCACCGAACAATGTGTTAATGACTACCCAATTCATGGATGGCCTAGGTAGGCACATTCAAACGGTTAATCGCAAGGCTTCTCCAAACGGTCTATCAGATATGGTGCAAGCCGTGACCTATGATCAATTTGGAAGAGTGAAACAGACTTATCTTCCATATAAATCTGCTGGAAATGACGGTGTTTTTAGGATTAATCCTTTTACGGAGCAAGCGAGCTTCTATACAAGCCACTATGGTGGAGATGAGGATGTATTTTATGGATTGACTGAGTTTGAAAACTCCCCACTCAATCGAGTGACTAAGCAAATGGCCCCTGGTAACAGTTGGGCTGGAAGCGGAAAGGGAGTAAACCATGAATGGAGAACGAATTTGGCAACGGATGACGTACGCCTTTGGACGGTGATCGGTTCAAATAATCCTTCTACTTCGGCAGAATATGCTGTGGGGAGCCTTATGGTAAATATCACCATTGACGAAGAGAATAACCATGTCAAGGAGTTCACTGATAAGTTAGGCCGTGTGGTCTTGAAGCAAGTCCAAAAAGGAACAGGTACTAATAATGGTCACTCCGATTGGTTGAATACTTACTATATCTATGACAATAGAGGTAATCTCAGGTATGTGCTTCCCCCAAGAGCAGTAGAACTCCTTTCCGGTAGCTGGTCTTGGAATACAACTGATATGGATGCCTTAGTATTCAAGTACACTTACGATGGGCGTAACCGGATGATTACTAAAAAGGTACCTGGTGCGGGTGTAGTCGAAATGGTTTATGACAGGCTCGATAGACTTGTTGCTACCAGAGATGCGAATATGAGTACTCAAGGTAAATGGCTTTTTACTAAGTATGATGATTTAAATCGTCCGGTAATGACAGGTTTTGTGATCAGTAGTAATAGCAGGGCTACCATGCAGACGCAAGCAGATGCTACTAGCATATTCAATGTAAGTACTGAACCTCTGAATACATCTAATGTACTGGAGGCTAATAGCATAACTCTTTCGGCCCATGTAAGTGGTACAGCCATTTATAGAAGTAAGACCACAATTGAGTTTTTACCAGGTTTCGATTCTAATGGAGAATACTTCGAAACCGAAATAAATACAAGTATCAGTTCAGACTATACCTTTGTTCAAGGTTACTATGATGCGACTTTTCCTTCTTTGAAGGACCATGTGCACGAGGTGCTGAGCCTTAGCTATTTCGATAGCTATCACTTCACTACCCAAACCTATGATGTAGGCTATACTGACCTCTACTCGGCAGGCACCAATAATGCAGTAACCCCAAGTCAGTACACCAATGTGGCAGGAGCGGCCACTGGTAGCAAAGTAAAAGTACTTGGTACGACAGACGAGTGGCTTACCACGGTAATGTTCTATGACGATAGGGGTAGAGTAATCCAAACCCAGGCAGACAATCATGTGGGGGGCAGAGACATTGCCACTACGCAGTACGACTTTAGGGGCAAGGTGCTCAACACCTATACAATACACAATAATCCGAATGCCACTCCGGTGCAGACTACTGTTGCTAAGAGATATACCTATGATGGTTCAGGAACAGGACGGATTCTTACTATTCAAGAAAAGCTAAATAATACAGGTAGCTACAAAACCATTTCTAGCAATAGCTACAACGACCTAGGTGAAATAGAATCTAAAGTACTGGGCAATAGCCTAGAAACGCTCAACTATAAATATAACATCCGAGGTTGGTTAGAAGGGATTAATGAGGATTATGTCGCTAATGGCAGCGGAGGGCATTACTTTGGAATGAATCTAAGCTATGATTATGGGTTTACAGAAAAACAACTCAATGGCAACGTATCAGGCGTAAGATGGAGAACATCATCTTCCAATAAAATAAGAGCTTATGGTTTCGACTATGACCGGAGTAATCGATTAAAGGAAGCTGAATTTTTTCAAATAGGTGGTGTTTTTGGTAATGCCAGTTATGAGTCTAGTTGGACAAATTCAAATCGTGACTTTACCACCAACTACAGCTACGATGCCAATGGCAATATTCTCAACCTGACCAGAAAAGGTGTAGTAGCAGGTAGCATAGAAACGATTGATAACCTTACCTATACCTACCTCAATGGCGGCAAGAGTAATCAGCTACTGCAAGTTGCAGATGCAGCTGGAGATTTAGGTCAAGGTGACTTTGTCGATGGCAACTCGGGTACCGACTATGCTTATGACAGCAATGGCAATATGACCCAGGACTTGAACAAGGACATCAACGGTGGAGATATTACTTATAACCACCTTAACCTGCCAGAAAGGATAGAGTTTAGCAACAATGCCAACAAGACTATCACCTATACCTATGATGCAGCGGGCACTAAGCTAGCAAAAGCCGTTAACAACAACGGTCAGATCACCACCACAGACTATGTTAGTGGCTTTATCTATGAAAACAATCAATTACAACACTTTGCCAATGAAGAAGGCAGGGTAAGAAAGAACTATCAGGGCAACCTGGTTTATGACTACTTTGTAAAAGATCATTTGGGCAATACCCGAATGACCTTGACAGAAGATCAAGATGTTACAGTCTACTTCGCCTCTATGGAAACAGAGTATGAGAGTTTTGAAGAAAACCTCTTCCTGAATATGGACAACAGCAGGGTAGTCTCTACTTCGGGCAACTACACGGTAGATGGTACCATCAACGCCAACGAAGCCTCAAGGTTGAATGGTAGCGATGCAGCACGAAGAGCAGGCCCAGGCAAGCTAATGGCTGTAAGCCCGGGAGACAATGTAGACCTGGAAGTATGGGCACGCTATGAAGGTAGCTTTGGCAGCAGTAGTGGACTCAGCCAGGCCACCATGGTGACAGCTGTGGCAGCCACCTTTGGAGGTGTATCCGGAGGGGGCACAGAGCAGCAGGCCATCTATGACCTGTTCAATGGCAATGGGGCTTCAGTACTGGTAGGCTCTCAAGGCAACAGCAATGAGCCGAGAGGCTATCTGAACTATATCCTCTTTGATCAGGACTTCAATTACATAGATGCAGGCTTTGACCAGGTAACCAGTGTGGCCAGTGGAGCACATGAAAAACTGACCGTACCTACACTAAGTATCAGTCAGGGAGGTTATCTTTATGTCTATGTCTCTAACGAGAGCAATACCAACTTTGACGTATTTTTTGATGACCTAAGGATCACCCACACTAAGGGAGCTATACTACAAGAAGATCATTACTATCCCTTTGGGATGAACATTAATGCACTCTCTAGTACTGCTCCACTTAGTAAGCCTAATCAGTTTAAGTTATCAGGTAATGAAGAGCAGACAGAGTTTGATTTTAATGTTTATGACTTTAATGCAAGGTTCTATGATGATGCATTAGGTAGGTTTATGAATATAGACCCAATGGCTGATTTACGCAACTGGGTAACTCCTTATAATTATGTTCAGAACAACCCATTAATCCTTGTTGATCCTACTGGTTTACTTGAATATAGGCTTAATACCGAAACAGGAGAATTAGAACAGATTGGGGATAAAGGAGGAGATGAAAGGCAGTTTGTTAAAGTCGGTAAAAGAACTGTAAGAGTCAAAGGTGGTAAAAGTGATATTCACGTAGGGGTTGTTAAAAAAGAGGCAGGTGAAGATGGTGATGTTCAATATACAGCTAGTAGCAAAGATTTATGGTCTGATGTCCCAGAAGAATATATTGGTCATTACACAGCAGCGAGTTTAGTAGAAAGATGGAATGCTGCTAATAATCCAGATAAAGCTATTAAAATTGCCAGTATTAGAGATATGGAATCACAGGGCTTAGCAAGAAATGAGATGATATGGAATGTAGGAGATATGGAACGGCACTTGGTAAGGAAATATGGAAGTAAGGACGCATTTAATTTAGCAGCCGAAACGGATATGATGCCTCTTCCAGCAGGTTCTGTTGGTGGAGCTGCGAAGAATGCAAGTTCTGGAATTTCTAGATTTGCACAAAGGAGAGCAGCTCTTAGGGGCAATGGAAGCCTTAAAACTTCGTCTAGGAACAATGTGCAAGTTAGAATGGCGGGTTCAGGTAAATTATCGAAAAACTCTTGGATTAGGTTTGGTCAATTGAACAAAGGTAAGTTTAAAGGAGCTAATGGAATGGCAAGAAGGAGAGCTGCATATAATAAATGGATAACTGGAGGTGGATGAAAATAGTCTTTGAATGTCCAAATTGCGGAAAGGTAAATAGTCTTAAAGAGCATGCTTCAAATAGGTACAAGCTATCTGAGAAAATAGGAACAGAAATTCATGTTGAGTGCTCTCATTGTGAACATAAGAGCGATATTCATATTAATCGGGTCTATGCGAAAGCAGACCCGATTATAGTGTCTATTGTAGCATTTGTTCTTAGTTCTGCTTCTATTCTTATTAGTCGTTATTTAGCTCAAACTTACTGGCGAGATAACATACTTGTGGACTTAAGGACTATAGAAGTAGTCGGGTTAGGTTTTATTATCCCTATTTTAATCTTGTCCATCGCTTTACCAACTTTTGGTAAGCGTGCTGAATATTTTAACTCATACAGGTTATAGGATAATACCTTCAGCTGAACTTTTCCGAGACTCAAATCCTTGATCGTATTTATCCATCTCATCGAAGTCATCATTGGCAAACTTTTTCATGTCAATGTTGACTTTGATTGGAGTTAATTTAAACTCCTCCAGATCATTCCATAGTAACAGCTTACCATCCGACTCAAATTGGAAATTATACGTGACAGGGGTGTCATCAAAGTCAGAGATAACGATTGATGAACGTCTTCTTTTCAATAGTTGTGATGCTGTTGTGCCTATCACATCATTGTGAGTTATGTAAAAATCATCACCAATTAGTACTTCATTATACATTCCTGAATTATCAAAATACATCCAAGCCCCATAAATTTCATCATCTTTGTGTTGATTTGAAGAACAACCTAGTAAAAGCGATAATATAAATACAAGGGTTATTTTTTTTGGTCTCAATTTTTTCATGAATAAGCCTTTTATGCCCGAAGTCTTAAGTCGCCACAAGTCACATCTAGTATTTCAGTAGGTGTAACATCAATAGCAAGTGCTATCAAATAGATTTCTTCACCTCTGATTTTAGCAGATTCCTTAGTTGATAATTCACTAAGCCTATTCTTGCTAATTCCAGTTTTGCGGGAAATTTCTGCCTTGTTGACAGATTTAGTATTGAAATACTCTCCAAGCTTAGTCATAGAAATACCTGAATTCAGGACACTAATGTAGGAATTTCATACTTCTGTAAGAAAATCAAGTACAAATAGTTGATTAAAATACTTATTATTGGTATGATTGTACTGTTATTAAGTACATAAGTAATTCTATCTAGTATGTCTAAGCTAAATACTTTAAATCCAGAACATCTCTGCTATACCCATGAACCACTAGAAATAGCAGTACTAGGTGGAATCAGGTTAGAAGGTCTAGATAGGTTAAGAACTACATTAAAAATTGAAGTAGAAGGTTTGGCTATTAGACATAACCTAGACCTCTATAATGACAATCAGGTGGATAAGCTGGTCAGGAAAGTAGCTGAGAAATTGGAGATAGGAACATCAATCACCACAGCAGCAATACTTGAATTGACAGCATTATTAGAGCAATACAGGTTAGAAGAGATTGAGAATAGACAAAACCCATCAGATAAGAGGAAAATTCTGAGCACAGAAGAAGTCAACGAAGCTAAAATCTATCTATCACCACCAAACCTGATGAATAGAACCAAAGAAGATATTGGTTTAAGTGGAGTAGTCGGTGAAGAAGATAATCGCCTTTTGATGTACCTGATATTTACTTCCAGAAAACGTGAGAATCCACTACATATTATTTCACTGGGAAGTTCAGGTATCGGTAAGACACACTTACAAGAAAAGGTAGGTGAGTTAATTCCAGAAGAGGATAAAATTGAAATCACATCCCTGTCTGCCAACGCCTTTTACTACTTCGGTCAACGTCAATTAAAAAATAAATTAATAACCCCCTGGTCCTCACATGCTGCCTAGTGCTCACCTTTGGTGAGTACTGGTCTTATGCTACACTTGAAGTGTAATAATTCATAACTTAAGATAGGTCCGCACTACAAGTGCGAACCAGGGGAGTAGAAACCAATGGTCAGGATGTTGGGGATATGCAGTTGAAGTTACTGGAGAAGGTTGAGGAGTTGACTTTGTATATGATTGAACTGGAAAAGACAGTAAAAAAGCAGTCAGAAGAATTAAAGGCGCTTAAAGCTTCAAAGAACTAGCTTTCGCACTAAAGGGGCCGGCTAGTGAGCCGTCCGATCCCCCTGGTCCTCACATGCTGCCTAGTGCTCACTTTTAATGAGTACTGATCTTATAGTACACTTGAAGTGTAATAATTCATGACTTAAGATAGGTCCGCACTACAAGTGCGAACCAGAGGCCCCCACTTACCGAGTAAGCCTTGGTATCCAGAATTTGGAAAACCGTCCGACCGCTCGAAGCGGTCAGACGGATATCACGTCTTAATAAGAAACCACTTTAAACTCGGTACGTCTGTTCGCCTGGTGTTCTTCTGTGCTACAAGCCACACCATCTTCGCATTGGTTGACCAATTGCGTTTCGCCATAACCCTTACCCACAATGCGGTCTTGGGCAATACCCCTGGAGACGATATAAGCCGCAGAAGACCGTGCCCTGCGATCGGAGAGTGCCAGGTTATAAGGATCACCACCACGTGAATCGGTATGTGAGCCTAGCTCAATCTTAATGGTCGGGTTATCCGTCATCATGGCCACAATTTTGTCGAGCTCTATGGCAGCATCCGGTCGAATGTCCGACTTGTTCAAGTCGAAATAGATATTTTCAATTCTAATGGCTCTACCGATCACGATTTCATCCATTTCCAAGTCGAACTTGATAATACCACCAGGCTCAGAACCCGTTTCTACCTTAGTTCTGAAGTTGAAATATCCTTCTTTCTGTAAGAAGACATCGTATTCAGCATCTGGCTGCGCAATAAAGTAGAGCAATCCATTTTCATTGGTTCTCACACTGTCCACTTCTCCGGTAGTCGTTTCTGTGAAGGTCACTAGGGCATTGTCTACTGGGGTGCCCGCTGGTGTCACTAAATCTCCTTTAACAACCAGCAACTCACGAAGTGGAATGGTCAAAAACTCTTTGTCCAATACATCATCAAAAGTCTTAGCAGAGTCCAGACCAACGGACCAATCAGGTTTGGTAGCCGTGAAGTCATAGTCCTTATCCCAGTCCAATACAAATTCAAAGTTACCATCGGCTTGCGTGGTGATTTTGATGCTATCTCCTTCATCAGTGGACAAGAAGACATCGGCATTGCCCAATGGAGCGCCAGAACGTTGATCAACCACTATTCCCTTAATCGCAATATTCTCTGGTTTCGGTGGCTTCACAATGCTGAAAGAGTAAATATCATCACTACCCATACCACCATCTCGGTTAGAGGTGAAGTATCCGCTTTTCAGGGAATCTCCGAGGATAATTCCGAAATCATCTTTTCGCGAGTTCATGGGAATGCCCATGTTGTAGACTGTTTCCGTGCTGTCTGTCAAAACCACCTGGTAAATATCCAGCCCGCCCACACCGTAATGTCCGTCAGACGAGAAAAAGAGTACACTGTCTTTCACAAAAGGAAAGACTTCATCACCCGAGGTATTGATCTTTGGTCCCAGATTAACGGGCTCTGACCAATTGCCATTTTCCAATTGGCTCATATACAAGTCCACACCACCTTGCCCTCCCGGCATATCGGAGGAGAAGTACAGGGTTTTTTCGTCAGAAGAAATCGCTGGATGGCCCACACTATATTCTTTGTTGTTATAAGGAAAAGGTTGGGGTTTGCTCCATTTGCTGTTGACACTAGCACGTTCTGAAAGGTACAGTTGCAGGTGGATCGTTTCGTCTTCGGCCTTGCCCACTCTCTTTCCATTGTAATTGTTTCGGGTAAAAATCACCTTCTCGAAATCATCATAAAAGCTCAATGGCCCTTCGTGATATTTGGTATTCAAGAGATCACTAAATAGGTCCACTGTGCTGGTGGAGTCACTCGTAGGTTTGTAGTGATAGATCTGCAAAAAGTTAGTGTCGTCCCAACCATGCCTACGCTTTACTATCTTAAAGCCAGACCGATTTGAACTAAACACAACCCCTTCGCGATAGTAGACTGGACTAAAGTCAGAGCCTTCGGAGTTAAATGCTGCCGTATCAATCTTAAAACGAGCTGAGTCCTGATAAAAGGCCTCAAAATTGTCTATTCCAGCAATAAGATTTCTAGCTCGGGTTGAGTCATCAGCCTCATAATTATAACGTTCTAACCAGCTGCGGGCACGATCGTACTGCCCGTTACTCATTAAGGCTTGGGCATAATAGAGTTTATGAATCGGGTCGGAGATAGAGTCGTTTACAACTTCGGCATACCAGAGAGCTGCTTTTTCTGGCTGGTTCATCAGGCGATACGACTCTGCTAATTGCAGTTTCGCATAGCTAAAACTAGAATCTCTCGCTACCAGTCTTTCATAGATCTTCGCTGCTTCGACAAATTCGAAGCCATCGAAAAGTTTTCCCGCGCGCATCACATCCAATCGCGAACGATTTTGCGCTTGCGCTAGTCCTGAACTTAAGATCAGAGCAAATACCAATAAGAGTTTTAAGTGTTTCTTCAGCATTGCTTAAAAGTATCTTGGTGAAATGATCTTTTTCTTCCCGAATACAAACCTGTATTGAATCATGAGCTCATGCGATCCTGCATTTACGCGCCTAAGATCGGTAGTAGTGGCAAAATCATAGGCATATCCAAACTGGAATTGCTTAGAGATTTGCACCTGAACTAGCGCATCAAACGAATCGAATGAACGATAGGACAGTCCGGCCCAGATAATATCTTTAATAAGGAAGTTAGCATTGATGTCGAACTCGACTGGAGCATTTTCTACATACTTAATCAAAAGATTAGGTTTGAATTTCAAATCCCTGGAGATGTCAAATACATAGCCCATATATCCAAAATAGTGACGCTCAAGTCTCGAATCAGAGTCGCTATTGTTTACATCCAACTTACTGCGAACCAGCTGTGGCACAGACACCCCTGCAAAAAAGCGATTGGTATTGAAGTACAATCCTGCACCGAAATTCGGTCGGTTAATGTTGATGTCACCTTGCGCGAATGCAGGGTCAGTACCACTAATTTGACTCAATTTTGAGTTGTAATTGGCAAGGCCTCCTTGCAGTCCGAAAGCTAACCTAGCAGAACCACTGAACCGGATTCGATAAGCAAAAGCCAGATAGGCCGTTGTTTGATCCGTCACACCAATCCTATCATGGATTAGCAATGCCCCAACATTGGCACTACCACTCGCATTGAAAGGTGAGTGAATGCTGAAGGTTTGACTTGAAGGAGCTCCTTCAAGACCCACCCACTGCTCTCTTGCCAGGAAGGTAGCCGTGATGTTATCATGACTACCCGCATAGGCAGGGTTAATGGCCAGTCCATTAAACATGTACTGGGTGAACATTACCTGTTGTTGTGCCATCCCGACATGTCCAAATACTGTCAGAATCAAAGCAAGTGATATGTTTCTTATCAATTTCATGTTCAGTATCTATTATCGTTTGATCACTATAAATCCACTCAATGGTTTCGAACCATCCCTCAAATCAATTACATAGAAGTAGGTACCATCAGGTAATCGCTCACCTTCTTTGTTAACGAACAGCCCTACAATCGCATCACCATTCCATGCTCTTGTAGTATTGTTATAACCTTCGGTCTCCCAAACTTTATTACCCCATCGGTTGAAGACTTGTACATTGTTATTCGGGAATTTATCGATACCCTCAATAAACCATGTCTCATCTCCCATGCCATCATTATTCGGTGAAATACCCTGACCTGGGATTACATCCGAATTCTCAAGCACTGTAATGGTCACCACTGCCGTGTCACATTTGACGGGTATACCATCATCACAAACCTGATAGGTAAAGGTAACCACACCGAAGAAATCTGGTGTTGGCGTGTAAGTGTATGATCCATCAGGATTGAAGACCAAAGTACCTCTTTCTGACGCTGAACCACCATTTACAAGTGAGTAGGTCAATTGGTCACCATCTGCTTCGGTATCATTGAAAATAACCGTTCCGTTAGTCAATGAGGTGTTTTGTAGCATGGTTACATCGTCATCTTCAGCAATTGGTGGGTTGTTAAAGGTGAGCTCAACCGTACTCACATTATTGGTTTCGTCTGGATCTACCTCCGTTCCAATTACTGAAACAGAATTGGTATGCTCACCATCATCCAGCACATTGGCCACTATGACTAGTGTCTCTGTCTGATCAAGTACCAGAATACCGATGTTCCAGGTGCCTGCTACTTCATCATAAGTACCAGTCGTTGTCGTAGCACTAACAAATTCATAACCTGATGGCAGTTGTTCGTTGACCACGACATTGGTTCCAGGATTAGGCCCAGCATTGTTCACCACGATGGTAAAGATTACCTGACCACCACTTTCTGGATCATCATCATTGATTGATTTCATCACTGAAAGATCGGCCCTTGGTAATGTGATACGCTTAGAAGCAGTGTTGTTCGATAGGTCTGGATCGAATTGATCAGCTCCTATAATGGACACCTCGTTCAAGTATTCACCCGCTCTGTTGACGGTTACTGTAATACCCAAGGTTGCAGTTTCATCTACACCCAGTGTTGGAATACTCCAAATATTGGTATTAGTATCATAGGTACCTGCACCTGCTGCAATACTCACCACAGTGTATCCATCAGGAACCTCTTCCAGCACTTCAATATTCGTTGCCGGACTCGGTCCGTTGTTACCCACCGTCACGAAGAACGTGATGGTCTCATTCAACTCAGGACGTGCATTGCTCACGGATTTTTCGATTTGCAGGTCTGAGATATCCGGTAGGATCTTCGCAAATGCCTCGTCATTGGCCGTGTTCAGATCGGTTTGGTCGATGTTCTCAATGCTTGCAATGTTGAGGTAATTACCCGTTGGCAATACTTCCGCTCGAACTGATAGTGTTGCTACCTGATTCAACCTGAGGGTATCAACTCGCCAGATACCAGAATTTGGATTGTAGTTACCGATGGCAGTGAATCCAATGAATCGATAGCCATCAGGCAATAGGTCATTGACCACGATACCAGAGGCAGTCTCAGGTCCCGCATTCGTCATCACTACAGTAAACCTCACAATGTCACCAATAATAGGGTTAGCATTGTCAACCGTTTTGGTCAACCCAACATCGGCCTGCTTAATGCTTGTGAAGGCAGACGATAGATCGTTATTCGGATTTACATCGAATTGATCTACTGCAATCAGGCGAGCGGTATTCGTATAGCTTCCCGATCCGTTGACCGTAGCTCTAACCAGTAGGAATGCGCTGCTACCTTCGATCAATTGATCGATTTGCCATTCACCCGTTACTGGGTCGTAGCTACCAATACTTGCGAAGCCATCCACGAAGGTGTAACCTGATGGTAGTAGATCGGAGATCACAATACCTGAGGCTCCATCCTGTCCTACGTTTCTTACCAGTATACTGAAGTTCACTTCGTCTCCGATGTTCGCCTCGTCATTGTCGATCGTTTTAGTGACGGCAATGTCTACAGTAGGAGGGTTCACCTCAGCTTCACTGGAATCGTTATCGGCATTGCTGTCTTTCTGATCCAAACTGCTAATGGTAGCCGTGTTGTCATAATCACCCTCTTCAAGCACCTTGGCTGTAATGACCAAGTTGAGCGTTTGTCCGTTGTTAATACCATCAAGTATCCAAGCCGATTGACCTGCGTCATAACTACCTGCATCAGCGGCTACACTTACTAGTTCATAACCAGACGGTATTTGCTCTGTCACCACTACATTTGTCGCATTATCCGGTCCGTTATTGGTTAGAGCAACAGTAAAGACTACCTGCTCTCCAATATTCGGTATGGATGTGTCCACAGTTTTAGTGATACCCAAATCAGCAGCTCTTGGCGAGATACTGGCAGTAGAACTATTATTTGCTGTATTCGAGTCGAACTCATCGACATCATTTACTCGAACTGTATTTGAGAAGCTTCCTTCGGCCTTGGTTTGAACTTTCACTTTTAAGGTTGCCTGCTCGTTAAGGATCATTGAATTCAATGTCCAAAGCCCCGTTCCAGCATCGTAATCACCTTTGCTCGCTTCGGTTCCGATCAGGATAAATCCACTCGGAATAATTTCCGAAATCTGGATGTTATTGGCCTGATCTGGTCCATTGTTGGTCAAGGTGACAGTGAAGTTCACTTCTTCACCAATATCCGCTCTGGTGATATCCGATGTCTTGGTCAATGCCAGGTCAGCAGTTGGGAATACCACTTCAGCTGACGCTTCATCATTGCTCGTATCAGGGTCTACTTGATCACTATTCGTGATCGAAACGGTATTGGTCAAATCTCCGGTCGATAATACTTCACCCTGAACGGTCAAGGTCACCGTATCATTTGCCGCTAGGGTTCCGATGGTCCAAACACCTGTTGAAGGAACGTAAGTACCACTTCCAGCAGTAGAGCTCTCTAATTCATAACCACTCGGCAGTAGGTCTTGTACTTCCAGACTAGTAGCTGCATCTGGTCCTGCATTGAACACCTTAACAGTAAAGACAACACTCTCACCTACATTGGCCGTGGCGTCACTCACTACTTTGCTAACACCTACATCCGCTGTCTGAACTACCACACTTTGCTGAGAACTGTTGTTCGTCTCGTCTGTATCGAATTGATCCGCAGCTGTGATTGTCGCAATGTTGGTATGGTCACCTGTAGGTTGTGCTTCCGTAATGAAGTTAATCACTGCACTTCCACCATTGGCGAGGTCTCCAACTTCCCAAATACCAGTGGCTGCACTATAGCTTCCCTGGCTTGTGGTTGTACTCGTCACCACGAAACCGTTTGGTACATTATCAGTCACCTCTACATTAGTTGCAGGAGATGGGCCATTGTTGGTCACTGTCACAGTGAAGACTACCTGCTCATTGATAATTGGTGTCGGCTGGTTCACAATCTTCACAATCTGAAGATCTGATTTAAGTGCTGTTACACCTGCGCTGGCCGAGTTATTTGAGTCGTCTGGATCGTCTTGGTCAGCCGCAGTAACTGAAGCTGTATTGGTAAACTCACCTGATTCAAGTACAGTAGCTGTTATGGATAGGACAGCATCCTCGCCATTAGCAATTGAACCAACCGTCCACACACCGGTACTACCATTGTAAGCTCCATGCGAAGCACTTGCGCTTACCAGTGTATAACCAGAAGGAAGCTTATCAAGAGCGGTGACGTTAGTCGCAGCGTCTGGACCAGCATTTGAAAGAGTCACTGTAAAGATGACGTTTTCACCCACATTAGCATCGCTATTACTCACTGCTTTCGCCATGCTGAGATCAGCATTTTGTGCTACGATGCTGGCACTTGCCGTATTGTCTCCCAAGTTCGGATCGAACTGATCTGAATTGGTGATTTGAGCAGTATTTGTAAAGTTGCCAACCGCAAGAACTGTTGCTGTGATCGTCAATGTTTCAGAGTCACCATTTGGTAATGTTCCAATATCCCAAAGTCCACTTGAGCTGTTGTAGCTTCCTTTGCTCGTAGAGCTAGACACTAGGGTATAACCGCTAGGCAGTACATCAGTCACCTCAACATTGGTTGCATTGGCAGGGTCTGGACCGTTATTGGTCACAAGCACTGTAAATGTTACTACATCACCTACATTCGGATTATTAGCATTCACCGCCTTGGAGATACTCAAGTCTGACTGAGGTGGCACTACTTCAATCGAAGCCGTATTGTTTGTTTTGTCGTCATCCACCTGATCAGAATTGACAACGGCAGCGACATTGTTGTAGTCACCAAGTGACAATACAGTTCCCGTAACAGTCAGAGTGGTAGAGGCTCCATTGGCCAATGCACCTATAGTCCATACTCCTGATGTGCTGTTATATGTTCCAGAAGCAGCAGACTCGCTTACCAATGTGAACCCACTTGGCAACAGATCATTCACTACTAGGCTTGATGCAGCATCAGGTCCAGCATTACTAACTGTCACGGTGAATGTCACATTCTCACCTACATTCGCTACCGCATTGTCTACAGTTTTAGCTACGCTAATATCGGCACGCTGGATGGTTACAGGTCTGTCGGCACTGTTATTGGTTTGATCGGTATCAAACTGATCAAGGTCTGTAATGGTTGCCGTATTATCATGCTCACCAGTTTCGCTTGTTCTGACACGCAGTGTCAATACTGCATTGCCTCCGCTCACAAGGTTTCCTACCGTAAAGATTCCAGTATCTCTATCGAAGGATGTACCAGGCGTCACGTTGTTGCTGATTAATGTATATCCATTAGGCAATATGTCTTCAACGACAACACCTGTTGCTCTGGCCGGACCGTTATTACTCACCGTGATGGTAAAGACAATCTCCTCATTGATAATTGGTGTATCGTTGTCCACTACTTTCGTAATCACAAGGTCTACCAACTGAGGTGGTGCCGAAGCTGAAGAGCTGTTGTTCGTGCTGGTAGGATCCAATTGATCCACAGCATTCACTGAAGCTGTATTATCGTAATCACCAATATTGAGCACTTCGGCTTTCACCACTAAGCTTTCACTTCCGCCACCACTTAGTGTTCCGATGTTCCAGATACCTGTCGTGCTGTTGTAAGTTCCTTTGCTAGGATCGGCACTTACGAAAGCATATCCGCTAGGCAATAGGTCTAGAATGTCAAGGTTAGTCGCACCATTTGGACCTGCATTAGATACATTAATGGTGAAGTTGACATTGTCTCCCACATTTGGTTCAGCATCGTCTACAGTTTTCACTACAGCGATATCGGCACCTTGAAGCGTGACTCCTGCGGAAGCACTGTTGTTGTTACTGTTCGGATCGAACTGATCTCCATCTTTAGTCTCAACAGTCGCAGTGAAGTTCCCAGAACTATTTACCGTGGCAATCAAAGTGATTACTTCTAGTGAACCATTACCCAAGTCACCCACAATCCAATCACCTGTAACAGGATCGTATGTTCCTTTGCTTGGCGCAGCACTCACAAATGTGAACCCGCTTGGCAATAGACCTTCTAGTGAAATTCCAGTTCCATCATCCGGACCGTTATTCTGAACGGTGAATGTAAAGGTTACCTGATCTCCAGCATTTGGATTGTTATCATCAACAGAGGCCATCACCTCAAGATCCACTAGTGGAGGAGTAACATTCGCATCTGACTGGTTATTAGCTTCATCTGGATCGAATTGATCAAGAGAAGTGACAGCTGCCATGTTGGTGTACTCACCATCACCCTTAACTGTAGCGGTGACTACGAGTGTAGCTTGTGCACCGTCAGCCAAAGTACCGATGTTCCAGATACCAGTAGTGTTTGCGAACGTTCCTGCACTAGGAACGGCACTCACCAGTTGATAGCCATTTGGAAGTTGATCTGTAATGATAAGCCCAGAGGCTTCATCAGGCCCATCGTTGCTCACAGTAATGGTGAACTCTACGTTTTCACCCACGTTCGCAAATGGATTGTTGACAGCTTTTGCCACATTAATGTCTGCAGAGGCTACATCAGAACCTGCTGAAGCATTATTATTCGTTAGGTCTGGATCGAATTGATCCGCAAAGTCGATAGAAACATTGTTCACCAAGTTCTCATTCGAAATTACTGTAGCTCTGATATTGAGTACCGCATTGGCAGATGCCACTAGGTTACCAATATTCCAAAGTCCTGTCACTTCATCATAAGTACCGACACTTGAAGAACTATTGACTAGCGTATAACCTGCTGGCAATACATCTGAAGCTTGTACGCTAGTAGCTGCATCTGGACCATTGTTAGTCACAGTTACTGTAAAGAAGACATCATCACCCACTTTAGGGTTCGAAATATCTACCACCTTCGCGACACTCAGGTCAACGATTTGTGGATCGACTACGACACTGCTAATGTTTGATGTGATATCCGCATCTACCTGATCTAGCGTAGCGATAGTCGCTACATTGGTGTAGTTACCAGTTGATCTTACAGTCGCCTTGATATCCAAGGTTACGATACCATCCACAGGGATAGATCCAATGTTCCAGATACCCGTAGTGCCATTGTAGCTTCCAGTTCCCGTAGTTCCTTCCACAAAGAAGAAGCCGTTAGGAATTGCATCGCTTACCGTCACACCAGTTGCAGGGTCAGGTCCGTCATTTCTCACTTGAATGCTGAATGTGATTTCATCACCAACATTTGGCTCATCATCATTGACCGTCTTAGTGATAATCAAGTCAGAAGTTTGAAGCCCTACACTTACCGAAGCAAGGTTGTTACCCACGTTAGGATCGAATTGATCAGCATCTGTTACTTCAGCGACATTGGTGAAGATACCCGTCAACTTCACAGTTGCATTGATGGTAAGTGTTGCAGAAGCATCTTTTGCCAATGCTCCAACTTGCCATAGTCCTGTAGTAGCGTCATAAGTACCCTGGCTCACAGCAGGTGTACCCACCAGGTCATAACCGTTTGGTAATTTATCTTCTACCTCAATACCAGAACCACTTGCGTTGTCAGGTCCTATGTTAGTAACCGTTACGGTGAAGACCACTGGATCACCATCGTTGGCATTCGCATTGTCTACCGTCTTAGCAATAGCAATGTCAACTTTCGGTGATGTTACCGTAGCCGAAGCGCTATCGTTAGTTCCATTATTATCCACCTGATCTACCGCAGAGACTGTCGCAACATTCTCGAACTCGCCATTGAGTAGGACTCTGGCTTGAACGTTGAAGGTTACGCTGGCTCCGTTGTTGATTGTTCCAATGATCCACTCTCCAGAGTTCTCATTGTATACACCATTGCCATTAGTATTGGTGCTGATCACCGTGTATCCAGAAGGCACTTGGTCGAGAACTCTGACACCTGTAGCAGCATCAGGACCATTATTTGTCACTGTAACTGTGAAGTTTACAAAGTCTCCAACATTGGCTGTTGGGTCATCTACCGTTTTAGTCACACTTAAGTCAGATTGTTGCAGTGTGATGGTTTGAGATGCTTCATCATTTGTAGCATTCTCATCCAGCTGATCCACTTCAATGACCTTAGCGATGTTATTGTATGCCGATGAGCTCGTCACTGTTGCTACTACATTCAAGGTGGCTGTTCCTGCATTCGCAACATTACCGATTCCCCAGATTCCCGTAGTGGCGTTATAGCCTCCTTGACTTACCGAACTACTGATGATTTCATATCCTGCAGGGACTAAGTCATCCACTACAACATTAGTAGCCTCGTCAGGGCCACTGTTAGTTACTGTAACCGTGAAGGTCACACGATCTCCAATATTTGGATTGTCGTTGTCGATCGTTTTGGTAATTCCGACATCTGCTTTTTGCAATGTGATCGACTGACTACCACTGTTGTTTGTAGCGTCAGGATCGAATTGGTTTGAAGCTGTGATCGAGGCTATGTTTTCAAAGTTTCCACTAGTATTTACTCTAGCGCTCATTACCAGAACAGCACTACTTCCATCGCCTAGAGTACCCAGACTCCAAATCTGTGTTGCCGGATCGTAAGTTCCTTGAGAAGCGAAAGCATTCTGCAAGCTGTAACCACTTGGCAATTGATCGGTAATTTGTACATCAGAAGCTGCATCAGGCCCAATGTTGAATGCAGTGACCAAGAAGGTGATGATATCACCTGGGTTAGGATTGGCATTGTCCACAGTTTTACTCACCGTAACATCAGCACGCTGAGGTCTTGGTGTTGAACTCGCTTCGTTATTCGTCAAGTCCGGATCGAACTGATCTACATTGAGGAGTGAAGCAGTGTTTTTGTACGTTCCATCAGATTTCACTCGTGCAGTGATCTGTAAGGTTGCCGAAGCACCATTGACAAGGTCACCGACAGTCCAAACACTATTCGTGTTGTTGAATCCACCTTGACTCGCATTCGCCAATAAGAAGGTATAACCATTTGGAAGTTCGTCTTCTAGAGTAATTCCTGTGGCAGCATCAGGTCCGTTGTTAGTCACGGTCACTGTGAATACCACATTCTCGCCTACGTTAGGCCCACCATTGTCGACAGATTTCTCAACTAGAATATCAGTCTGAGTAGGGAAGATTGTTACGTCAGCCGCATCATTAGCTTCTACTTCATCATGTTCGATGAGGTCAGTCACCAATGAGTTATTATCATAAGATCCATCGGCCAAGACCTTCGCTGTAATGGTTATGGTTTCGGTGTCACCATTCGGAATATTACCGATTGCCCAGAGGCCATTACTAGCTGTGTAAGCACCCTGAGTAGGATTATCAGATACAAACTCTAAACCGTCAGGTAGGAGATAAGTGATCTCTACGTTGGTCGCATTATCAGGACCATTGTTTACCACCGTTACAGTGATTTCAACTTCATCTCCAACATTCGGACGAGAGATGTTTACTTCTTTCAGAAGCCCAATATCTGCTCTCGGTGCATTTACAAATGTCGTTGCTGTATTGTTCGATTCATCAGGATCATTTTGATCAATCTCACTGATGACTGCCGTGTTACCATAATCACCCGTTGCCAATACAATGCCTACAACATCTAATGTAGCCGAGCTCGTAGAAGCAATAGTGCCTACCGTCCACTCACCTGTAGTGCTATTGTACGTTCCTTGAGAAACTGTAGCATTCACAAACGCATAGCCACTAGGTAAACGATCTTCCAATTCGATATTGGTAGCAGCATCAGGACCATTGTTCGCAATGGTTACAGTAAAGACTACGCTTTCGCCAACATTGGCGGCTCCATTATCGACCACTTTCGTAACCACAAGGTCAGATTCCTGAACAGTAGCGCCTTGGCTCACACTGTTATTGGATTGATCTGGATCGTACTGATCTGCATCGTTAATGCTGGCAACATTGAGGTGAGAACCAGTCGCAAGAACTGTTGCTCTCAATGTCAATACCGCACTTGAACTGTTGACCAAAGTGCCCACTGTCCAGATGCCTGTTATAGCATCGTATGTTCCAGTGCTGGTAGTAAATGCCGCGAAGTTGTATCCACTCGGCAGTCGATCACTCACCTCCACATTCGTAGCTGCATCCGGACCATTATTGGTCACCGTAATGGTGTATACCACTTGCTCACCCGGAATAGGGGTAGTGTTGTCGATCACCTTGGTAATACTAAGGTCCGCTTGTTGCGCATCCACTTCCACAGTTTCTGTATTATTCAATGGTTGTGGATCGTCTTGATCACTGTTTGTGATTGTTGCTGTATTGTTATAGTTACCAGTAGCTCTTGCTTTGGCAACAATGCTTAAGGTTGCTGTCGCAGCATTGTTGATCACACCAGGATTCCAAATACCTGTGGTAGCATTATAGCTACCGAATGCTGTTGTAGCACTCACGAAGTCGTATCCGCTAGCGAGTACATCTGTTACTTCAACATTTGTTGCTGCATCTGGTCCGTTGTTGGTCACTGAAACTGTGAAAGTGATATCCTCTCCAACATTCGGTGTTGCATTAGAAACGGTCTTGGTGATTCCCAAATCAGCAGACTGAGCAACAATACTTGCACTGGCCGTATTGTTACCAGCATTCGGATCAAATTCTGTTGCAGCAGTAATGCTGGCAGTATTGGTAAAGTCACCAGCCGCACCAACCGTAGCTGTCATAGTCAGTGTGGCACTTGCGTCTTTGGCAAGCGATCCAACATCCCATAGGCCTGAAGTGCTGTTGTAAGTTCCAACACTTGGAGTAGCAGTACCTAAGGTATAGCCTGAAGGCAATTGGTCAGTCACCTGAATACCTGTGGCATCAGAGGTACTTGGTCCATTATTCGTCAAAGTCACGGTGAACGTAATCACATCTCCCACATTAGGATCGGTAGCACTCACTGTTTTCACCAATTCGAGATCAGCCCTCGGTGGATTCACTGTTGCCGTAGCCTGATCATTTGAGTCATCTGGATCGTTTTGATCTAGCGCACTTACAGCGGCTGTATTCGCGTAGTCACCTGAAGCTTTCACGGTTGCCACCACTGTCAATGTTGCGGTAGCTGTACTGTTTAATGAACCTACAGTCCAAAGCCCTGAACCACGGTTATATGATCCTTTTGTGCTAATGGCACTGATCAGGTCATAACCTGAAGGAATCAAGTCTTCGATCACCAAACCAGTAGCTTGATTTGGTCCAGCGTTCGTTGCAACAATCGAGAAGGTCACTTGATCGCCAACATTGGCAACGGCATTGCTGACAGTTTTCGCAAGACTAATGTCAGAGGTTTGCAGGGTAACTGAAGCACTCGCACTGTTATCCGTATTGTCCGTATCAAATACGTCTGAGGCAGTCACCGTAGCGGTATTTGTGAAGATACCTGCTGATTGTACTGTAGCTCTGATGGTCAGTGTAGCAGAAGCGTTGCTACCTAAACTAGGTAGTGTCCAAAGTCCAGTACTGCTCACATATGCTCCAACAGAAGCAGTGCTGCTTACCAGTGTATATCCATCAGGCAACTGATCTGTCACCTCTATATTGGTTGCATCATTTGGCCCTTCGTTTAGAAGCGTTACAGTGAAGATCACATCCTCGCCTGGAACTGGAGATGCATTGTCAACCGCTTTGCTAATATTCAGGTCAGCAAACTGAGTTGTTACATTAACAGTCGCATCATTATTGTCCGTGTCAGGGTCGTCCTGATCAGCAGCAGTAATGGTCGCTGTATTGTTGTAGTCACCCGTGGATTTTGCTTTAGCGATCAGGTCAATTGTCGCTGTTGTTCCATTCGTAATCGATCCAACCGTCCATAGTCCAGTAGCATTGTTGTAGCTACCGAAGGAAGTATTGGCTGCCACAAAGTCGTAACCAGAAGGCAGTTGATCTGTTACTACAACACCCGTTGCCGCATCAGGGCCAAGGTTGTTCACACTTATGGTGAAGGTCACATTATCGTCCACGTTTGGCGTAGCATCACTCACCGTTTTGGTGATGGCCAAGTCTGCAGATTGTGCAACAATACTTGCGCTTGCTGTATTGTCTCCTTCATTTGGATCGAAGACGTCAGAAGCAGTTACACTTGCTGTATTAGTGAATTCACCATTCTCTCTGACAGTCGCTCGAATTGTCAGTACAACAACCTCGTCCTTATCTAGGTTGCCTACCGTCCAAATGCCATTTACATTATTGTAGCTAGTACCTGGAGTAGTGGTAGCATTCGTTAAAGCATATCCCGATGGTAATTTATCCGTCACCTCGATACCTGTTGCGGTAGCAGTACTTGGTCCGTTGTTGGTCAAGGTCACCGTGAAGGTCACTTGATCACCTACGTTTGGATTATTCGAGTCGACCACTTTCGTCAAGTTGAGATCGGCTCGAGGAGGATTGACAGTGCTTGAAACAGAATCATCCGTATTATCCGGATCGACTTGATCCAGACTGCTGACAGATGCTGTATTCGTATAGTCACCTGTTGCCAGTACGGTTGCCGTCACTTGCAGTGTAACCACACCTGCATTAGGAAGCGTACCGATTTGCCAGTTGCCTGTCGCATTGGTGAAGGTTCCTTGGTTAGAAGTGGCACTCACGAAGCTATAACCTGAAGGTAATCGATCGCTTACCGATAAGCCTGTCGCTGTATTCGGACCGTTGTTTGTCACCGTCACAGTGAAGGTTACATTTTCTCCTACGTTAGCCGAAGCATTGCTAACTGTCTTCGTAATGCTGATATCAGAGGTCTGAACGGTCACGCTTGTCGAAGCTTGATTGTCCGTGTTGTCGACATCAAACTGATCCGAAGCAGTAACCGAAGCAGTATTAGTGTAATCGCCAGAAGCCTGAACTGTAGCTCTGATGGTTAGCACAGCACTACCTGAGCTTCCAATGCTACTAATGTTCCACTTACCAGTTGAACTCGTGTACGTGCCGATCGATGCATTGCTGCTAACAAGGGCATAACCGCTTGGTAGTAAATCTGTGATTTCAACGTTGGTCGCACTATTAGGTCCCTGATTCGCAATAGTAACGGTAAAGATTACATCGTCACCTGGTACTGGAGTGGCATTGTCGACAGTTTTTGTCACGCTTAGGTCTGCGAATTGTGCAGTTACCTGAACTGTCGCTTCATTGTTCGCATCTTCGGGATCATCTTGATCAACTGCCGTGATGGTTGCAGTATTGTCATAGTTCACCGTTTCCGTCACTTTAGCGATAATCGATAGGGTCGCAGTTTGCGCATTCGCTATCGAGCCCAGTGTCCAAAGCCCAGTACTTTCGGCATATGCACCGAAGTTGGTGGAAGCAGAGACAAATTCGTAACCACTTGGCAATTGATCCGTCACCTGAACGCCAGTTGCAGGGTCAGGACCTAAGTTGCTTAGGTTGATGGTGAAGGTTACGTTTTGCCCTACGTTCGGCATGGCGTTGCTAACTGCTTTAGTGATCTCTAAGTCTGAAGCTTGGGCCAGAATACTGACGCTAGCCGTATTGTCTCCTGAATTCGGATCGAATACATCGCTGGCCGAAATTCTTGCCGTATTGGTGAAGTCTCCTGTTTCATTTACAGTTGCTGTCATGGTCAAGGTTGCGTTGGCAGCATTGGCCAATGTACCTAAAGTCCAAATACCCGAATTACGATCATAAGTACCTTGACTTGCCGTAGGTGTAACAAGCGTGTAGCCTGAAGGCACTAGGTCTGTTACTTCAATGCCTGTCGCACTAGAAGTGCTCGGCCCGTTGTTGGTAACAGTCACTGTAAACGTGATCAGGTCACCCACATTTGGATTTGTATTGTCCACAGTTTTCGTGATTGCCAAATCTGCACGTGGAGGAGTTACCGTTGCGGTAGCAGCATCATTCGTACTCGTTGGATCGATTTGATCCAAGCTGTTGACTGAAGTACTATTGGCATAATCTCCACTTGAGAGTACAGATGCGCTCATGGTTAGCGTAACAGTTCCGGCATTCGCTAACTGACCGATGGTCCAGATACCAGTTGCCGATACATAGCTTCCAGCACTTGGGTTCGCAGAGATCAGGTTATAACCAGATGGCAGTTGATCGATGATCGATAGACCTGTTGCTCTGTCCGTTCCATTGTTGGTCACCGTTACTGTGAAAGTGACAGTTTCACCCACATTGGCCGTATTATCATCAACCGTTTTGGTCACTGCAATATCAGAAGACTGAAGTGTTACTGCACTACTGGCCGTGTTATTCGAATTGTCATTGTCAAATTGATCAACAGCAGTGATAGTAGCGGTATTGGTAAAGTCTCCAGCAGACTGAACAGTAGTTCTGATGGTCAAAGTAGCTGTTGCGCTATTGGCAAGACTACTGATTGTCCAAGAACCTGTGCCTGAAGTGTAAGTGCCTTGCGAAGCCACTGCACTCACTATAGCGAATCCGCTTGGAATCTGATCTGTTACGGTGATTCCAGTGGCAGCATCAGGTCCATTATTCGTCAGGTTAATAGTGAAAATCACATCATCACCTGGTACTGGATTAGCATTATCAACCGCTTTAGTCACGCTGAGATCAGCAATCATAGGATCAAGTGTCACAGAAGCACTGTTATTCGTGTTGTCTGTATCGTTCTGATCGACAGCTGTAATCGTGGCTGTGTTCACAAAGCTACCAGTTGATAAAGTTGTTGCTTTTACTTCAAGTGTCGCTACACCTGCATTGTTCAGGCTTGCAAACGACCAGAGGCCAGTTGCGTTGTTGTACGTTCCTCTAGAAGGAGTCGCGCTCACAAATGTAAATCCTGAAGGAAGCTGATCCGTGATCGTAACATTCGAAGCAGGGTCAGGTCCAGCATTGTTTACTGTGATGGTAAAGGTTACTTCATCACCGACATTTGGTACTAGGTCGCTTGCAGATTTAGAGATGCTTAAGTCAGCATTCTGAATACCAGAAGATACGCTAGCCGTATTGTTGCTCGTCTCTGGATCGAATTCATTGACACTTGTAATGGTTGCCGTATTTGTTCTATCTCCTGTAGCATTGACTGTCGCTAAGATTTCTAAAGTAGCCACATTGCCATTAGTAAGACTTCCAACTGTCCAAATACCCGTTCCAGCCACATAAGATCCTTGGCTTTCTGTTGCATTCACAAGCGTGAATCCACTTGGCAATTGATCGGTAAGTACAATATTAGTTGCTTGATCTGGACCGTCATTGGTTACCGTAACAGTGAACATCACATTATCACCTACGTTCGGACTGGCATCATCAATCACTTTCGTGACAACAAGGTCAGCATTCGGAGGTGTGACAGTAGCAGTAGCTGAGTCGTTGGTATTGTCCGTATCATTTTGGTCGACACGCTGTACAGCAGCCACATTGTCGTAGACACCGGTTGATTGAACGGTGGCTACGATCGTGATTGTGGCACTACTAGAATTGTTTAAAGTTCCTAATGTCCATACACCGCTAGTTGCGTTATATGTGCCTTGGCTTGCCGTTGCGCTCACAAAAGCAAAGCCTGTCGGTAGTTTGTCGACAATCTCTACATTGGTAGCTGCATCAGGACCTGCATTAGAGGCAGTGACGGTAAATGTCACGTTTTCACCCACATTGGCGATGTTATTACTTACGATTTTAGTTACGCTGATATCTGCCTCTTGAACAGTTACAGTTGCTGTTGCGCTATCGTTGCTTGCATCAGTATCGAAAGTTGAGTTTCGAGTGATCGAAGCAGTGTTCAGGTAATCACCACTAGCATTTACAGTCGCTCTGATGATCAAGGTCTGAGTTGTGCCATTGCCGATCGTTCCGATATTCCAAATACCTGTAGTATTGTCATAAGTACCTTTCGTTCTGGTGGCGTTTACGAAGGTGTAACCGCTTGGCAATACATCCGTGATCTGTACTTCTCTCGCACTATTCGGACCAGCATTTGAAGCTGTGACGGTAAAGTCAATAGACTCTCCTGGAACAGGCGTAGTGTTACTGACCACCTTAGTCACTGAAACATCAGATAGGAGAGCCGTAATTGTTGTGCTCGCTTGATCGTTCGTATTGTCAAGGTCGGTTTGGTTCGAAGAAACTACCGAAATCGTATTCGTATAGTTTCCAGTACTAAGTACTTTGCCTACTACCGTTAGGTTGGCAGTCGATCCGTTTGGAAGTGCCCCAATGTTCCAAGTACCGGTAGTCTCATTGTAAGTACCGAAGTCTTGGTTAGCAGAAACGAATGTGAATCCGTCAGGCAATATGTTATTCGCTATTACACCGGTAGCAGCATCAGGTCCATTGTTGGTTAGAGTGACTGTAAAAGTCACTTCTTCACCTACATCCTGAGTAGTTACATCTGGTGTAATCGTAACGGCAAGGTCGATCGCTTGAGAGTTCGTGCTAACTGTAGCCGTATTATTACCCTTGTCTGGATCGAACTGATCAGATGCCGTGATGCTTGCAATGTTGGTCAAGTCACCTGTTGCATTTACGGTCGCAGTGATCGTCAACGTAGCATTTGCTCCATTTGCGACTGTGCCAACGGTCCATAGACCCGTTGAATTGTCATAAGCACCCGAAGTGGTATTTGCACTCACGAAAGTATAGCCGTCAGGCAATGCATCAGTTATCACAACATTCGTTGCGTCAGCAGTACTTGACGCTTCACTTTGTACCGTTAAGGTGAAAGTAACTTCCTCACCTACGGTAGGAGTGGTCTTATCCACAGTTTTCGTTATCGATAGATCCGCAACAGGAGGAGTGACAGTTGCCGAAGCATTGTCATCCGTATTGTCAGGGTCGATTTGATCAAGTTCATTCACTGAAGCAGTGTTTACATTGTCATCAACAGATGCCACGGTAGCTGTAATTGTCAAGGTAGCAGTCGCTCCACTCGCCAGTGTACCGATGGTCCAGATGTCAGTTGCGTTGCTGAAGCTTCCATTAGCTGTGCTGCTAGAAACGAAAGTATATCCTGCAGGAAGGTCATCTCTGATTTCAAGGTTAGTTGCGGCATCAGGTCCAGCATTGCTTGCCGTTACAGTGAATACTACATTTTCACCAACATTAGCCGAAGCATTGTCTACCACTTTAGTAATGCTGATGTCTGATGACTGTACCGTTACGCTTCTAGATGCTGTGTTGTCGGTTGTGTCATTATCGAATTGATCAGAAGCGGTAACCGAAGCCGTGTTCGCATAATCACCTGTCGCGAGTACCTTCGCTCTGATGGTCAATGAGGCACTTCCACCATTGGCTAAAGTTCCAACGGTCCAAACACCAGTGTTTGATACATAAGCCCCTTGTGAAGTAGAGAAGCTCACCAAAGTATAACCACTAGGTAGTTGATCGGTGATTGCTACGTTGGTAGCATTTCCAGTTCCTTGATTCAGTGCTGTTACTGTAAAGATCACATCATCACCCGGGATTGGAGTTGCGTTGTCAACAGTTTTAGTCAGGTTGATATCTGCAACTTGTGGTACCACATTTACGGTAGCAGAATCATTAGTATTGTCACCATCGGCTTGATCGATAGAGGTCAAAGATGCAGTGTTATTATAAACACCAGTTGACTTCACTGTAGCCATAATTTCAAGAGAAACGGATGTATTAGCAGGTATAGTACCCACTGTCCAAATGCCTGTTCCACTGTTGAAACTTCCATTTACAGTTGTAGAACCAACCACATCATATCCTGTAGGGATGGCATCAGTGATTGTCACTCCTGTGGCATTATCACTTCCAGTGTGGGTAGCAGTGATCGTAAACTTGATTTGATCTCCGATTTGAGGAGCGGCATTGTCCACTACCTTGGCTATCGCGATATCAGCATCTTGTTTCAAGGTCGATGCACTTGAAGTGTTGTTTGCTGTATCAGGATCGAATTGATCTGCAGCCGTTACAGTTGCAGTATTTTCAAAGTTTCCTGTGGCATTAACAGTAGCGGTAATGGCCAGCGTAGCAATTGAGTTGCTCGCCAAATTACCAATGGTCCAAACCCCAGTTCCAGCAACGTAAGTACCCTGACTTGGTGTATTACCAGTGATGGTATATCCATCAGGTAGTTGGTCTGTGATGACAACACCTGTAGCATCTTCGGAACCGTCATTATTCGTAGCTGTAATCACAAATGTGATTTCATCGCCCGTGTTAACGCGTACTTGGTCAACAGTCTTAGCAACGCTGATGTCTACTCTTGGAGGCGTTACAGTTTCAGTATCCTGATCATTTGTGCTGTTATCATCCACTTGATCAACGCTACTTAGCGAAGCAGTATTACCGTAATCACCCGAAGCATTGACAGTAGCTACTACGGTTAACGTTGTAGAACCGCCATTCGCTAGGTTGCCCACTGTCCAAACACCCGTAGTCGCATTGTACGATCCAGCAGCTGGGGACTGACTCACTAATGTGTAGCCAGAAGGGAGGAGGTTGTCGATCACAAGGTTAGTTGCATCATCTCCGCCATTGTTATTCACCGTAACAGTGAATGTTACGTTTTCTCCAACATTAGCAGAAGCATTGTCTACCGCAACAGTTACTGCGATATCTGATTCCTGCAATGTCAATCCTTGACTAGCGCTATTATTGCTATTGTCAGGATCGAATTGATCGGCACTGTTGATGTTGGCCACATTGGTGAAGTTGCCAGTGGTTTGAACCGTTCCAGTCAATGTCAATACAGCACTAGAGCTGTTTACAAGGTTGCCGACTGTCCAAATGCCAGTATTAGCATCGTATGTTCCAGTGCTAGCCGTGAAGCTGGCAAAAGCTATACCCGATGGAAGTCGATCGCTCACTTCAACCGAAGTAGCAGCATCAGGACCATCGTTGGTCACGGTGATGGTATAGACTACTGTAGCACCCGGAATCGGGTTATTGTCATTAAGCATCTTAGTGATACTCAAATCAGCAATCTGAGCATCTACATTAGCTGTGCTCGAATTGTTGCTTGTTGTAGGATCATCCTGATCCGAAGCTGAAATCGAAGCAGTATTGTTGTACGTACCTGTTGGCAATACTTTCGCTCTGATGGTCAACACTGGAGATTGTGCAGTAGTAACATTACCCACCCTCCAAAGTCCAGTTGTCGCACTGTAGTTACCGAATGCTGTATTAGAACTCACAAACTGATATCCGTTAGGTAGGATATCGGTAATGGCAACATTGGTAGCTAAATCAGGGCCAGCATTCGACAATGTCAAAGTAAAGGTGACCTCTTCATCTACATTAGGTGTTGCGTTGTTAACAACTTTCGTAAGCGCTAAATCAGCAGACTGGGTTACGATAGTAGCGGTCGAAGTATTGTTGCCGCTATTTGGATCGAATTGATCTGCTTTAGTTACAGAGGCCGTATTGGCAAAGTTTCCGGTAGAAAGGACGGTAGCCGTGATCACTAATGTCGCGTTGGCATCTTTTGCCAAGCTTCCTACATTCCAAAGTCCAGTTCCATTGTTATAAGTACCGACACTAGGAGTGGCTGAGCTGAAGGTATATCCAGAAGGCAATACATCTACTACTTCGATACCCGTGGCCGAACCTGCTGTAGGTCCATTGTTGGTAAGCGTCATTGTGAAAGTGATGAGGTCACCCACATTCGGACTGCTATTACTCACTGTTTTCACTAACTCAAGATCCATTACCGGAGCAGTTACTGTTTCCGAAGCAGAGTCGTCTGTATTGTCAGGATCTTGCTGATCAAGCGTCTTTACAGAAGCAGTATTTGTAAAGTCACCCGTAGAAAGTACCGTTGCCGTAATGGTCAATGTAGCCGAAGCTGCGTTGTTCAATGTTCCGATTGTCCAAACTCCAGCACCATTGCTGTAGGTTCCGGTCGAAGCGGTTGCACTGAGGAAGGCATAACCAGAAGGTAAAGCTTCATTGATACTAAGGTTAGTCGCATTGTCAGCACCTGTGTTAGTGACAGTTACCGTAAATGTTACATTTTCGCCCACATTGGCAGTTGCATTGTCCACCGTTTTGGTAATGGCGATATCAGAAGTTTCCAAAGTAACCAATGCAGTATCTGAGTTGTCAGTTGTATCTCCATCGAATTGATCAGAAGCAGTAACTGTGGCTGTATTGGTATAATTTCCTGTGGCCAGGACAGTTGCTCTGAGCGTCAAAGTGGTTGTCGCGCCATTCGCTATTGTTCCAACAGTCCAAAGTCCAGTTGAAGACACATAACTACCCTGAGAAGCTACTGCACTAACCAATGTATATCCGCTAGGAAGAAGGTCAGTTACTTGAACTCCTGTTGCTGCGGCAGTTCCTTCATTCAGCACATTGACTGTGAAGATGACATCATCTCCTGCATTCGGAGTCGCATTATCTACTGACTTAGTAACATTGAGATCAGCTACCATAGGAACTACAGTGATAGTACTTGAATCATCAGTAGCATCAGGGTCATTCTGATCTAGTGAAGTGACTGATGCAGTGTTCGCATAGCTTCCCGTGGATAGCACTGTAGCAGTAACACGTAAAGTGGCTGTTCCGGCATCGTTCAGTGTACCGATACTCCAAACGCCTGTTCCTGAAACATAAGAACCTCTATCTACGGTATGACTTGCATAAGTAAACCCACTTGGCAATAGATCGGTAACGATTAGGTTGTCAGCAGGATCTGGTCCCGAGTTGTTCACCACTACGGTAAAGACTACCGACTCACCAATATTAGGAGTGAGGTTGTCTACAGATTTGGCAACAGAGATATCAGAACTCTCGATGAATGCTGCTGCGGTCGCTGTATTGTTTGCCGTGTTTGTATCGAATTCATTGACCGCAGAAACTGTCGCTGTATTAGTCAATGCTCCAGCAGCATTCAATGTGGCTACAATCTCAAGAGATTTAGCAACACCGTTGGCAAGACTACCCACGGTCCAGATTCCCGTTCCACTGTCATAAGTACCTTGATCGGCAGTCGCACTAACGAAGGTGTAACCCGCTGGTAGTTGATCTGTGATTGTAATTCCAGAAGCGCCATCAGGGCCATTATTTTCAAGAAGTACCGTGAATGTCACTTGATCACCCACGTTTGCTCCGATAGGAGTCACTGATTTAGTCAGTGCGAGGTCAATGTTAGCAGGGTCTACTGTTTGAGAAGCGCTGTCATTCGTAGAAGTGCCATCAAATTGATCAAGCGATTGAACACTAGCAGTATTGTTATAAGTACCTGTTGATAGCACTGTAGCAACAATATCTAGAGTGGCATTATTGCCATTGTTAATCGTTCCTGCAGCCCAAACGCCTGTTCCAGAAGTATAAGTTCCCTGGCTTGGCGTAGCACTCACGAAGGTATATCCTGAAGGAAGTTGATCGAGGATATTCACGTTGGTCGCATTGCTTGGTCCAGCATTACTTACTGTTATGGTGAAGGTGGCATTTTGGCCCACATTCGTAGTTGCATTGTCAACAACTTTCGTAACACTCAAATCTGACTGCTGCATGGTTACAGACTCAGATGCAGTATTGTTAGCTGCATTGGTATCGAACGTATTGTTTCTGGTAATGGTAGCTGTATTGGTGTAAGTACCAGCCGTATTAACTGTGGCTCTAATCACTAAAGTCTGACTAGCAGCTGCTGCGATATTTCCTACATCCCAAAGCCCTGAAAGATTGGAATATGTACCGGCAGTGATAGTTGGCGTACTGACAAATGTGTATCCAGAAGGAAGTACGTCAGTAATTTGAACACCATTAGCTGTTGCAGTACCGTTGTTCGTTGCTACAATCGTAAACTCAACAGTTCCACCTGGAAGTGGCGTACTATTGTCTACTACTTTCGTGATACCCACCTCTGAAAGAAGAGGAGCAGAAGTAGCATTGTCTGAATCATTTGTGCCATTCGAATCTGTTTGGTCCGCAGACGTCACCGAGGCTGTATTGGTATAAACGCCAGTGGCATTTATAGTAGTTCTTAGCGTTAGTGTCGCAGTTTCAGCATTAGCTAAACTTCCGACAGTCCAAACTCCTGTTCCAGATACATAAGTACCGTGAGATGCTGTGCTCGATACAAGGGTATATCCTGAAGGCAATAGATCGTTCGCCACAACATTCGTTGCAAGGTCAGGTCCATTGTTCAATAGCGATACGGTAAATACTACACTTTCACCTACATCCTGAGTGGCATTGTCCACCGTCTTGGTCATTTGCAAGTCAATGGATTGAACCGTAGGACTAGCTGATGCGGTGTTGTTTCCTCCGTTCGGATCGAACTGATCGGAGGCTGTGATACTGGCTACGTTAGTGTAGTCGGCTACTGCGGTTACTGTAGCATTGATGGTCAAAGTGACTGAACCACCATTGGTGATTGTACCAATATCCCAAACTCCCGTACCCGAAGTATAGGTACCCTGACTTGGAGTTGCGCTCACAAAGGTATATCCAGCAGGAAGCAGGTCAGTAACTGTTACGTTCGTTGCATCGGCAGTACTAGCAGCACCACTTGTAACGGTTACAGTAAAGACCACAGGATCAGTAGGAGTGGTGGTCACAGTATTGACCGTTTTAGTAATACCCAATTCTGCAATTGGTGGAGTTACTGTTGCGCTAGCCGAGTCATCAGTGCCATCAGGATCAAGTTGATCTAGTGATTGTACAGAAGCTGTATTTGTGTTGTCGTCAACATTGACCACAGTCGCTGTGATATCTAAAGTAGCATTTGCACCATTGCTCAATGAACCCAGAGTCCATAGTCCGGTGGCATTACTGTAGCTACCAGTAGCAGTGTTACTAGATACAAAGGTGTATCCTGAAGGAAGCTGGTCTTTGATGACAACATTGGTCGCATCATTTGGACCTTGGTTAGTCGCTGTGATAGTAAACACTACGTTTTGACCCACATTAGCTGTCGCGTTATCGACAGACTTTGCAAGGTTGATGTCAGCGTTTTGAACAGTCACTGATTGGCTGGCACTGTTGTCCGTTCCATCGCTGTCAAACTGATCTGAAGCAGTAACGGTAGCCGTGTTGTTATAGTCACCACTCGACTTAACAGTTGCTCGAAGTGTCAGTGATGCACTCGCACCATTGGCTAAAGTACCTACTGTCCAAATACCTGTATCAGACAAGTAACTACCCTGAGAAGTAGAAGCACTTACAAAAGTATATCCACTTGGCAGCTGATCGGTGATGCTTACGTTGGTGGCTTGTCCGCTACCTTGATTCAATACAGTTACAGTGAAGATCACATCTGCTCCTGGGATAGGAGAGGCATTATCTACCGTTTTGGTCATATTCAGATCAGCAAATTGTGTTACAACAACCGCTGTCGCAGAATCATTACCGGCATTGCTATCGGCTTGATCGATTGTTGTTAGCGTAGCTGTATTATTATAAGTTCCAGTAGAAAGTACTGTCGCAGTAATAGTCAATGTTACTGAAGAGTTGACCTCAATCGATCCAACAGTCCAAACACCAGTTCCGCTATTATAGCTTCCTGTTAAGGTACTTGCACTTACGAAAGTGTAGCCTGCTGGCAATGCATCCGTGATTGTCACGCCAGTAGCAGCATCATCTCCTGTATGCGTTGCCGTAATGGTGAAAGTCACTTGATCACCCACCTGAGGTGCTGCATCATTCACGGTTTTGGCTATGGCAATATCTGCCGATTGCTTAGTAGTCGAAGCAGTTGCAGTGTCGTTGCTTGTATTCGTATCGAACTGATCAACTGCGGTAACAGAAGCTGTGTTGGTGAAGTCTCCTGCACCATTTACGGTTGCCGTAATGGCCAGTGTAGCGGTAGTGTTTTTGGCAAGACTACCGACTGTCCAAACACCTGTACCAGATACATAAGCACCTTGACTTGGCGTATCACCAGTGTAGGTGTATCCCGAAGGTAAAAGATCCGTCACTGTGATTCCCGTGGCGTCTGTAGTAGTGCTGTTGTTTTTCACAGTTAAGGTGAAGGTGATCGCATCTCCAGTATTCACTCTTTCTCTATCGACCACTTTCGCCATGCTGATATCCGCTCGTGGAGGAGTTACCGTGCTAGTCGCCTGGTCGTTGGTTGAAGTATTGTCTTGCTGATCGAGGCTTCCAACGGATGCTGTGTTTCCATAGTCACCAGTAGCCAGAACAGTTCCTACTACGGTCAATGTTGCATTGGCCCCGTTACTGACAGTGCCCACGGTCCAAACGCCAGTTCCTGATACATAAGTACCCTGACTTGCCACATGGCTTACGAAGGTATAGCCAGAAGGAAGAAGGTCATTGACCACAAGATTGGTGGCGTCATCTGGCCCTGCATTCGATGCAGTAATTGTGAATGTTACGTTGCTGCCAACATTAGCTGCTGCATTGTCAACCACTTTCGTGATGGCAATGTCAGATTGTTGTAGAGTGTAAGTCTGGCTTGCACTGTTGTTAGAATTGTCTGTGTCGAACTGATCGGCACTGTCAATATTGGCAACATTTGTCGTGGTTCCAGTTGTTAGTACTGTTCCTGTTAGCGTTAGTACTGCCGAGGAACTATTCGCTAGGCTTCCAACTGTCCAAACTCCCGTATTCGAATCGTATGTTCCAGCACTTTCAGTGGAAGAAACAAATGTCAATCCTGAAGGAAGGCGATCACTTACCAGAACATTGGTCGCATCGTTTGGTCCATTGTTAGTAACCGTAACGGTATACGTTATCTGAGCACCCGGAATAGGTGTGCTATTATTCTGAAGCTTAGTGATACTTAAGTCTGCTTTTTGAGCCGTTACCGCTGTAGTGGAGGTGTTATTTCCACTTGTTGGATCATCCTGATCAGAACCGGTAATGGATGCAGTATTATCATAAGTTCCTGTTGCAAGGACCTTCGCCACAATGGTCAATACTGGAGCCTGTGTAGTAGAAACAGTTCCAATATCCCAAAGACCAGTTGATGCTGAATAAGTACCAAATGTTGTGTTAGAAGACACAAAGGTATATCCGCTTGGCAATAGATCTGTTACAGCTACATTGGTCGCCACATCAGGGCCAGCATTACCCATGGTCAACGTGAAAGTGATATCGTCACCGACATTTGGAGTTGCATTACTCACTGCTTTGGTCAATGATAGGTCTGAAGACAAGGCGACAATGCTTGAGGTAGCTGTATTGTTACCTGCATCCGGATCGAATTGATCGGCACCAGTAATCGTAGCCGTATTGGTGAAGTCACCAGCGGCAAGTACTGTTGCAGTGATGGTTAATGTTTCGGTCGCGTCTTTGGCGATCGTTCCGACTGTCCATATTCCAGTACCGGAGGCATAAGTTCCTGCACTAGGAGTAGCAGTGCCTAAAGTATATCCTGAAGGTAAAAGGTCAGTTACCTGAACTCCCGTAGCAGAAGAAGTACTCGGTCCATTGTTGGTTAAGCTTACTGTAAACGTAATTACATCTCCCACATTAGGATTCGCATTGTCTACCACTTTTATCAATTCAAGATCAGCTCTTGGAGGGTTAACAGCTGTGGTAGCCGAGTCATCAGAGTTATCTGGATCTAGTTGATCTAGGGTAGTTACAGAAGCAGTGTTTCCATAGTCACCAGTTGATAGTACTGTAGCGGTAATGGTAAGGGTAGCAGTAGCGGCATTGTTCAATGCTCCGATATTCCAAACCCCTGAACCACTGTTGTAAGTACCCGTAGAAACAGTTGAGCTCACGAAAGTATATCCACTTGGCAGTTGGTCAGTAATGCTAAGTCCAGTTGCATTGTCAGAACCTGTATTTGAGGCAGTGACAGTGAAGACTACATTTTCACCCACATTGGCAGTAGGATTATCTACTGTTTTGGTGATGTTGATGTCAGAAGTTTGCAGTGTAACTGTAGCACTTGCTGCATTATCTGTACCATCAGTATCAAAGACATCAGAAGCCGAAACAGTAGCTGTATTGGTAAAGATTCCAGAAGACTGCACAGTAGCTACTATGCTCAATACAGCAGAAGAAGTACTGTTTAGCGTACCCACTGTCCATATGCCAGTAGAGGCAGTGTAAGTACCCGCAGTAGGCGTAGCAGATACTAAAGTGTATCCATCAGGCAGTTGATCAGTAATTTCAATGCCTGTAGCCGCATCAGGGCCTTGGTTCAATACAGTAACCGTGAATACTACATTACTACCAGGGGTAGGTGTAGGGTTATCCACCGACTTAGTTACGTTAAGGTCAGCAAACTGAGCAGCGACCGTTTCAGTACTGCTGTTATTTCCTGCATCAGGATCGGTCTGATCAGCAGCAGTAATAGAAGCTGTATTATCATAAGTACCCGTAGCCTTCACCTTAGCGACAATGGATAGGGTAGCAGTACCCGCATTGGCTACAGATCCTACAGACCAGAGGCCATTGGTGTTGTTGTAGCTACCAAAAGCAGTAGTAGCCGACACAAAGTCATATCCTGAAGGCAATACATCAGTTACCTGAACACCAGTAGCCGCATCAGGACCAGCATTGCTTACCGAGATGGTGAAAGTGACATTGTCATCCACATTCGGAGTATCGTCACTAGCTACTTTGGTAATAGATAGATCAGCAGACTGAGCTACAATACTAGCCGAAGCAGTATTATCACCCGAGTTAGGATCATACACATCGTTACCGGTAACAGTAGCTGTATTGGTGAAGTCACCAGCAGCAAGTACAGTAGCGGTAATGGTTAAAGTAGCAGTCGCATCTTTAGCTAGTGTACCAACAGCCCAAACCCCTGTTCCAGCAGTATAAGTACCCTGACTAGGTGTAGCCGTTCCGAAAGTATATCCAGTAGGTATTTGATCTGTTACCTCAATGCCTGTAGCATCAGCCACATCAGGACCATTGTTGGTCAATGTTACAGTAAATGTGATTACATCACCCACATTAGGAGAAGTAGAACTTACTGTTTTATCAAGACTAAGGTCAGCTCTAGGCGCATCTACTGTGGCAGTAGCTGTATCATTACCACTCACACCATCCACCTGATCTAAGCTGTTAACACTAGCGGTGTTGTCAAAAACACCATTGGCAAGTACAGTAGCCACAACCTCAAGTGTTACTACTCCATCTTTAGGAAGTGTTCCAATGGCCCAGATACCTGTACCACTAGTGAAAGTACCTTGGGTAGAAGTAGAAGACACAAAAGTATATCCACTAGGCAGTTGATCTAATACCTGAAGGTTAGTAGCAGCGTCACCACCATTGTTAGTAGCGGTCACTGTGAAGGTCACGTTTTCACCCACATTGGCAGTAGCATTACTCACCACTTTAGTCAGTGCAATGTCAGCTTGTTGAAGCGTCACTGAAGTACTAGCCGTATTGTCAGCCGTATCAGTATCAAACTGATCAGAAGCAGTGATAGTAGCAGTATTGGTAAAGTCACCAGTTGCCAGTACGGTTGCTCTGATAGAAAGTACTGCAGAAGCAGAGTTACCAATAGTACCCACAGT